>NZ_CP094975.1:6217500-6517500 GCF_023509015.1 Pseudomonas abieticivorans
ACCTTGAACCCCTCCCTTGGGCCCACCAGCCCCACCTCGTTCAACCTGGCCACCCAGGTGTTCGACCAGTGGACCAACAACCTGGATTTCAACCGCAACATCGAGATCGGCCTGCCGCACCCACTGCAAACCTCGGTGGGCTTTGAATGGCGCCGCGAACGCTATCGCATCGAGCCGGGCGACTATGCCAGCTACACCCCCGGCGACTACGTGATCCCCACCGGGCCCTACGCCGGGCAGACTCCATTGCCGGGCCTGGCTTCGTACAACGGCACCAGCCCCGACGACGCCGGCAGCATGACCCGCGACAACGTCGCCAGCTACCTGGACCTGGGCCTGGACCTCACCGACAAATGGTACGTGGGCGCCGCCGCGCGTTACGAGCACTACGACCAGGACATCGGCAGCACCTGGAGCGGCAAGTTCTCCACGCGCTACGAGATCCTGCCGGGGCTGGCCTTGCGTGGCACGGTCAACAACGGCTTTCGCGCGCCGTCCCTGGCGCAAACGATCTATGCCTCGTCCACCTTCACTTCCGGCGGGGTGGTCAATGGCGAGCAAGTCTCGGTGCCGGTCAAGGTGTTGCCGGTGGACAGCGTCGAGGCCCAGGCCCTGGGCGCAGAAAAACTCAAGCCCGAGAAGTCGCTGAACTACAGCGCAGGCTTTACCTTCGAGCCTTCGCCCAACTACCGCCTGACCACCGACTTCTACCAGATCAGCATCCGCGATCGCATCGTGCCCACCAGCCTGCTGGGCGGCCCGGCGGTGTCGCAGATCCTCGCCGCCAACGGCCTGTCGCCCTCGTTGTACGCCCAGTACTACACCAACGCGGTGGACACCCGCACCCGTGGCGTGGACGTGGTCAATGAGTGGCGCCAAGACCTGGCCCGCTATGGCCAGGTGCGCTGGAGCGCCGCCTGGAACTGGAACCAGACCAAGATCGAAAAACTGCAAGCCACCCCCGCCAAGCTCGCAAGCCTGGGTGCCAACTACCAGTTGTTCGACCGCCGCCTGCAAAAAGACCTGACCGTGGCCACGCCCAGCACGAAGCTGATCCTGGGCAACAGCTGGGACATCGCCGCGTTCAAGGTAAACACCACCCTGACCCGCTTCGGCAGCTACGTGGAGGCCGACAACAACCCCATCAACGACCGTAAATTCGGCGCCAAGTGGATCACCGACCTGGACGTGGCCTACGCCCTGAGCAAAAGCCTGACCGTGGCCCTGGGCGCCAACAACCTGTTCAACGTGTACCCCGACAAGAACGGCATCAAGGACTGGGCCGGTGGCTATGAGTACGGCTCGTTTTCACCGTTCGGCCTGGGCGGCGCCTATTACTACACCCGCCTGGCCTACAACTTCTAACCCGCAAGGAGCAACGCCATGAGTGAGTCACTGAACCAACTGCTGGCCGACCTGCATGCCGAACGCGTGCGCAGCTGGGACCCAGCCCCCTTGAACGTCAACATCGAGCAACGCCAACGCCTGGTGGATGAAGCGCCGCGCCGCCGCTTCGTGCAGGCTGGCGACACGCTCAACCCCTTTACCCTGCTTGACGTCGAGGGTGGCGAGCTGCACCTGGACCACTTGGTCAGCCAGGGCCCGGCCGTGCTGGTGTTTTTCCGTTTTGCCGGCTGCCCGGCCTGCAACATCGCCATCCCCTATTACGAACGCAACCTGCAACCGCAACTGTTGGCCCGGGGCGTACCGCTGGTGGCCGTCAGCCCGCAAGTGCCCGAGCGCTTGATCGAGATCAAGCACAAGCATGGCCTGACCCTGTACGTGGCCAGCGACCCGAACAACGACCTGGGCCGGCGCCTGGGCATCCTTTACCAATTCGACGAAGCCTCGCGCCAGGCCGCACAGGCCAAGGGCTCGAGCATAGGCGCAACGACGGGCACCGGCACCTGGGAGCTGCCGCAACCCACGGTGCTGGTGATCGGCCGTGATCGTCGCGTGCACTTTGCCAGCGTCAGCCCCGACTGGCTGGTGCGCACCGAGGCCCAACCCATATTGGACGCCGTCGATGCCTTGCTCGTCCAACCTTTACCTAACCGCGCCACCGCCTGAACAGGAGCACCGCTAATGACTGCCGACAACCTCGCTTACCTGAACGACACACTGCAGGTCACGCCCCTGGAGCCCACCCTGGGCGCCGAGATCAGCGGCATCCGCCTGGACCGGCCACTGAGCCCCGCGCAGCGCGACCAGGTCCGCCAGTTGCTGCTCAAACACAAAGTGATTTTTTTCCGCGACCAGCACATCACCAGCGAACAACAGGTGGCTTTTGCCCGCCAGTTCGGCGAACTGTACGTGCACCCCACCACCGAGCAAAAAGACCGCACCCGCCCCGAAGCGCACCTGATCCAGGCCGAAGACGCGAAAGTTGCCTATGGCGATGCGCGCAAAGGCCGTTGGCACACCGACACCAGTTGGCTGCTCAAGCCCACCTTCGGCGCGGTGCTGCGCGCGGTCGACCTGCCGCCCGTGGGCGGCGACACCGTGTGGGCCGACAGCGGCCTGGTCTATCGCGGCCTGCCGCAGGCCGTGCGCGAGCGCATCGACAACGCCTTCGTCACCCACAACTTCAAATCGTCGCTGGACCGGGTGGGCTATGACTACCCCATCCTCGCCCACCCGCTGGTGCGCACCCATCCGGAGACCGGTGAAAACGCGCTGTTCATCAACTTTTCCATGAGCCCGCAGATCGTCGGCTGGTCGCTGGAAGAAAGCCGCGAACTGGTGGCCTTGCTGCTCAAGGAATACAACAACGCCGAGTACCAGATCCGCTTCAAATGGAGCGAAGGCACTGTCGCCTTCTGGGACAACCGCGCGCTGCTGCACTACCCGGTGTACAACTACGGGGATTTTCCAAGGGTGATGGAGCGGGTATTGATTGCCGATGACGATATTCCGCATCGGCTGCGGGAGGGTTGAAACACCTCTCCCCAGTGAAAGCGGCCAATCGTAGGCACTGTCACTCACTTGGCAGCCTGAGGCGCCTCGTTGTGACAGGTTCTCGCCAGAGACCGAGAGGCCGATCTGACAACCCTATTTTTTAATTTCCGGCTTCTTGGTCAGCCTCAAGCGTCAAGCTCGGGAATGAGCTGCGAGCCTTAGCGAACCACCACAGAGCAAATGCCCCAAGAATGGTAGTTAACACGGCCAAAATCAGGATTACATTCTGGGTGCCCAAGGGCGCGGCTAACACAGCCACCAGTAATCCTGCCAGAGGCTGGGACATGTTGTTCAGCAGCGTAATCACGCCTACCGTCTTGCCGAAGTCCTGAGGCGGTATCACCTGCTGCCGGACAGTGCGCATGTAGACGTTGAACATTTTGTCAAAACCTGTGATCAACAGGAAACCCAGCACATAGCCGAGCAGATTCGGACTCAGGGCGCTGATGAATGCCCCCGTTGCGATCATTGAATATCCGACACCCCCGAGGACCCGCAGAGGCAGCACAATCCGAGCGAGAAGAAACAGGATCACGATCGTTGTCACCGCACCCGCCGCTTGCAGCGCTGCATAGCTATCCTTGCCGGCGCTGTACTGGCCGATGACCATGGCCGCCGAAGTAGCCAAGGTGACACCGACGATCAGATTGACCCCTACCGCCAGCGTGATGATTTTTTTCAATTGCGCCAGGCTACGGATATGCCCAAAAGCGATCCTCAAGGGCTGCAGCCAGATGTCTTGATGTTGCTCGAACACCTCTAGCGTAATACGGCTAAAACGTTGCCACGCCACCATGCTCATGTCTGCCAGCAGGAACAATCCGGCGATCCAAAGCACCACCCAATGCCAAGCCCATAGTTCGAGCATCAGTGCCGCCACCAGAGGCCCGAGTACCAGCCCGGTCTGGTCGGCGATCTGGGAGTAGGACAAGGTTTTGGTGTAGCTGTAGTGTTGAAAGATATGCGGCAGCAGCACTTCGCGAGCCATGATGCCTTGCGTGGTCAGCACCCCGCACAATGCCGACAGGACCACCACCCAGCCGATGCCACCGAAGATTTCGTATAACACCATCGCCAGCACACAGAGCAATGCCCTGTAGACCTGACTGATATGCAGGATCTTGATAGGCGAGTACTTGTCGCACAGAGCGCCGCACAACGGGAACGCAAGAAATCGTGGCAGCGATTCGACGAAAAACGCTAGCCCTGCCCATGAAGCGCTGTTGGTCGTCTGGAACACCACCAGCGGCACAAGAAACAACAGAATCTGATCCGCCAGCCTCGATAAAAAGAGCGAGATAAAAAAGGCGAGGTAATCCTTACGCATTGGGAACTCCTTTGTGTAAGCGACGTGGCGTAGCGATCACAAGAAACATCAGTAAGCCGATCCCGAACGGTCATTGAGATTATGTCGCTCATCACCACGCAGTGGCGGATTGCTGCACCAGAGTGAGGGTTGAAACCCTACACCCACCCCTGCAACCGCAACGTCGCCCGATCCAGCCGCTGCTCCTGCAACTCGATCTCGCGAAAGCCATCGCGCAACGACTGGATATGCTCGCGCGCCGCGCGCTGGGCCACCGCGGGCAAACGCTGGATCACCGCGTGGTACACCCGCGCATGCTGGCGCTGGATCAGCTTCAGTTGTTCTGGCCGGTGGTAGAGGTTGTTCACCGAGGCATACACACTGCTTAGCATCAGTTCGTTGAGTGACTGCAAGGTGTGCACCAGCACGGGGTTATGCGACGCTTCAACGATCGCTAGGTGAAAGGCATGGTCGCGTTGCGCGTGGTCCTGGTGGCCCACGCTGGCCATCTGCGCATGGGCGGCCAGCATGTCCTGGTAGCGCCGGCCCAGCAGCACGAAATCGGCCTCGGTGCCGCGTTCGGCGGCCAGGCGCGCTGCTTCGCCTTCGAGCAGGGCGCGCACCTCCAGTAAGTCATACAGGGTGCGCGGCTGCGCGGCGAACAGGTGCATCAGGGGGCTGGCGTCTGCCGCAGGCGTAAGGCTGGCCACGGTGGAGCCGCTGCCGTGGCGGGTGTCGATGATGCCGCGTGCGCGCAACAGTTGCAGGCCTTCGCGCAGGGCCGAGCGCGAGACGCCGAGCTTTTCGCACATGCGCCGCTCCGACGGCAGGGTTTGCCCGACCTTGAGCACCCCATCCACCACCAACTGCTCGATCTGCTCGGCCACCACATCGGCCACTTGGCGCACGACTGTAGGTTTCACGGGTATCCCTCACTGGTAGGACCACTTGTTGTTTTTCTTTTCGACCTTACCCAACCCAGTCTAGCCGGGCCTTGTAGCGGTGCGCGCGCCTGGCTGCGAAAAAACTGGTAGGACCAGTGTTCAAGCCGCTGGACGGGCGCCGCAGGCGGGATAACTATCCAGGCATCACAAAAACAAGAAGCCTTGCCGATGAACATCCTCCATGACGAGCGACTCGACGGCGCTTTGCCCGACGTCGACAAGGCCGGACTGCTTGCGGCCCTGCGCAGCGCCCTGCCCGACCTTGACCTGCTGCACCGCAGCGAAGACCTCAAGCCCTACGAATGCGACGGCCTGTCGGCGTACCGCACCACACCGTTGCTGGTGGCCTTGCCGCGGCACCTGGAAGAGGTGCACACCCTGCTGCGTATTTGCCACGAACGCCGGGTGCCGGTCATCCCCCGTGGTGCGGGTACCGGTTTGTCGGGCGGCGCCCTGCCCCTGGCCCAGGGCGTGCTGCTGGTGCTGGCGCGCTTCAACCAGATCCTGCAAATCGACCCCAAGGCCCGGGTGGCGCGCGTGCAACCGGGCGTGCGCAACCTGGCAATCTCCCAGGCGGCGGCGCCCCATGGGCTGTATTACGCCCCCGACCCCTCCTCGCAGATCGCCTGTTCGATTGGCGGCAATGTCGCCGAAAACGCCGGTGGCGTGCACTGCCTCAAGTACGGCCTGACCGTGCATAACCTGGTCAAACTGGACATTCTGACGGTCGAGGGCGAGCCGCTGACCCTGGGCAGCGACGCCTTGGACAGCCCAGGCTTGGACCTGATGGCCTTGTTCACGGGCTCCGAAGGCATGCTCGGCGTGGTGACCGAGGTTACAGTCAAACTGCTGCCCAAACCGCACGTCGCCAAGGTGCTGCTGGCGGCCTTCGACTCGGTGCAAAAAGCCGGCCGCGCAGTGGCCGACATCATCGCCGCCGGCATCATCCCCGGCGGCCTTGAGATGATGGACAACCTGGCGATCCGCGCCGCCGAAGACTTCATCCACGCCGGTTACCCGGTGGATGCCGAAGCGATCCTGCTGTGCGAGCTCGATGGCGTGGAAGCCGACGTGCATGAGGATTGCCTGCGCGTGCGCCGGGTGCTGGAGGCCGCCGGTGCCACCCAAGTGCGCCAGGCGGTGGACGAAGCCGAACGCGTGCGCTTCTGGGCTGGGCGCAAAAACGCCTTCCCGGCCGTGGGGCGGATCTCGCCGGACTACTACTGCATGGACGGCACCATCCCGCGCCGGGCCTTGCCGGGGGTGCTCAAGGGCATCGCCGCACTGTCGGCCGAGTACCAGTTGCGGGTGGCCAACGTGTTCCATGCCGGTGACGGCAACATGCACCCGCTGATCCTCTTCGATGCCAACACCGAAGGCGAGCTGGCACGCGCCGAAGCCCTGGGCGGCAAGATCCTGGAGATGTGCGTGGCGGTTGGCGGCAGCATCACCGGCGAGCACGGCGTGGGCCGCGAGAAGATCAACCAGATGTGCGCGCAGTTCAACAGCGACGAGTTGACGGTGTTTCATGCCATCAAGGCCGCCTTCGACCCCAGCGGCCTGCTCAACCCGGGCAAGAACATCCCCACCTTGCACCGCTGCGCAGAATTCGGCGCCATGCACATCCATCACGGCCAGGTTCCTTTTCCCGAACTGGAGCGCTTTTGATGAGCCTCGATACGCTGCTGGACGGCGTCAACCAGGCCATCGCCCAGCGCACCCCACTGGTGATTCAAGGGGGCAACAGCAAGGCGTTTCTCGGCCGCCCCACCACGGGCATTGTTTTGGACACCCGCGACCATGCCGGCATCGTCAGCTACGACCCCACGGAGCTTGTAGTCAGCGTGCGCGCCGGCACCTTGCTCAGCGAGCTCAATGCCGCGCTGGACGCCGCCGGGCAGATGCTGGCGTGCGAGCCGCCCACCTTCGATGGCCGCGCCACGGTCGGCGGCATGGTCGCCGCCGGGCTGTCGGGGCCGCGTCGGCCGTGGAGCGGTTCGGTGCGTGATTTCGTGCTGGGCACGCGCGTCATCACAGGCCTGGGCAAACACCTGCGCTTTGGCGGCCAAGTGATGAAAAACGTCGCCGGCTACGACCTGTCGCGGCTGCTGGCCGCAAGCTTCGGCAGCCTGGGGCTGATCACCGAAGTGTCGCTCAAGGTGCTGCCCAAGCCGCGCTGTTGCGCCAGTTTGAACATGGCCATCAGCAGCGACGAGGCCTTGCGCAAGCTCACCGAATGGGGCCAACAGTCGTTGCCCATCAGCGGCGCCTGCCATGACGGCAACGTGCTGCACCTGCGCCTGGAAGGCGGCGAAGGCTCGGTGGCAGCGGCACGTGACCGGCTGGGCTGCAGCGCGGCCGACGCGACATTCTGGGAAGACCTGCGCGAACAGCGCCTGGCATTTTTCAACGACCCACGCCCGCTGTGGCGCCTGTCCCTGCCCTTCAACATCGCCCCCCTGGACGTGCCCGGCACGCAACTGCTGGACTGGGCCGGCGCCCAGCGTTGGCTGAAAAGTGACAGCGATGCCGACGACATTCGCCGCCACGCCCAGCAGGCCGGTGGCCACGCCACCTGCTACACCCAAGGCCACTGCGACCTGCCCTTCCAGCCATTGCCCGCCGCGCTGTTGCGCTACCACCGACAGCTGAAAACGCAACTGGACCCCCACGGGTTGTTCAACCCTGGCCGCCTGTACCCGGAGCTCTGACCATGCAAACCCACCTCAGCGAACAGGCCCGCCAACTACCCCGTGCCCTCGAAGCCGAAACGGTGCTGCGCGCCTGCGTGCACTGCGGCTTCTGCAACGCCACCTGCCCCACCTACCAACTGCTGGGCGATGAACTGGACGGCCCACGCGGGCGTATCTACCTGATGAAGGAAATGCTCGAAGGCGCGCCCATCACTGCCGCCACGCAAACCCACCTGGACCGCTGCCTGAGTTGCCGCAATTGCGAAAGCACCTGCCCCTCGGGGGTCGAGTACCACACGCTGCTGGACATCGGCCGCGACTTCATCGAGCAACAGGTGCCGCGCACCCTGGGCAACCGCCTACTGCGCAGTGGCTTGCGCGCCGTGGTGCCACACCCGGCGCTGTTCAAGGCCTTGACCCGCACCGGCCAGTTGTTCCGGCCGCTGCTGCCGGGCAGCCTGCAAGCCAAGCTGCCGCGCCAGGCGCGGCCAGCCGGTATTCGCCCGAGCACGAAACATGCGCGGCGCATGCTGATCCTGGAAGGCTGCGTGCAGCCGGGCTTTTCCCCCAACACGAACGCCGCCACCGCCCGCGTGCTGGACCGCCTGGGCATCAGCCTGATCCCGGTGGCGCAAGCTGGCTGTTGCGGCGCGGTCGACTTTCACATGAACGCCCAGGCCCGAGGCCTCGACCGGGCGCGGCGCAACATCGACGCCTGGTGGCCGGCCATCGAAGGCGGCGCCCAGGCCATTGTGCAAACCGCCAGTGGCTGCGGTGCCTTTGTCAAAGAATACGGGGTGATGCTCAAGCACGACCCGCGCTACGCAGCCAAGGCGCAGCGCATCAGCGCTTTGGCCCTGGACCTGGTGGAAGTCCTGCGCGCCGAGCCACTGGCGAATTTGCACGTGCACAGCGACCTGCGCCTGGCGTTCCATTGCCCGTGCACCCTGCAACACGCGCAAAAACTCGGTGGCGCCGTGGAAGCGCTGCTGACAACGCTGGGCTTGAACCTGACCGCCGTGCCCGACGGTCACTTGTGCTGCGGCTCGGCCGGCACCTACTCACTGACCCAGCCTGTGCTGTCGCGGCAACTGCGCGACAACAAGCTCAACGCCCTGGAAAGTGGCCAGCCGCAAGTGATCGTCACCGCTAACATCGGCTGCCAAACCCACCTGGACGGCGCCGGGCGCACGCCCGTGCGCCACTGGATCGAAATCATCGACGAGGCCCTGGCCTCAGCCAAGGAGCAACCCCATGCGCAGTCGTAATATTCTCGGCCTGGCCGAACTCGAACTCATCCTGGCGGCCACCCGTACGCAGGCCGAGCAACAGGGCTGGGCGGTGTCCATCAGCGTGGTCGACGAAGGCGGCCACCCTTTGGCCCTGCTCCGATTGGACGGAGCCTCGCCCATCAGCGCCTACATCGCCGGCGAGAAAGCCCGTACCGCGGCCTTGGGCCGGCGTGAAAGCAAAGGCTATGAAGACATGGTCAACGGCGGGCGCACGGCTTTTTTGAGCGCGCCTCTGTTGACCTCCTTGGAAGGCGGCGTGCCCATCGTGGTAGGGGGCGAAGTGATTGGCGCGGTGGGGGTGTCGGGGGTCAAGGCCGAGCAGGATGCGCAGGTGGCGCGGGCGGGGGTTGGGGCGGTGGTTGCGGGGTGAGGGTCTGGGTAGAGCCTGTTGGATCTCGTAATGATGCCCACTCTGCTGAACACGCCCAGAAATAAAATCCCCAGAAATATCCTAGGAAAAATCCTACAACGTCTGCGATAATTGAATAACGAGCTTACATTTTCGCTCTTGCGTCTGAAAATATCAGTGTCTAATCTCCCTCCGCCGCTGACAAAGCTGCGGCCGGGTTTGGTCACCCGAGATACCCAGGCGCATCTGCGTCGCCATATTTGTGCTCGCATTTAGCTTGCATGATGCTTTATGGCAGCTATGCGCGGGGCATCCTCGGATGCGCCGGGTTCCTGGTGTCCCGGTTGACCAACCCACGTATAGCTGCCACCCATTTGTTTGGTCACACCTGCGTTCGGCCAGCGTGGTTTAACGGGGCGCCTAAGATCAAGACCAAAACAGATCAAAAGCAAAAGCACAGCGGCCTACAGGCCGGCTTGAGTGTGGTGAAGCAAAGGCAACATCAAGATCAGAATCTACAGCGGGCACGGTCAAGTGTGGGAGCTGGCTTGCCTGCGACGGCATCACCTCGGTGTGCCTGGAAGACCGAGTTGCCTGCATCGCAGGCAAGCCAGCTCCCACAGAAATGCAGAGCTGCGTAATTGGCTAATGATTGAACTGCTCTTGGAGACCGGCATCCGTCGCGCAGAGCTTCTGAAGCTCTACACCACAGGATGGCTGACGAAAATCATCACCCCCGATAACTGACTCAAGCATATCCAAAGCGGCTGGACACCAGACCCGCTGTCACTCCCGCCATGATATTCAGAACAACTGGGCCTACTGGTTTGAAGAATTCGTACAGATCCAGGTTCCATACTGTTCCCATAAAACCACCCCGAGACGGCAATGCACGCAGAAATGCTAATCTCCAATAGAGTGTGTGAAACGCAAGGTTTTCATAGCAACCGATGGATGGCGAAGGTGAGCAACCACCCAGGTGATCTCCTGCGACAGTTTGAATTCACAAGCGACGGACCGCCGCCGTTACCCAAATAACGAGGCTGTGCGCTTCATCTGTCGCCTTGGGTCCCGCCCTTACGGCACAGATACCCCACTGCGCTCCCCCCGCATCAACACAAACACCAACACCAATGCCACCCCCATCACCAACGCCCCGGCAAACAAACTATTGCCAATCGCCACGCGATACAGCCCGCTCAAGCGCGCCAGATCACCCGGCGAAACCGTGGCTGTGGCCAACCCTTCGATCAGGTTCAGCGACCGCAACGCCTCAGGCAACTGCTCAAGCTCGTGGCCCAAGGTGTAGCTCATGATGCCACCCGACACCGCCACGCCCAGCGCGCCACCCAGCGACCGGCAGAACGACATGCTGGCCGTTGCCGCGCCCAACACCGATAAGGGCACGGCGTTCTGCACGATCACTGTGGCATTGGGCATGCCGATGCCCATGCCGGCCCCCAGCAACGCCATGGTCATGAAAAAGTACGGCGCCGGCATCTGCAAGTGGGCGAACACCAACAGCAGCAACAACCCCAGGCACTCCAGCGCCACGCCCACCAACAGCAAACCCACGAAGTTCTGCTTGCGCGCCGAGATCGCGCCGCCCCCTAACGAGCTGACCAGCATCATCGCCACCTGGGGCAAGGTCATGAACCCGGACTCGGTGGGGGTTTGGTGCAACACCGCCTGGAAGTACAACGGCATGAACACCAGCGAACCCATCATGGCAAAGGCCATGGCCGCGGTCGCGCTGATGGCGACCGCATAACGCCGGTTGGCAAACAGCACCAGGTCGATGATCGGCTCCGGTGCCTTGCGTTCGATGCGGTACAACAGCCCAAAGCCGACAAACGCGACCAGCCCCAACAACAGGCTACTCAACAGCCCTGCGCCCTGCCCCAACGAGAACGAATGGGTGAGCAGCAACAGCGCCGAGGTGGCCACGCACAACACCAGGGCGCCACGGTAATCGATGACCACCTTCGCCTTGCGCGCAAGGCTTGGCAGGGTCAGCAGCAACCCGGTGGTGGCCAGGATGCCCAGCGGAATATTGATCAGGAAGATCCAGCGCCAACTGAAATGCGAGGTGATGAAGCCCCCCAGCAACGGCCCCGCCGCCGCGCTGACCGCGAACGCTCCCGAGAACAGACTTTGGTAACGGCCGCGCTTGGCAGGCTCCACCACGCCGCCGATCACCGTTTGCGACAGGGTCATCAGGCCACCGGCCCCCAGCCCCTGCAGCCCGCGAAAGGCAATCAACTGGCCCATGCTGGTGGCCAGCCCGCACAGCAACGAAGCGGCGACGAATACGCCGATGCTCAGCAGAAACAGCGGCCGTTGCCCGTACAGGTCCGACAGCTTGCCGTACAGCGGCGCGCTGATGGTGGAGGTCAACATGAACAGGGTGACCACCCAACTCATGCCCTCGATGCCCTTCATCTCGCTGGCAATCGATGGCAACGCCGTGGCCACGATGCTTTGGTCCAAGGCGGCGAGCACCATGGCCACCAGCAAAGACGCCATCAGCCAGAAGCGCTGGCGCGGATGTTTGAACAGCACGGTGGGCGCAGCCGGGCTCGTGACTGTAGCGGAGTTAGACATGGGCATCCTAGGCTGCCAAGCGGGGGCTTATTCAACCCCAGGGCGCCATGGCTGGCAATGCCCAAGGCGTATCAACAAGGGTACATCGCTGACGATCACACGCCCTCAGTTCCCGCTAAGTTTCGCGGCGTAGCCTCCCCTTGCGCAAACTGGCGCACGGCCCTGGAGAGCCCCCCACATGAAACCCCTGACACGCGACCACTGGTTGAACAAAGTTCCGCAGGTAACACTGGCGTTCTGGATCATCAAGATTTTATCCACGACGGTAGGCGAAACCGGCGCGGACTTCCTGGCCGTCGACGCCGGCCTCGGGCAGAGCGTGACCACGCTCGGCATGGCCGTGCTGCTGGGGCTGGCGCTGTTCGGCCAATTGCGCACGAAGGCCTATAGCCCTTGGATCTACTGGCTGACCGTGGTGCTGGTGAGCATTGTCGGCACACAGATCACCGACGTGCTCACTGACGGGCTGGGCGTCAGCCTGTATGTGAGCACAGCGGTCTTTGCCACGTTACTGGCGATCAATTTCATGATTTGGTATGCGGTGGAACGCAACCTGTCCATCGAGGAAATCGTCACCCCCCGCCGCGAAGCCTTCTACTGGCTAACCGTGCTGTTGACCTTCGCCCTGG
Source organism: Pseudomonas abieticivorans (assembly GCF_023509015.1). NCBI lineage: Bacteria > Pseudomonadati > Pseudomonadota > Gammaproteobacteria > Pseudomonadales > Pseudomonadaceae > Pseudomonas > Pseudomonas abieticivorans. Next base: position 6,230,276 of record NZ_CP094975.1, read on the forward strand.
GCACCGCCGCTGGCGACCTTGCCACCGAGGCGCTGGGCCTGGGCTTTACCCTGGGGGCCGTGATCTTCGGCGCCTTGATCGGCCTCGCATTTGCTGCCTGGCGCCTGGGGGCCAACCCCGTGCTGACCTTCTGGGTCGGCTACATCCTGACCCGCCCTTTCGGCGCCTCCCTGGGTGACCTGTTGACCCAGGCCAAGACCTACGGTGGCCTGGGCATGGGCGCGGCATGGACCAGCGCGCTGTTCCTCAACGTCATCGTGATGCTGGTCGCCGTCGCGCAGTTCAGCGTGGGCCAACGCAAAACCATCGTTCTATAACCTGTCTGATAACCAAGGAATTCTCATGACTTCTGTGCACGCCCTGATTCGCAAAGCTGCCATTCTGTCTGCCATCGCCCTGTTGGGCTTGGCCACGGCTTGCTCCAAACCCGCCGAGCCAGCCAAGGCCGGCGCCCAGGCCGATACCCACCAACAGGCAGCCTCCAAGTTGGGCGACCTGTCGGCCTTCCAAGGCATCGCCGTCGAGGTCGCAGGCCTGGTCGACAACAACGACCTGGCGGGCGCAAAACGCCGGATTAAAGACCTGGAGCTGGCCTGGGATTCGGCCGAGGCAGGCCTCAAACCGCGCGCCGCCAGTGACTGGCATCGACTGGACAACGCCATCGACCGTGCCTTGGCAGCCCTTCGTGCCAGTGCCCCAAGCCAGAGTGATTGCCAGGCCGCCATGACCGATCTGCTGAAAAACTTCAACACCCTGGGTACGGCATGACCTGCACAAAACCCTTTGGTAAACGCCCGGGCAAATGATTCAATGCACATGCCCCAGGCCCTTGGATCACATCGTCCCTGGGGCATCGATTGCGGCCGGAGGGCGCCATGCGAGTACTGTTGATCGAAGACGACAGCATGATCGGTGAGGCGATCGAAGGCGCGCTGAATGACGCCGGCTATGCCGTCGACTGGGTCCGGGACGGCCTGAGTGCGCTGGCCACCCTTCAGGCGCAGCACTACGACCTGCTGTTGCTCGACCTTGGCCTGCCCGGCAAGGATGGCTTGCAGGTACTGGACAGCATTCGCGCCAGCCACAACCCAGTGCCGCTGCTGATCATCACCGCCCGCGACAGCCTGGACGACCGCCTGCGTGGCCTGGACGGTGGCGCCGACGACTACCTGCTCAAACCCTTCGAGCTGGCCGAGTTGCTGGCGCGCATGCGCGCCGTGCTGCGGCGCAAGGGCGGCAGCGCCCTGCCGTTGCTGAGCAACGGTGCCGTGTCGCTGGACCCCATCACCAAAGAGGCCAGCACCCCAGCGGGTGCGCCGGTGCTGTTGTCCAACCGGGAGTTCAGCTTGTTGCAGGCATTGTTGATCAGGCCAGGGGCGATACTTTCGCGCAGCGACCTTGAAGACCGCATTTATGGCTGGGGCAATGAAGTGGAAAGCAACGCGGTGGAGTTTCTGATCCATGCCCTGCGGCGCAAACTGGGCAGCGAGGTGATCAAGAATGTCAGGGGGCTGGGATGGATGGTTTCAAAAGGCACTTGAAAGACTCGCTTCAGGTCAGGTTGTCCGTATCGCTGTCGCTGGCCATTGTGCTGGTCGCAGTGCTCGCCGGCGTCTTTGCCTTTGTTTCGGCACTCGATGAAGCACACGAACTGCAGGACAACACCCTGCGCCAGGTCGCCGTGCTGTTCGAGCGCCAACAGATGACCCTGGCCTACCCACGCAACCTCCCCCCCATTGCAAACGATGATGAAGAATCCAGGGTGGTGGTGCAGTACCTTGCAGACGGCAACCAGGCGATTGGCGGCGACGATAACGCGATGCCCCTGCCGCTGGCCACCACCTTGGGGGATGGCCTGCACTCGCTGTTGGTGGCTGGCGAGCCGTTTCGCGTGCTGGTGCGCACCATCGCCGGCGGCAAGCGCATTGCCGTGGCCCAGGAAACCGGCGGGCGCGACAAACAGGCCCGGCAAAGCGCCCTGCGCAGCTTGCTGCCCTTCCTGGTGCTGTTCCCCGTGCTGTTGTTGGTGGTGAGCGACCTGGTGCGCAAGCTGTTGCGCCCCATCGCCGAACGGGCAGCGGAAATCGACCAGCGTGACGAGCAAGCCCTGCACCCCATCGATGAGCGCCACCTGCCCAGTGAAATTCGCCCGTTCGTGGTGGCCATCAATCGCCTGCTCGCGCGCGTGGAGCAGGCCATGGAAACCCAGCGGCGTTTCGTCGCCGACGCCGCCCATGAGTTGCGCTCGCCCCTGACCGCGCTGTCGCTGCAAGCCGAACGCCTGGCTGCAGCGCCGATGTCACCCGTGGCCCATGAACGCCTGTTGCCCTTGCGCCGGGGCATCGAGCGCGGTCGCAAGCTGATCGACCAACTGTTGAGCCTGGCGCGGGCGCAGGCCACTGCACCCGCGCCAGGCGCTGGCGTGTGCGTTCACGCGGTGTTTCGTCGAGTGTTGGAAGACCTGTTGCCGCTGGCCGAGGCCAAGGCCATCGATATCGGCGTGGATGGCCAAGTGGACGTGCAGGTGCCATTCAGCGAGCTCGACCTGTACACACTGCTGCGCAACCTGGTCGACAACGCCATCCGCTACACCCCTCACGGGGGCCGGGTCGACCTGTGCGTGCGGATCGAACCTAAGTGCGTTGTGCTGCAGGTCATCGACACCGGGCCGGGCATCGCTGCCGCAGACAAAGCGCGGGTGTTCGACCCCTTTTATCGCACCCTGGGCGCTGACGACGTGGGCTCGGGCCTGGGGCTGTCCATCGTCAAGACGATTGCCGAGCGCTACGGCGCCAGCCTCAGCCTGGACGACGGCGACCCGCAAAGCCACCGGGGCCTGAGCGTGTGTGTTCGGTTGGCGCGCGGCTGATCAGGGGGCGGGCGGCGACTGCAAGCGCTCCCACGCAAACGCCTGCGCCTGGCGGCTCAGTTGGTCCAGTTGCCGGTCACGCTGTTTTTCGGCATCCGTCATCGCGCGCTTGCCATGCTGCTTGAGTAGGTAGGCATGAATCTGCCGCACCTCCACCGAGCTGTAGATGGGCGCGGTATCCAGCACGGCGGTCAGGCCGTCACTGCCGTGGTCGCGGGTGTTCATCAACACCTGCGGCCCACGTGCGCCGAGCACTTGAAAGCCCAGTGCCTCGAAATACGGCACCCTGGCCACCACGCAACCGAGTTCGGCATGAGGGTAACGCTGGGTCATCTGCGCGAGCATCGCCCGCGCCACGCCTTGGCGTCGGTAGGCGTTGGCAACGGCCAGGTAGGCCACCGCGCACGCCTCGGGATCACCCTGGGTGGGCAGGTATAACAGGAAGCCTGCGACGATGGCTGGGTCTTCGTCGTCCAACGCCACGATCAGTTCCACTTCCACGCCCTGGCCGCCCTTCATGGCCTCCAGGTACAGGTGCACCTCAAAGCCCACCGCGTACTGGTACAGGTTGTACAGCGGGTTGCTCGGGGTCAGGGCCACCGCGCTGATGTCGGTCAGGTAGTCGACCACCATTTGCAGGATCTGGCTCTTGAGCGATTCGGGGGGCGTGGTGGGCAGGCGGGTGATACTGGGCATCGCGAAACAGGCTCCGGGGTTCAAGGCAGGCTCGGATTGTGCCGAGCCGCCCTATCATAACCCGTCAGGCGCAGTTCGCGTCCTGCTCGCGTGCATAACGACTGATCGGCCGCGCCAGCCCCAGGTGCTCGCGCAGGGTGCTGCCCTGGTAGTCCCGGCGGAACAGGCCGCGCTGCTGGAGGATCGGCACCACGCCGTCGACAAAGTCATCCAGGCCTTCAGGCAAAAACGGCGGCATGATATTGAAGCCATCACCCCCCTGCCCCACGAACCATTGCTCCAGGGTGTCGGCCACGGTGTGCGGGGTGCCGATCACCGTATGGTGCCCACGGGCCCCGGCCACCTTCAGGTACAGCTGGCGGATGCTGAGGTTTTCCCGCCGCGCCAGGTCAATGAACAAGGCCTGGCGGCTTTGCATGGCGTTGCTCACCGGCAACTCCGGCAGCGGCCCATCCAGGTCGTAACCGGACAGGTCGAAACCACCGGCCATGCCCGCCAGCAGGCCCAGCCCCACACGCGGGTCGAGCAGGTCTTGCAACTGCGCGTACTTGTCCTCGGCTTCGGCCTGGGTGCGGCCGATCACCGGCGAGATCCCCGGCATGATTTTCAGGTCCTGTGGCTGGCGACCGTAGGCTGCCAGCCGCCCTTTCACATCGGCGTAAAACGCCTGGGCATTGCCCAGGGTTTGCTGCGCGGTAAAAATCACCTCGGCGGTGCGCGCCGCCAACGCCTTGCCAGGCTCCGAGGAGCCTGCCTGGATCAGCACCGGATGGCCCTGAGGCGTGCGCGGGATGTTCAGCGGCCCGCGCACCCGGTAGTGCTCGCCCTGGTGGCCCAGCACATGCAACTTGTCGGGCTGGAAGTACACGCCGCTGGCCTTGTCGTGCAAGAAGGCATCATCTTCGAAGCTGTCCCACAGGCCCGTGACCACGTCGATGAATTCTTCGGCGAGCTGGTAGCGGTCGCCGTGCTCGAAATGCTGCTCACGACCAAAATTCAGCGCCTCAAGGTCAGTGGCCGACGTCACCAGGTTCCAGCCACTGCGCCCGCCGCTCAAGTGGTCCAGGGAGGCAAACTTGCGCGCCAGCAGGTACGGCGCGTTGTAACTGGTGGACACCGTGGACACCAGGCCAATGCGCTCGGTCACCGCCGCCAGCCCCGACAGCAGCACCAGGGGGTCGTACACGTCGCCCGCCGTGGTGTACTGGCCTAACTCCGGCGAGCCCATCAGGGCCAGGTTGTCGGCAAAAAAGATCGCGTCGAACTTGCCGCGCTCGGCGGTCTGGGCCAGTCGCTTGAAGTGCTGGAAGTCCAGCCCACCGCCGGCCCAGGCCCGTGGGTGGCGCCAGGCGGCCACGTGGTGGCCGCTGCCCATGAGGAATGCCCCAAGGTTCATCTGCTTGTTGTTCATGTCCACCTCAGAAGTCATAGCGAAGGGTGATGCCTGCGGTACGCGGCTGGCCTGGGGAGGCGGTGTACAGCCCGTTGGAGCCAGTGCCCACGGCCAGGTAATACTCGCGGTCGAAGGCGTTCTTGACCCACAGCGAGGCGTCGACCAAGCCGTCGCCATAGCCCATCCGCGCACCCACCGAGAAGTTCGCCAGGCCGTAGCCGTCGATTTTCGCAAGCTCGGAGTTGTCCAGCGTGCCTTCGCTGCCCGAGCGGTAGGCGTAGCTGGCCGTGGCGTAAGGCTCGATGCCGTTGCTGCGCGGCCACTTGTATTCGCCGTTGACGTTGCCGATCCAGCGCGACGACCCGGCCACCCGCTGGCCACTCAGGTCGCAGGTGGCCGCGCCGGTGGATTCGGCCGGGCATGGCGCGTCCTTGAACGACAGGTAGGTCACGTCGTTGAACGAGCCGTTGACGTTCAGCGTCAGCCCGCGCACCGGCACGGCGGTAGCCTCGAACTCGACGCCGCGCGAACGCACGGTGCCGGCGTTGGTCAGCAACTGGTAGCCGGTCAGCATGCCCGGCGGCTGGTAGTAGGTGGTGGCCTGGTAGCCGTTCACGCCGGTCCAGAACACGTTGGCGTTAAGCTGTAGGCGATGGTCGAACAACTGGCTCTTGACCCCCAGTTCCGCATCATTGGCCCGCTCCGGCCCCACCAGCAAGGACTCGGCCCCGGCACTGGGTGCAGACCCTACCGCCAAATTCACCCCGCCGGATTTCTCGCCGTGGGACAGCGAGGTATAGCCCAACACGTCATCGGTAAATTGATAGCTCAAGCTTGCCAGGAACGACGGCGCGGCGTTGTGCAGGTGCAAATCGCCAGTGTCGTAGGCGCCCACTTGGCCTGCGCGTATGGCGTTGCCATCCACCACGCCGGGGATCACCACTGCCGTGCCGCCGCCGGTGGGGGCGAAGCGTTGCACGTTGGCGTCTTTTTCTTCGTAGGTGCCGCGCATGCCCGCGCTGAAGTCCAGGCGATCGGTCAGGTGCCAGGTGCCCTGGGCGAACAGTGCATAGCTTTCGGTATCGACCTTGCCGTTGACCTTGCTGTTGATGTTGTTCAGCACATTGAGGTTGGCGCCGATCAGGTTCAAATCCGCCAGGGGGCCGAAGTCGGTGAAGATGCGGTTACCCAGGTTTTGCTTGAAGGCGTAGGCGCCCACCACGTAGTCGAAGAACTCACCCTTGGGCGAAGCCAGGCGTATTTCCTGGGAAAACTGGCGGTCGTGCACCTCGTAGCCGTAGTCGCTGATCACCGGCACGTCCAACTGATCGGCGTCGTTGGCCGGGTTGAAGTGCCAGTAGCGGTAGGCGCTGATGGAGGTCAGCGTGTAGCCGCCTGCCAGGTTCCAGTTGGCTTCCACGGAACTGGCGTTCTGGTGCACGCTGACATTCTGCCGGCCGTCGATGTTGCTATGGCCGATGCTCGGGTTGGCGCCCACCAGGCTCGCGCGCTGCCAAAACAGCGGCCCTGCGCCATAGACCACGCTGCTGCCGCTGCTGGAGTTCTCGGTGTTGTATTCGTTGATCCAGCGCAGGCTGAAGTCATCGTTGGGCTTGAACAGCAACTGCCCACGCAAGCCCTCGCGCTCACCGCCAAGCAGGGTGCGGTTGTCGTGCTTGTTGTCCAGGTAGCCATCGTCGCGGGTGCGGTAGAACGACAGGCGCCCGGCCAGGGTCTCGGTCAACGGGCCCGACACGGTGCCCTTGCCCTGGAAGTAACCGTCCTGCCCGCCCGACACTTCCAGGCTGCGCTCCGGGGTGAAGGTGGGCCCGCGGGTGGTGATGTTCAGCACGCCGGCGGTGGTGTTCTTGCCAAACAGCGTGCCTTGCGGCCCGCGCAGCAGTTCGATCTGATCGACGTCAAGCATGTCGAAGGCAGCCATGCCAGGGCGGCCCAGGTAGACGTTGTCCAGGTAAATGCCGGCGCTGCCTTCCAGGCCATCGCTGGCCGGATTGTTGCCAATGCCACGCACCGCGAAACTCGACACCCGGGCATGCACGTACGCCACGTTGACGCTGGGCAGCGCTTGCTGCAAGTCCTGGATCTTGTAGATGCGCTGGGTTTCAAGGTTGGCACCGCTCAACGTGGTGATCGGCGTGGGCACTTCCTGGGACGCTTCGGCGCGGCGCCGGGCGGTGACCGTCACTGGTTCCAGCCGCGGGCCTGTCGAGTCGGCCGCAGGCTCGACGTGAGCGGCGGCGGTCTCGTCGGCAGCGTGCCCTGGGGTGGCCAACAGCACCCCGGGCATTGCCAGCGCAAGGGACAAGCTCAGCGGTTTGAGGCGGTGGGCCGTGGTGGCCGAGTAACGTAACAGCATGGGCAATGGCTCCTGGTTTTGCGTGCGGCGACATAGGCCAATGCACGATCAGGGTTGCCATGCTAGGGAATGCAGCGGGCTGAAAAGGGGCCTGGGCGGACAACATGTGGTCCGCCGCGGACACCTTGCCTACACCGCGATGCTGAAGGCCTGCTCCGGGGCGCTGCAAGGTTCGCCCTGATCAACGCGGCGCCACTGGCCGGGGCTGACACCGGTCCAGCGGCGGAACGCGCGGTTGAAACTGCTCGGCTCGTTGAACCCCAACCGGTAGCAGATTTCGTTGATCGAACAATCGGTTTGGCGCAGGTAACCAAAGGCCTGTTGCCGGCGACAGTCGTCGAGCAAGGCCTTGAAACTGGTGGCGTGCTTGAGCAGGTGCCGATGCAGGTTGCGCACGCTCATCCCCAAGTCGTCGGCCACCCGGCTTTGCTGCACGTCGCCCAGCGGCAAATAGCGCACGATGGCGCCCCGCACCCGTTGCGGCAGGTCAAGCCGGCGCTGGCGTTGCAGGTAGTCATTGAGCACGCTGTCCAACCCCTGCGCGACCGCCTGGTTGGCGGTGCCCAAGGGCGTTTCCAGCCAGCGATTGGCGTAGTCGATGGCGTTTTCCGCGGCATCGAACTGCACCGGGCAACCCAGCAGGCGGGCCCAACGCTGCGGATCGCTGGGCGTCGGCCGGGCGAAGCGCACGCCTTGCACGATCGCCAGGTGGCCCCAGGTTTGCCGGGCAAAACGCACGGCGCAGGCGATCGATGCCTCGGTGGCTACCTGCTCGACATGCGCCCCCGGCGCCACGCCATAGATCAGGCGTGCCACATGGGGCCCACGCACCAGTTGCATCTTGGCCGCCGTGGTAATGACCGGCGCATAGCGCACCCCGCGCTCCAAGGCTTGGAGGAAGGTCGCGCTGCTTTGCACGGCAAAATACAGCCCGTGAAAGTCGGTGGGGTACGCCCATTTCGCCACGTGCAGGCCGAAACATTCATCGTCGCTGACGCGCCGCGCGGCCCGCCAGAACGCACTCATGGCCGCAAGCTCGATGCGCTGGTCGGGGTCGTGCAGGTTGCAGGGGGCGATGCCCGCTTCGTGCAGCAGTGGGCCACTGGCAATGCCCTGCCCCTCCAGCGTGCGGGCGATGACCTGGGCCCAGGTGGCGATGGTGTCGATGGTCGGCATGGCATCTCCTAGGCTCTAAGCTTCCACCGCCAGCGTGCGGACCACCGACTCGCGCGCGCGGTATCGGGCTAAAAACGCCTGCAACGCCGCAAAGTCCTCCAGCAAGGTCCCGACCCGGGCGCTCCAGCCGACGAACACACCCAGGTAGGCGTCGGCCAAGGTAAAGCGGTTGCCCACCAGGTAGTCCTGCGACGCCAGCCGCGCCTCCAGTGGTTTCAGCGCATCGGCCAATCGTTGCACGCCCTTGCTGCGAATGCCGACAAACGCCGATTCGTCCGGGCTGAAGCGCTCGGGGCGGTTGATGCTGCGAAACGCCCCCACGTGCACTTCGGTGGCCAGGTGGCCCAGCCACCCCTGGATCTGCGCGCGCTCCACCGAGCCTACCGGGGCGAACAGCGGCGTACCGGGCTTGAGGTCGGCCAGGTACGGCAGGATCGCGGTGTTTTCCGTCAGCAGCGTCTGGTCATCCAGGCGCAAGGCCGGAATGCGCCCGGTGGGGTTGATCTGGCGATAGGGCGAATCCGCGGCGAATTGCACTTTTTCGACGTCGATCGGCAGTTGCAGTTCGTTGATCACGACGTGGGCGGCAAACGAGCAGGCATTCGGAAAAATGAACAGGGTGGTCATGGCGTTTCCTTGTTATCAGCGGCTGGCTTGGGGGGCGTTGTCGGTGGACTGCAAGGCGGCATCCAGGAAGCGCGGTTCAGCCCAGGTCTTCACATCGACGGCCTTGCGGATCAACTTGGCCTGCAGGGCCTGGTCAGCGCTGCGCTGCAAGTTGCTGACGAAGCTGGCGTCGAGCCTTGGGTCAAAACCACTGGCAAAGGACTGGTCCGCCGCGTCAGAGGCGAAGATCACCGAAGGATAGCCGGCCAGGCGCGACACCAGGTCGATATAGGCCTGCTTGTTGGCCTCGTTGCGCAACCAGGTGACTGCCGGTTGTTGCGCCTTGAGCAGGCGCGCCACCAGCTCCGGGTGTTGGTCGACGAACGCGCCGCTGCCCACCAGCACGGTTTGCACACTGCCGGCACCGCCCAGGTCGGCTGTGCTCACCGGCACGTCTGCCAAGCCGCGGGCTTTCAAGGCGAACACCCCGGCGCCGGACCAGGTGGCATCGATCTGCTTGGCGGCCAGGGCAGCATTGGCAGCGTTGTAATCCAGGTTGATGACCTTGAAGTCGCTCTCCTTGAAGCCTTTGCTGGCCAGCGCCGAGACAAACGACAACTGCGTGGCGGTACCACGGAAGATCGCCACGCGCTTGCCCTTCAGGGTTTCCAGCGAGGTGATGCCACTGCCCGGCTGCACCGCCAGGTACAGCTTGATGTCGCGTTGCGTGGCACTGAGCAGGCGGGTGTCCAGGCCATTGGCCTTGCCGACGATGGCCGCCAGGTCGCCCAGGTAGGCGAAATCTTCCTGGCCGTTGGCCAAGGCTTCATTGATGGCCGGCCCGGCGCCCTTGAAATAGTCCCAACGGATTTTGATACCGTCCTTTTCGAACTCTTTCTCGAATAGCTTCTGCTCGTGCAACACGTCCATCACCCCGGCGCCGCTGGGGGTGGTGCCAGCGCCGATGTCCGGCACGGCAATGCGGATCTCCTTCACCGCACCCGCCCAGGCTGGCTCGGACACCAGCATCGCGGCCAGGGACAACGCGAACAACGGACGGTAGAAACGGGACAACAATGCCGCTCGGGCCATGGGGAAGCTCCTGCAAGTGCTAGCGAAATGCTAAAAGTGACGGCACCATAGAATCGAGCGTGATCAAAAATAAAATACTAAAAAATAGAGTGCTTAGTTCGTTAGGGCATAAACCACGCCGCATAAGCCGTCGCCGCTTCATGCTTTGGCGGCATAAAATATATGCACCGTTGAAAGCCTCGGCGCAATTCAGACTGTAGGAGCGGATTTATCCGCGAAAAGGACACCGCGGTGTGCCTGATGCACCGCGCGGTGTTCTTCGCGGATAAATCCGCTCCTACACGGCGCGATCCTGTGTTCCCTGGCGCACCAGCCCACACGACACGCGAACCGTAAACCCTGCAAATTCCCATGTGCTCCGTTCGTCCTTTCGTACGTCGCAGTGTTCACTTCCTGTTCCGTACGTCTGGAGTTTTCTCGATGCGCTCGCCCAAAAACCTTTCCACTGCCCTGCTGGGCCTGGCCCTCGTTTGCCCTGCGGTGGCCGAGGCCCAGGACGTGGAGCTTGGGCAGGTGCTGATTCGTGACGAACAGCAGGGCAGCGACGACCCCACCGTGCAAGAGGCCAAGGCGCGGCTGGCCGAAGTGCCCGGTGGCAGCAACGTGGTGGACATGCGCCAGCCGTTGCAAGGCCGGGTGGCCAGCAACCAGGACGTGCTGGCCTATCAGCCAGGGGTGTATGCGCAGTCGGCGGGCAACGAAGGGGTGAAGATTTCCATTCGCGGCTCGGGCATCAACCGTGCACCCGGCGCCCATGCCTCGGGCCTGTACGCGATGCTCGACGGCTTGCCCCTGACCGGCCCCGGCGGCACGCCTTATGAATTGCTGGAGCCGCTGTGGCTCGACCACGTGGAGGTGCTGCGCGGCGCCAACGGTTTTGACCGTGGCGCCTTGGCCTTGGGCGGCGCCATCGACTACGTCAGCCACACCGGGTTCGATGCGCCGCTGTTGCAAGTGCGCTACGCCATGGGCAGCCATGGTTACCGCCAGCGCCAGGTCAGCTCCGGCCAGGTGCTGGGCGACCTGGATTATTACGTGGCGCTGACCGATGCAAAATCCGACGGTTACCAGGACCACACCGCCAGCACCAGCCAGGGCGTGATTGCTAACGTCGGCTACCGCTTCAATCCCAACCTGCAAACGCGCTTTTACCTGCGCTACCGCGAGACCGACAACGACCTGGCCGGGCGCGTGACCAAACAATCCATCGAGCACGATCCGCGGGCGGCCAACCCCACCTACCAGGCCCGCGATTATCGCCGCGACGAGCCAGGCAGCACCTTTTTCGGCAACAAGACCACCTATTACATCGACGACGACTCGAGCATCCAGACGGGCCTGGTGTACCACGACTACCCCATGGACCTGCGCGAAGGCCCCAACCGCCTGAAGGTAGCCTACAGCGACGTCAGCGGCACCTTCGACTACAAGCGCCGCGACACCCTGTGGGGCCTGGAAAGCCATAGCACCGCTGGCCTGCGCGTGACCAAGCACCTGCCCAACGATGGCGCCAGCGAGTTCGTGCGCATCCCCACCGGCAACACCGCAGGCTACGCGCCGGGCACGCGCATCCGCGATTTCACCTACCAGGGTTCAGACACGGTGCTGCACCTGGGCAACGACCTGGAAATCGCCGATGACCTGTGGCTGACCACTGGCATCGCGGCCATCTACACCCGCCGCGAAAGCGCCGTCACCTACCCCGAAAGCGGTGGCAAGACCAGCCTGCATGATTGGGATTACGCCCCGCGCCTGGGCCTGCGCTATCAGTTGAGCCCCGCCGTGCAACTGTTCGGCAACCTCAGCCGCTCGGTCGAGGGGCCGCACCCCTGGTCGCTGATCTATAGCTCCAACCAGCTGTTCCCCGCCGGCAGCGGCGTGGCCACCGGCGCCCAGCGCGACCCGATCAAACTGCAAAACCAGACCGCCACCACCCTGGAACTCGGCGGGCGCGGCGACAGCGCCCTGGGTGAGTGGACCCTTGCCTGGTACTACGCCCAAGTGCGCCACGAACTGCTCTCGGTGCTGCCAAACGCCAACGCCGTCACACCCTACGAACTCAATGCCAGCCCCACCGTGCATCAAGGGGTGGAAGCCAGCTTGAACAGCACCTTGTGGTCGCAACCAGGAGTGGGCGCGCTGAGCCTGCGCCAGGCTTACACCTTCAGCGACTTCCACTACCGTGACGACGAGCGCTTTGGCGACAACCGCCTGCCTGGCCTGCCGATGCACTACTACCAGGGGGAGTTGCGCTACGACTGGCCACAGGGTTTCTTCGCCGGCGCGAACCTGCAACTGGCCTCGAAGGTGGCCGTGGACTACGCCAACAGCTACTACGCCGATCCCTATGCGTTGCTGGGCGCGACCCTGGGCTACAACGCCGCCAAAAACGACTGGCAGACCTGGGTGGATGTGCGCAACCTGACCAACACCCATTACGCCGCCACGGTCACCCCTGGGTATGACGACAAGGGGTTGGACGCGGCGCGTTCGACGCCGGGTGAAGGGTTGGGGGTGTATTGGGGCGTTTCCTGGAGCTTGCGCTAGGTTGAGGCATCACGGGATACGGGATTGCGATCATTGCGCCTTTCATCGATGGTGATGAAATCGCAGACAACAAAAAACCGGCACAATGGCCGGTTTTTTGGGCTTTCAAATGGTGTTGGCGCCACTTGAAATAAATCAATGGTGCCCAGAGACGGAATCGAACCGCCGACACGGGGATTTTCAATCCCCTGCTCTACCGACTGAGCTATCTGGGCCGCGGCGCAATTAAACGTTCTTGGCGCCTTGGCGTCAAGCGCAAAATCAAAAAAGTGCAATTAATACCGCCGCTTACGTAGCCCCTGCGGCCCCTCGCCGGCCCATGCCGCACGCCCGCCTGCTCGACAACCGCAGCGCCAGCGCCGAGAATGCACGAGGCGCCCAAGGCCAATCGGCGGCGTCCCTCCAGATGCTCATTAGGCCCCCCTCCCGTGAAGACCAAACACCACTGCCTTCCGCCCACAACACCGGACCGTGCCTGATGCGCCACGTTCGCAGGCTGTGCCTGGTACTGGGCGACCAGCTGTCCTTGGACCTGGCCTCGCTCGCAGGCCTTGAGCCTGAGCAGGACACGGTGCTGCTGGCCGAGGTCATGGAGGAAGCCAGCCACGTGCCCCATCACCCGCAAAAAATCACCTTGATTTTCAGCGCCATGCGCCATTTTGCCGAGGCGTTGCGCCAACGCGGTTTTGCCGTGCAGTACGTCACGCTGGATGATCCAGACAACAGCGGTTCGCTGCCGGGCGAATTGCTGCGCTGGCAGGCGTTGCTCAAGCCCGATGAGTTGCACCTCACAGAGTGCGGGGACTGGCGCCTGGAACAGTCGCTCAAAGACAGCGGGCTGCCTATCCAGTGGCATGCCGACGGGCGATTTTTCTGCAGCCGTGCCCAGTTCGCCCGTTGGGCCGACGGCAAGCAACAGCTGCGCATGGAGTTCTTTTACCGCGAAATGCGCCGCACGCATTCGGTACTGCTCAACGGCGATGGCAGCCCGGTGGGCGGTGCCTGGAACTTTGATGAAGAAAACCGCAAGGCCCTGCCCAAAGGCACCGCGGCCCCTTACCCAAAGGGCTTTTCAACCGACGTGATCACCCGCGAGGTGCTCACGCTGGTCGCCGAACGCTTCAGCACCCACTATGGCGCGCTGGACACCTTCGATTACCCGGTGACCCATGGCGACGCCCAGGCGTTATGGGAGTATTTCCTGGACTTCGGGCTGCCCGCGTTCGGCGACTACCAGGACGCCATGGCCAGCGACGAGCCGTACCTGTTCCATGCGCGCATCAGCGCGGCGCTCAATATTGGCCTGCTGGATGTGCGCACGCTGTGCAGCGACGTCGAGTCGGCATATTGGGCTGGCCGGATCCCAATCAACGCCGCCGAGGGTTTTATCCGGCAATTGCTGGGCTGGCGCGAATACGTGCGCGGTGTGTATTGGCTGAAAATGCCCGGCTACGCCGATGGCAATGTATTCGCCAACAGCCGGCCGCTGCCCGAGTTCTACTGGACCGCACGCACCCGGATGAACTGCATGCGCCAGGCGATCGGTCAAAGCCTCAAGCACGCCTATGCCCATCACATCCAGCGGCTGATGGTGACGGGCAACTTCGCCCTGCTGGCTGGCATCGCGCCAAGCCAGATCTGCGACTGGTACCTGGCCATCTACATGGACGCCTTCGACTGGGTCGAACTGCCCAATACCCTGGGCATGGTGATGCATGCCGATGGCGGCTACCTGGGGTCCAAACCCTACTGCGCCAGCGGCCAGTACATCAAGCGCATGTCTGACTACTGCCGCGGCTGTGCCTACAAGGTGAGCGAAAGCACCACCGAGGATGCCTGCCCCTTCAACGCGCTGTATTGGCATTTCGTGATGCGCCACGGCGACCTGCTGCGCGGCAATCAACGCATGGGCATGATCTACAAGAACCTTGAGCGCATGCCAGCGGCCAAACAGCAGGCGCTGTGGCAGCGCGGCCAGGCACTGCTGGCCAAGCTGGACGCCGGGGAATCGCTTTGAAAAAAAACGCGCTGGCGGTCAAGACCTGCCTGACCTGCGGACTACCCTTCAGCTGGCGCAAGAAGTGGGCGCGGTGCTGGGAGCAGGTGCGTTATTGCTCCGAGCGCTGCCGCCGGCACAAAGGCGGCAATCAGGCCAGCCCCACCTGCAAGAAATAGTCTTCCAGGCGCCAGCCCTCGTCGGCCCCGACAATCGCGCCGATATAGCCATCGGGCCGTACCAGCACCCACTCGCCCAACTGCGGTGCGTACGCTGCAGCCAAGTGCCCGTGATCGTCCAGCCAATCACCCTGCGGCCCGAAGCGGTGGATGTGCAGCCCAGGCCGCGGCGGCAGGCTGCCCCGCTCTCCGCCCTGGCCGAGCAGTGTCCAGTGCGTGCCGCGGTAAAGGCTGAACAGACGCGATGCCTGTCCGGCCGCGCCGCGGATCGGTGCGTCGGGTGCGCGATCACCCGCGCACAGCCCACTGCGCTCGGGCGACTCAAGCGCCAGCGGAGAGCCGGGGTAGCCGATGTCGAGTTGATGCACCTCGCGGCCGCGACGCATCTCGCCGCGTTTTTGCGCCTCCAGCAAACGGGTGGCCAGGCCCAGCATCGAGGCCGCCACGGGCCGGCGTTCCAGTTCATAACTGTCGAGCAAGGCATCGGGGGCGCCTTGCAGCACCGCCGCCAGCTTCCAGCCCAGGTTGTAGGCGTCCTGTACGCTGGTGTTGAGGCCCTGGCCGCCAGTGGGGGGATGGATGTGCGCCGCATCGCCTACCAGGAACACCCGGCCCACCCGATACTGGTCGGCCAGCCGCGCATTCATCGTGTAGGCCGAGGACCAGTGAACGGCCTGTACCTGAATATCGTCACGGCCCGTGCGTTGCGCCACCCAGCGTGTCAGCCCTGCGGCGCCCAGGTCGACTTCGCCCTCCAACGGGATCGGCCCCTGTATCTGGAACAACTCGGTGCCGGCCAGCGGGCACAGCGAAATCTGCCGCGTCATGTCCCCTGCGCCGAAGCGGTGCCAGCGGTCGCGCGCCAACCCCGTCAGTTGCACATCGGCCACCACCGCGCGCACCCCCAGGGTCTTGCCAGGGAAACCGACGCCCAGCACATGGCGCACGGCGCTGCGGCCACCATCGGCCCCTACCAGCCAACGCACGCGCAGTGATTGTTCGCCATCGGCGGTGGCGATGCGAGCGGTAATGCCCTGCGGGTCCTGCTCGAAATCGAGCAAAGCGCAGGCAAACGCCGGCCGGTGGCCAAGCTCCAACAGGCGTTCGCGCATCACCTGTTCGGTCAGGTATTGCGGCACCATCAGCGGCAAGTGATGGGGCTCTGCAGGTGTCGGGGTGGTTTGCTCGATGATCGCGGCATCGGTGAAGCTGCCGTCGTCGCGGTAGTGGCGCTCCAACGGGTAGGTGCCCCCTGCGGCGACCACTCGGTCGAGAATGCCCAGGTCTTCGAAGACTTCCTGGGTTCGGGGCTGGATACCCTTGCCGCGCGACCCTTGGAACGGTTGTGGCGCTTTCTCGATCAGGCGAAAGGACACGCCCCGTCGCGCCAACTCGATGGCCAGAGTCAAACCGGCCGCACCGGCCCCGCAAATCAACACGTCGACTGCAAATTGCTCTTTCATCCCGGCCACCTATATGTGCAATATACACATATTGGAATGAGGGCAAATCCGTGTCAAGAATTAATGTGCAAAATACACATATATACGCACAGCTTCGCGATCTGCACGGCTCGCTGCTGGAAATCGTCGGGGTGATGAACCAGCCCCAACGCGACGAAGTGATGGTCCGCGAAGCCGGCATCGCCCTGGACCGAGCGCTGTTCCCGCTACTGGTATTGGTGGAGCGCCTGGGCCCCATCGGCGTGGTGGAGTTGGCCGACCGCGTGGGGCGCGACTACACCACTGTCAGCCGCCAGGTAGCGAAGCTGGAAAGCCTGGGGTTGATTGTGCGCCAGGGCAGCCCCCGCGATAAGCGCGTGCGAGAGTCAGTCATCACGCCCCAGGGCAAAGCCATGACCGACCGCATCGACGAGGCGCGCGCACGAATCGGGCTGCAGATTTTTGAAAGCTGGGAGCCAGAGGATGTGGAGCACCTGGTGCGGTTGATGCGCAAGTTTGCCGAGGGCATCAAGCAAGAGCCCCTGCCCCCGGCGGCAACTGCGGAGTGAGCCGCCGCCGGGCGCCGATCAGTATTACGTGCGGCCCACCGAACCGCTTACCGGCAGGTTACCCAACAAGTTCAGACCAGTCGTCTTGACGAAGGTCTGATAGTCCATCGGGCGCTGGATCGCGGTCTCGGCGTTGGGCAACACATAGGCCCAGGCGCGCTTGGACGCGGCGTCGTACACCAGCTTGAACAGGCGAGTAGGCACCCAGACCTTGTTGTCGCCGATGGTGGAGTGGCCTGAGTCAAAGATCGGCCCGGTAAACACGAACACGTTGCCGTCGGCACGCTTGGCGAACTTGCGCACGTCCGACTCGACCTTGCTCCAGATCTTACGGTTGTTGGTGGGGTCTTGCGGCACCATGTTCGACAGCGCGAAGGTCTGGGCCATCGCGTTGGGGTTGGGTGCGTCGGCAGCCGGGGATTGATGGCCACGGTCCACCGCCGGGTGCTGGCCACGGTAGTCGCTCAACTCTGCCCGCCCCCCCTTGGGGATGCGCGGGTCGGGGTAGAACTGGTTGGTGCGCTCCTCTCCTTTGGCGTCCTTGAGTTGCGCCGCGTTCAGGCGCTCCACCACCACCAGCGGGGTTTTGCTGGTTTGCGAGTACAGCACCGCGAAGTTGTCGGAGCACAGCGCCAGGGGTTTCATGGTGGCCGGCACGGTGGCCGTGTTGATGGGTTTGGCGCCTGGGAACAGTTGCGCACAACTGTCGAACGAGGGCTGTTGCTGTTGGCTGGAATACAGTTGCAGGGCCGAGCTGGCGCTGGCCGAGCCGGCATGGCTGGCGTGTGGCCCGGGTACATTGATGAGGTCCAGCAGACCGCGGGCTTGCGCGCCGGTCGAGAGCAAAACAAGGGCCGAAAGCCCAACTGCAATTTTGCGTAGGTGCATGCGTTGGCAACTTCAATTGGAAAAGGATGTGAACAAGCGGCGAGTGCCGCCGGTGCGCGGTGATTGACCCTCAAAAGTCACATAAGTGCCTGCCCGCGTTGATTTTTTAATCGCCAGCCCGGTGGCGCCTGGCCTGCCCCTACCCTCGCGCAAATACATGCTCGCTCAGGTAGTCCACCAACACCCGAATCTTCGGCGAAGGGTGCTTGCTGGCCGGCCACAGCACATAGAACACGTTGGTCTCATCCACCCAGTCCGCCAACACCGGTTGCAAGCGGCCGTCGGCCAGCGGCTGCTTGATCGCGAAGTCCGGCAGGTAGGCGATCCCCAACCCTCGCAGCGCGAAGCTCACCCGCGTTTCGATGTTGTTGCAAATCATCGCGACAGGCAGTTGCAGCTCCGGCTCCCCTGGCGCGAGGTTCAAGGCCCAACGCTCCAACTTGCCGGTACTGGGGTTGCGGTAATGCAAGCAGCGGTGGTGCAGCAGGTCGGCCGGCACCTGGGGCGTTCCATGCCGCTGCAGGTAGGCCGGCGCTGCGACCGGCAACAGGCGGAAGGTGCCCAGCTTGCGCGCCGAGAGCCTGGAGTCTTTTGGCTCGCCGGTACGGATGACCGCATCAAACCCATCCTCGATGACGTCGACCAGGCGATCGGTAAAATCCAGGTCCAGTTCGATCTGCGGGTAGTCGGCCATGAACTGGCCCAGCACCGGCAGCATCAACGGGCTCACCAAGGGCAGGCTGATACGCAGGCGGCCACGGGGCACACCGGCCGCTTGCGTGAGTTCCTGCTGGGCTGCTTCGATCTCTGCGAGGATGCGCCGGCTGCGCGCCAAAAACATCGCGCCCTCGGCCGTGAGCGTGACGCTGCGGGTGCTGCGATGAAAAAGCCGTACTCCCAACTTTTCTTCCAGGCGCACCACGCTCTTGCCCACCGCCGACGCGGACACCCCCAGCAAGCGCCCTGCCGCGACGAAGCTGCGGGCTTCGGCCACCTGAACAAACACCACAAAGCCGTTGAGGCTGTCCATTGCACCCACCCATTGCGGAACTGATTGTCCGTAGAGCGAGGAACATTACCCTACTTTTTCCACAGTCGCAGAGTTTCTAAGGTACTCGCAAACCGAATACAAGGAACGTTGCGATGCCCGCTGTTACTCTTACCCCGCCTACGGACAGTGCCCAGCGCCTGCCGCTGGCCGCCCTGCTGGCGCTGGCCATGGCGGGGTTCATCACGATCCTGACCGAAGCACTACCGGCAGGCCTGCTGCCACAGATCGCCGCAGGCATGCAGGTACCGCAAGCCTGGATCGGGCAGATGGTGACGGTGTACGCCATCGGCTCGCTGTTGGCGGCGATCCCCTTGATGGCCGCGACCCAAGGCGTGCGGCGCAGGACCTTGCTGCTCAGCGCCATCGCAGGCTTCGCCGTGGCCAACACCCTCACGGCGCTGTCGACCCACTTCAGCCTGACCTTGCTCGCGCGCTTTTTGGCAGGCGTGTCGGCGGGGTTGCTCTGGGCGTTGCTGGCAGGCTACGCCGCACGCATGGTGCCCGAGGCGCAAAAAGGCCGTGCGATCGCGGTGGCCATGGTCGGCACCCCGCTGGCCCTGTCGCTGGGGGTGCCCGCCGGCACCCTGCTCGGCAACCTGGTGGGCTGGCGCCTGTGCTTTGGCCTGATCAGCCTGCTAACACTGTTACTGATTGCCTGGGTGCGTTGGCGCGTGCCTGATTTTGCCGGCAGCCCGGCGGGCAAACGCGTGTCTGCCAGGCAAGTACTGCTGATACCCGGCGTGCGCCCGGTGCTGTTGGTGGTGCTGGCGTTCGTGCTCGCGCACAACATCCTCTACACCTACATCGCCCCCTACCTGGCCAGCGCCCGGCTGGAATCACGCACCGACCTGGTGCTGTTGGTGTTCGGCCTGACGTCGTTGCTGAGCATCTGGATAACCGGCGTGTTGATCGACCGCCACCTGCGCCTGCTGACCTTGGCCAGTACCGCGCTGTTCGGCGGTGCGGCCTTAGTCATGGGCGTGGCCGCCAGCGAACCTATCGCCGTGTACGCGGCCATTGGCTGCTGGGGCCTGGCGTTCGGGGGGGCCGCGACGCTGTTCCAGACGGCGCTGGCCAACACCGCTGGCAACGCCATCGACGTGGCGCAGTCCATGCTGGTGACCGCTTGGAACCTGGCCATTGCCGGTGGGGGGATCGTGGGTGGGTTACTGCTGGGCCAATTCGGCACGGGCGCCTTTTCGCCGGCCGTGCTGTTGTTGCTGGTGGCAACACTGGCGGTAGTGTGGTCGGCCAAGCGAAATGGCTTTGCCCAGGCGACAGAGTAGGCGCGGATCGATCAGCGGAACGCACGCTGCGGTCTGCCAGAAATTACCGTGCTGGGCGTTCGCGGCTCTATCCGTTTACACGCCGTCGAAATCCGACATCTCGTACAGCGGCCGGATTTCGATCTCGCTCGGGCCTGGCATGGGGTTGGGGCAACGTTTTACCCAGGCCACGGCCTCGTCCATGTCCTTGACCTCCCACAGCCAAAAGCCGGCCACCAGTTCGCCGGTGGCCGCGAAAGGCCCGTCGACGACCGTGCGGCCGGGGCCATCGAACGCCACGCGCTTGCCCTGCGAGGAGGGTTTGAGGCCGTCGGCGTTACGCAGGATGCCGGCGCCGAGCAACTCCTCGTTGAACCGGCCCATTTGCTCGAGCAATTGAGCGCTGGGCAGCGTGCCCTTTTCACTGTCCTGGGTTGCTTTAACAAACACCATGACGCGCATTGTCTGTCTCCCGTTGGCACTGGGTGGGTGTGGCGATTGCACGGTTAACTATAGAGCACAACGCGGTGCATCAGACACACCGCAGTGCGCTCTTCGCGGATGAGTCCGCTCCTACGGAAGTACACACCCGTAGCAGCGGATTTATCCGCGAAAAGACCACCACGGTGAGTTCGCGCCTACACGCGGTCCACGCCCCCCAGGCACACGTATTTGATCTCCAGGTAATCATCGATGCCATAGTGGGAACCTTCACGGCCCAATCCGGATTGCTTGACCCCGCCAAACGGCGCCATTTCGTTGGCGATCGCGGCGGTGTTGACGCCGACCATGCCGTATTCCAAATCCTCGCTCACTCGCAGTACCCGGCCCACATCACGGGAATAGAAGTAACTGGCCAGGCCGAACTCGGTGGCATTGGCCTGCTCGACCACTTCTTGCTCAGTGCTGAAGCGAAACAAGGGCGCCAGTGGCCCGAAGGTTTCCTCATGGGCGACCTTCATGTCGGCGGTCACCTCGGTCAGTACCGTCGGCTCGAAGAAGCTGCCGCCCAGGGCGTGCCGCTGCCCACCGGTGAGCAACCGGGCGCCCTTCTCCAACGCATCGGCAATGTGCTCCTGCACCTTGCGTACCGCCGCCTCATCGATCATCGGCCCTTGGGTCACGCCAGGGTGCGTGCCGTCACCCAGCACCAGCTTTTGCGCCGCGGCTGCAAGCTTGCTGGCGAACTGCTCGTAGACGTTGTCTTGCACATAGATACGGTTGGCACAGACGCACGTCTGCCCGGCATTGCGAAACTTCGACAGCATGGCGCCCTCCACCGCCTGGTCCAGGTCGGCATCGTCAAAGACGATAAACGGCGCGTTGCCCCCCAGTTCCATGGAGACCTTCTTGACCGTGTCGGCGCACTGGCCGATCAATAGGCGCCCCACCGGCGTGGAGCCGGTAAAACTGAACTTGCGCACCAGGGCGTGGCGGGTCAGCACGCCGCCGATCTGCGTGGCGCTGCCGGTGACCACGCTGAACACCCCGGCCGGGATGCCGGCGCGCTCGGCCAGTACCGCAAGCGCCAAGGCCGACAGCGGCGTTTGGCTGGCCGGGCGCAGTACCATGGCGCAACCGGCCGCCAGCGCTGGTGCCACCTTGCGGGTGATCATGGCGTGGGGGAAGTTCCACGGTGTAATGGCTGCGGCCACGCCGATCGGCTCCTTGGTGACGATGATGCGTTTGTCGGCCGAGGGCTGGGGGATGGTGTCGCCGTAGATGCGCTTGGCCTCTTCGGCGAACCACTGCACGAACGAAGTGCCATTGGCCAACTCACCCAAGGCTTCGGCCAGCGGCTTGCCCTGTTCGGCGGTCAGGATGTGGGCCAGGTCGTCCAGGTTGGCCTGCATCAATGCGTACCAGGCCTGCAACAACTCGGCGCGTTGCTTGGCGGTCTTGCGCTTCCATTGCTTGAACGCCTTGTGCGCGGCCACCACCGCGCGCTCGGCTTCGGCCTCGCCCATTTGCGGGACCTGGGCGATGACTTCGCCCGTGGCCGGGTTGGTGACGTCGAAGGTGGCCCCGCTGTCGGCCCCCACCCATTGGCCGTCGATATAGGCCAACTGTTTGAACAGCGATGGATCCTTGAGGCTGAGCATCGGTTGCAACTCCTGTGAAGGTGATCGAGAAAGGCGCGCGTATCAGTGGATCTGCGGTTCGGGCACGGCTTCGCCGGCCTGCAAAAAGTCGAAATCGCAGCCTTCGTTGGCCTGGGTCACGTGTTGTTGGTACAGGGCGGCAAACGACCGGCCGTACCGGCGGTGCACGGGCACGTGTTCGGCACGCCGGCGCGCAAGCTCGGCGTCACTGACGCGCATGTTCAAGGTGCCCGCCGCGATGTCCAGGTCGATGATGTCGCCTGTGCGCACCAGGCACAGTGGCCCACCGACGGCCGCTTCAGGGGCCACGTGGAGCACGCAACTGCCGTAGTGGGTACCGCTCATGCGTGAGTCGGAGATGCGCAGCATGTCGCGCACACCCGCCTCCAGCAATTTCTTGGGAATGGGCAGGTTGCCCCACTCCGGCATGCCCGGCGCGCCCACCGGCCCGGCGTTGCGCAACACCAGAACGGTGTCGGCGGTAATGTCCAGCGACGGGTCGTCGATCATCCGGCTCAAGGTCTCGTGGTCATCGAACACCAGGGCCGGGCCCGAGTGCTGGCGCAGGCTGGGGCTGGCGGCAGAACTCTTCATCACCGCGCCGTCGGGGCACAGGTTGCCGCGCAGCAAGGCCAGGGTGGCGCCCTGTTCAAGGCCTACGACCGGGTTGTCCAGGCTGCGGATAATGTCGCTGTCGTAACAGGGCGCATCCGCCAACAACGCGTCCCAGGTCTGCCCGGTGGCACCAGCGCATTCTAACGACAGGAACGGCGCGATCTCGCGCATCAACGCCCGCAGGCCGCCCGCGAAGTGATAGTCCTCCATCAAGGCGTTGCCCGAGGGGAACAAATTGAGCAGCACCGGAATCTTCGCCGCCGTCAGCGCCAGTTGGTCCAAGGTCAGGTCGACACCGGCGCGGCGGGCAATGGCAATCAGGTGGATGGCCGCGTTGGTGGAGCCGCCCATGGCCATGTACACCGCCACCCCATTGGCAAAGTGCGCAGGGGTCAGCCAGGTGGACGGGCGCCGGTCGCGCCACACCAGGTCCACGATCGTCTGGCCGCACTGCGAGGCCATGCGCGGGTGCGCAGCGTCGGCGGCCGGGATGCTGGAGGCGCCGGGCAAGGTGAAGCCAATGGCGTCGGCGATACTGGTCATGGTCGACGCCGTGCCCACGGTGTTGCAGGTGCCGATGGAACGGGTCATGGCCCCTTCCAGTTCCTCCCACGCCACGGTGTCGATCAGCCCCAGGCGGCGCTCGTCCCAGTACTTCTTGGTGTGCGTGCCGGCACCGGTCTTGACCCCGCGCCACTGGCCGTTGGACATCGGCCCGGCCGGGCAGTAGATGATCGGCAGGTCCATGCTCAGCGCGCCCATCAGCAGCCCCGGGGTGGACTTGTCGCAACCGCCCAGCAGAACCGCACCGTCGATGGGCAGCGAGCGCAGCAATTCCTCGGTTTCCATGGCCAGCAGGTTGCGGTAAAGCATGGTGGTGGGCTTGACCATCACCTCGCCCACCGACTGCACGGGCAGCTCTACCGGAAAGCCGCCCGCCGCCCACACACCGCGCTTGACCGCCTCGGCGCGCTCGCGCAGGTGCGAGTGGCAGGGCGACATTTCGCTCCAGGTGTTGAGGATGGCAATCACCGGCTTACCCATGAACTCTTCACGGCGCAGGCCGATCTGTTGCAGGCGCTGGCGGTGGGCGAAGGCGCGGATGGTATCCGGGGCGAACCAGCGCTGGCTGCGCAGGGCTTCAAGTTTGACTCGGTGATCAGGCATATGATGGTTTCCGCACAATTCAAAAGACTGTTCAAAGGTTGGCTGCACAGCACATCTGCAGCGCTACACGCTATTGATGGCCTGAACCATCAGGCTTGCCCCCGCCAACAGCAGCAGGGCAAACACCCCCAGGCGCAGGGCTTTGGGCGCGATGGCCGGTGGGTGGCGACGCATGTACCAGGTCAGCCCGAACACCACGGGCAGCGCTTCGAGCGCCAGGTAGCCGGCCTGCAGGTCGAAGCGCTGGGTGCAAGCCATCAGCGTCAAGCGCAGCAAGGCGTTCACCGCGAACACCACGATCAAGGTGTCGCGCACCACTTGGGTCGCCAGCGGTTGGCGGTACAGCTGGTAGACCAGCGGCGGCCCGGCGCTGGAAAACAACCCGCCCATGACCCCGGAGAGCCCGGCAAAACAGGAAAACCCCAAGCCACCCGACAACTGCGCCAGCGGGCGCGAACGCACCACCAGCAGCAAGCTGCACACCACGATGGTGACGCCCAGCAACAGTTGCAGCAGGTCACGCTCATGGGTACCCAGCAGGCCCAACAACTCCACACCCACCCCTACCCCCGCCAGGCTGCACACCAAAATCAGTGCCATCAGCCGGGGCGCCAACTGGGGGCGATTGCGCAGCAGCACGAAGGCGTTGATCAGGGTCAATACCGAACTGACGTTGGCCACGGTTTCCACCGGGGCCAGTTGCAGCAAACCGGTAAGCCCCAGCAGCAACAGCCCGAAGGCAAAACCGGTGGTGTTCTGGGCGAACGTGGCCAGGGCCACGCATAGCAAAAAACCACCGTGGGCCCAGAGCGCCATCAATAAGGGGTCGCGACGGCGGCCGGGGCCTGGTTCGCCTTGAGCGCGGTCAAAAATTCATTCGCTTTTTTCATCATCATGGCCATGTCCGAGGCCACGGCGGCGAAGGCATAGCCCTGCTCCAGGTAGCTGTGCACCAGCTCCGGGGTGCCACCGACGATGCCCATGGGCATGCCGATTTTTTTCGCCCGCACGATGGCGTCGCTGATCATCGCCTGAACGTCCCGGTGCCCCGGGTTGCCGATGTGCCCGCACGCGGCCGAAAGGTCGCCAGGGCCCAAAAACAGCGCATCGACGCCGGGTATGGCGGCAATCGCCTCAAGGTTGTTCAGCGCGTTGGGCGTTTCGATCTGCAGGATGCACGTCACCGCGTCGTTGGCTTCGCGACCATAGTTGGCCCAGGTGCCATAGCGGCTGGCACGGTGCACGGCGGCAAAACCACGGGTGCCCAAGGGCGGGTATTTCACCGCGTTGACCGCCGCCTGCGCCTGCTCGGCGTTTTCCACGAATGGCACCATGACGTTGAATGCGCCCAGGTCCAGGGCCCGCTTGAGCAGCACCGGGTCGTTGCCGGCCAGCCGCACGATGGGCTGCGCGCCGGTGCACTGAATGGCCTGCAAAATGTGCCACAGGTCGCGGTATTCGATCGGCACGTGCTCCATGTCGACCAGCAGCCAGTCGAAACCTGCATAGCCCAGCGCCTCGGCCGTGCTGGCCGAGCCCGACATCAGCCAGGTGCCGATGGGCGCGCCGGGAGCTTTCAGGCAGCTTGCGAAGGTCTGGAGTGGGTGTTGGCCGGGCATGGAATACCTCTTATCAAAAGGGAATGAGCAGTGCTCAGTGAGTTCCCAGCGCTGAAACGATCAAAATTCGCAGCGCTGCAATTTCAACAAAAGCATATTCCAGAAATAATCGCAGCGCTACGATTTTAACGTTTGATTTTTTCTTTGCCGTCTTGAGGGGCGCTCTGTCAGTGGCTTACTGCTGGGTTGCCTGACGATATTGCCGGGGCGTAAACCCCGTCAGCGTCTTGAACTGACGGGTAAACGCACTGTGGTCGGTGTAACCGCACTGCATGGCCACCTCGGTGATGGGCATGGCGCTGTGCAGCAGGCGGTGCGCATGCTCCAGGCGCACCTTGTGGATCATCTGCCGAGGGGTCAGGTGGAACACCCGCTTGCAGTAGCGCTCCAGTTGGGCCACGGAGATGCCGGCGATGCGGGTCAGTTCGGCCATGCTGACCGGGCGGCTGAAATGGGCGCGGATGTGCGCGTCCACCGCTGCCAGGCGCTGGTACGCCGGGTGGCTGTCGCTGGCCGACTGCAGGTCCACGGAAATGCCCACCAGGCCGATGATCTGGTCGCCTCGGTTGTGGATCGCACGCTTGTGGGTCAGGCACCAGCCAGGTTCACGGCTGCCATACAAGTGCAGTTCCAGTTGGTCTTCCAGTACCAGCCCTTGCTCAAGCACACGACGGTCTTGCTCGGTGTACCCAGGCCCCAACTGCGCGGGAAACACCTGTGCGCTGGTCTTGCCCAGCAGCGGCTGCAAGCGCTTGAAGCCGCAGCGCTGGACCAACGTGCGGTTGGCCAGCACATAGCGTGCTTGCAGGTCTTTGATGAAGATCACCGCGTTAGGGATGACGTCCAGCATCGGCAACAGGGGGGCCACGTTGCAGAGCATGTCATCCAGGGTTTCGGGGCGCTGCTGGGCGCTACCCTGGCCCAGCATCGTCAGTGGACTCTGCAACATCAATCACCCCCGCTGAACGGGCCAGCCCGTGCGGCCAGCTTGCCCCAGCCCCTGCCAGGTGTCCAGCGGCCTGCGGCAGGTCGCTGAACTGTGCCGATTTCGTCATCACCCATGGCGAAAACCATCAAGCGCCTGATGGCCCTCTGCGGCCACTCTTGTGTCACCGCTCTCACACGGATTTGAACCATGCACAAGGTCAAGGTCATCGACTCCCACACTGGCGGCGAGCCCACTCGCCTGGTGATGCAAGGCTTTCCTCAACTGGCCGGCGACACCATGGCCCAAAAGCGCGATGCCCTGCGTGACCAGCATGACCGCTGGCGCCGCGCCTGCCTGCTGGAGCCGCGGGGCAACGACGTGCTGGTGGGGGCCCTGTACTGCGAACCGGTATCTCCAAATGCCACCTGCGGGGTGATCTTCTTCAACAATGCCGGTTACCTGGGCATGTGCGGCCACGGCACCATCGGCCTGGTCGCCTCCTTGCAGCACCTGGGTTTGATCAGCCCTGGCGAACACCTGATCGATACCCCCGTGGGCCAGGTCAGCGCCACCCTGCACACAGACGGCGCGGTCACCGTGGGCAACGTCCCGGCTTACCGGTATCAACGGCAGGTGCCGGTCGAGGTGCCTGGCTACGGCCGCGTGTATGGCGACATCGCCTGGGGCGGCAATTGGTTTTTCCTGGTGGCCGAACACGGCGAGCGCTTGCACCTGGACAACGTGGCGCGGCTCACCGATTTCACCTGGGCCCTGCTCAAGGCGCTTGAAGACCAGGGCCTGTACGGCGAAGACGGCGCGCTGATCGACCACGTCGAGCTGTTTGCCGACGACGCGCAAGCCGACAGCCGCAACTTCGTCATGTGCCCAGGCAAGGCGTACGACCGCTCCCCCTGCGGCACCGGCACCAGCGCCAAGCTGGCGTGCCTGGCGGCCGATGGCAAGCTGGCCGAGGGCGAGCGCTGGGTGCAGGCGAGCATCACCGGCAGCCAGTTCGAAGGCCGCTATCAATGGGTGGGCGAGCGCATTCGCCCCTTCATCACAGGCCGTGCCTACATGACCGCCGACAGCACCCTGCTGATTGATGAACAAGACCCCTTCGCCTGGGGCATTTAGACCAATCGTTTTAATTCCTGAAGGAGCCACCATGAGCGATAACGTGTTCAACGGCTGCATGCCAGCACTGATGACCCCCTGCACCGCCGCGCGCCAACCGGACTTCGACGCCCTGGTCGCCAAGGGCCGCGAGCTGATCGATATCGGCATGAGCGCCGTGGTGTATTGCGGCTCGATGGGCGATTGGCCGCTGCTCACCCAAGGTCAACGCCAAGAGGGCGTGGCACGCCTGGTGGCCGCTGGCGTGCCGACCGTCGTCGGTACCGGTGCGGTCAACACCCGCGAGGCGGTGGCCCACGCCGCTCATGCCGCCGAGGTCGGGGCCCATGGCCTGATGGTCATCCCTCGGGTGCTGTCCCGCGGCGCCTCGCCGGCGGCGCAAAAGGCTCACTTTGGCGCCGTCCTGAACGCTGCGCCGCAGTTGCCGGCGGTGATCTACAACAGCCCTTACTACGGTTTTGCGACCCGTGCCGAACTGTTCTTCGAGTTGCGCCGCGAGCACCCCAACCTGGTCGGTTTCAAGGAGTTTGGTGGCGCGGCTGACTTGCGTTACGCCGCCGAAAACATCACCTCACAGGATGATGCCGTGACCCTCATGGTGGGCGTCGACACGCAGGTGGTGCACGGCTTCGTCAATTGCAACGCCACCGGCGCGATCACCGGCATCGGCAATGCATTGCCCCGCGAGGTGCTGCACCTGGTGGCCCTGAGCAAGCAAGCGGCCCAGGGAGACGCCCGCGCCAGGCGCTTGGCCCGGGAACTGGAATCGGCGTTGGCGGTGCTCTCCTCCTTCGACGAAGGCTGCGACCTGGTGCTGTTTTACAAACACCTGATGGTGCTCAACGGTGATCAGGGGTACACCCTGCACTTTAACGAGACTGACGCGCTGAGCGATGCCCAGCGCCACTACGCAGAACTCCAGTACACCCTGTTTCGCCAGTGGTACGCCCATTGGGCGGCCGAGCTTGCGGCATGCTGAAGGAGCCGCCCGTTGATATCGCGGTGGTGGGCGCCGGCATCATCGGCGTCACCTGTGCACTGGCCTTGGCGCGCCGGGGCATGCGGGTGGTGGTCATCGACGGTCAACCCCCAGGCCATGGCGCCTCGTATGGCAACGCGGGGCACCTGGCCACCGAGCAGGTGTTCCCGATCGCCGACCTGTCGATACTCAAACGCCTGCCGGCCATGCTGACAGACCCCTTGGGGCCCTTGCGCGTGGATTGGAAGTACCTGCCACAGGCGCTGCCCTGGTTCGCCCGCTTGCTGTTGAACCTGCGCCCGGCGCCCTACCAACGCACGGTGGCCGGCCTGCGCACGCTCAACGAAGCCAGCCTGGGCGCCTGGCAACGACTGCTGCGCAGCCTGGGCCGTCCCGACCTGCTCAAGCAAGAAGGCTCGTTGCTGGTGTTCGAGCGGCCCGAATCCCGCCCGTTGCTTGAAGCGCTACAAGCGCGCCTGGGCCAGCAACAGGTGCCAGTCGACTTTTGGCCTGCCAGTGCCCTGTGCGAAACCGCGCCCCAGTTGAGCGAGCATTTGCAGGGCGGCTTGTTTTTTCCCGCAACAGGGCATTTTATCGACCCCTACCGGGTGGTCTGCGAGCTGGTGGAGGTCGCCAAGGCCTGTGGCGTGCAGTTTCAACGCCAGCACGTGCGCGGCGGCCATCTGCATATGGGCGGCGTGTCGCTGGCCACCGATCAGGGCCGCCTGGACGCCCGCCAGGTACTGATCGCCTGCGGCGCCCATTCGGCAAAACTGACCGCGCAATTGACCGGCAAACACGTGCCCCTGGACACCGAACGCGGCTATCACCTGATGCTGCCCCATGAACACGACCGGCTACCGTTTGCGGTCACCTCACTGGAGCGCAAGTTCATCATGACGCCCATGGCAGGCGGCCTGCGGCTGGCCGGCAGTGTCGAATTCGCCGGCCTCGAAAGCCCGCCCACCCTGGCCCGCGCCTGGCAGTTGCAGCGCTTGAGCCAAGGGTTGTTTCGCCAGGACCTGGACGCCAGCGACGCCACGCCCTGGATGGGCTTTCGCCCGTCGTTGCCCGACTCCCTGCCGATCATCGACAAGGTCTGCGACGGCAAGGTGCTGCTTGCCTTCGGGCACCAGCACTTGGGGCTGACCCAGGCTGCGGTGACGGCTGAATGGGTTGCCGAACTGGCGGCGCCCCTGGTGCATTTTCAGGGTTTAGCGGCGCTTGAGGCCTATCGGTTGAATCGGTTTTGAGGGCGTTGGCGCGCCCCTTACTCGAACGCCTCGAACCACGCCACCAACGCCTCGACAAACAACCCCACCTTGCGCGACTGCGCCGCCCGCACCGGGTGGATCGCATAGAACGACACCGGGTCTGGCTCGTACACCTCCAACACCGTGCGCAAGTTACCCTGCGCCACGTGCTCGGCCACCTCCCACCAGGACTTCTGGGTCAGCCCCAGGCCTTGCAAGGCCCAACTGATGGGGAGTTCAGAGTGGGTGGTTGCCAGCGCACCGTCCAGGCGCAGGGTGTGCGCCTGCGCCCCGCGACCAAAACGCCAATCAGCGTGAAAATGCCCTTGATGGTTGAACACCAGGCAGCGGTGCTGCGGCAAATCCCGGGGCGTGGCCGGCACACCGGCACGCTTTAGATACGCCGGGCTTGCGACTACCACGCGGCGGGTGTCGAACAGCCGGCGGCCGGTGAATTGGCTGTCGATCAACGGCCCGCCGCGCACGGCCACATCGAAGCCTTCGCCGACGATATCGCTGAACCGATCATCCAGTGTCAGATGCACCTGAATGTGCGGGTGTGCCTGGCTGAACTGCCCCACCAACGGCGCCATGTGGCGCTGCCCCAAAGGCCCCGGCGCGGTCACGCGCAAAGGCCCGCGCGGCGCGGTCGCGGTTTCCAGCACCAAGGCTTCCATCGCCTCGATGTCGGCGACGATGCACCGTGCGTGCTCCAGGTACACCTGGCCGCCTTCGGTGAGCGCCTGGCTGCGGGTGGTGCGGTGCAGCAGTTTCATGCCCAAGCGCAGTTCCAGCGCCTTGACCCGGTCGCTGACCACTGAGCTTGCCAGACCCAGGTGCCGGCTTGCAGCGCTGAACCCGCCCTGGCGGACGACCTCCACAAACACCACCATATCGGAAACATCATGCATCGGATTAGCCGGTATATCGGAAAGATATTCCGAGAATATCCGGTTTTCCCGATAACGCTGTTGGTGATACTAAGGCCTTGTCGAACAGGAGGTTGAACATCCATGGAATTGAAGTGCACTGCCTTATCGATCCTGACCCTGGCCGGGCTACTGGGCGCAGCCGTTGCCGATGCGGCCCCTGCCCCGTTGATCACCACCCAGAAGCTGCCTTGGCAGACCGCCGAGCAATTGGCGAGCAAAGCCGTGGCCCTGTGCGCGGCCAAAGGCTATTCGGTAACGGCCGCGGTGGTCGACCCCAGTGGGCATGAACAGGTGGTGATCAAGGGCGACAGCGTGCCGTTGCAATCGCTGTCGGTGGCCTACCGCAAGGCTTACACGGCGTTTTCCTATGGCCAGGCGTTTGACAAGAACACCACCAGCGAATTGATCGCCGCCCACCTGGACGGGCCTGCCAACGGCGCATTGAACACGGTGCCCGAAGTGCTGTTCATCGCCGGCGGGGTGACCCTGCGCAAGGCAGACCACCAGGTCATCGGTGGGCTGGGGGTTTCCGGTGCACCGGGCGGCGACAAGGATGAGGCCTGCGCGCTGGACGCGGTCAAGGCTTATCAGGCATCGTTCCAGTAGCGTTCAACTCAACCCACAGGAGTACACCTTGGAAAAGCCAGCAGACCCGCTTTCATGGGGCCACGGCCCTCGCGTCCTGGAAATGTTCCTGGAGCCCACCTGCCCGTTTTCCGTCAAGGCCTTCAACAAACTCGACGAACTGCTGGCGCAGGCCGGTGAAGAGCACATCACCGTCAAGGTCCGCCTGCAATCCCAGCCCTGGCACATGTTCTCGCCCGTGCTGGTGCGCTGCATCCTGGCGGCGTCTACCCTGGAAGGCGGCAAGCATACGGCCAAGGCCGTGATGGCGGCCATTGGCGCCCATCGCGAGGAGTTCGAGTTCGAAAAGCACGCCGGCGGCCCGAACCTCAATGCCACCCCCAATGACATCATCGCCCGGCTGGAAGGCTACAGCGGCGTGAAACTGGCCCAGGCCTTTGCCGCGCCGGCCTTGGAGCAGGAGATCAAATGGCACGCCAAATACGCGCGCCAGAACGGCATTCACGTGTCGCCAACGTTCATGGTCGACGGCTTGGTGCAGCCGAAAATGAGCAGCGCAGACTCGGTTGAAGAATGGGTGGCGCAGCTCGGCCTCTGATCTACCGACCGATGAAATAACTCAGCAACTGCGGATCATCCTCCAGCGCCAGCACCTGAACCGGCCGTGGCAAGTCATCCAGCACCGCGCGCCAGAACAACCGGGCCGGTTCATCCTGCGCATAGAAGCGCACCAGCCAATCGCCCTGGCCGCCCAGCAATACCTGGCGGGCCAACGCCCGGCCAATGCCCTGCCGACGGTACTTTTTCAGGATGAACAAGTCAGCCAATTCCAGCGCATCGATCCCCGCCAGTTCACTTTTTTCAATCAACAAAAAGCCTGCGATAAAACCGTCCACTAACAGCAACTGCGCGCTCCACCCGGCGTCTTGCCAGTAGCGCGCCAGGTGCTCGTCGTGGATGTAGAAACGCCCGTCGACCTCCACGTCTTCCTGCTCCCAGTCCGAGGACTCGTAGGCATAAAACTGGTAGAGGTTGCGGATCAGGCTCAGGTGCTCGGGGCCGGTGGGCACACATTCTATTGCGGTGTCGTTCAAGGGGCGCTCACGTGCGGGTGAAAGGCGCGCAGTTTACCACTTTGCTTTATCGACGCTTGAGGGCGCCATTGGGCATGGTGATTGCTATCAAAGACAACGGGGCCACCTTCGAGAAAAAAACATGGATGTCGCGACAAAACCGCCCGCAAAGGCGGCCGCACGCTTTGTGCTCATCGCCCTGGTCGGCGCCGGTGGCTGCGTGCTGTTGGCCTACTTGCCGTTTTCACCGTTGCACAGCTTGGCGACGTTCATCATGGTGGCGACGGTGATGGGTTATGGGCTTAACAAATGGAGCAGGCTGGCGAACAGGGCGAGCAAAAACAATCAGCAGCGAGGTATTGCCACCACGCAGCGATAAAACAGAACACACAGGTCCGGACAATCATCCACAATCACTAACGTCCCCCCAACGGCCCGCCGACAGCCGCCTTGTATTAATTCCCAATTGATCTATTACAGTAGCCCAATGTGATTATTCACGCATAACCAAAATTGCTAAGGTGCGCACACCAGACCACTGGCCCTGCAACATAAACTGCCTGGGTTCTGACACATGCCTGCTTACCTCGACGCTGCCCACCAAACCCACATCAACCAGTTGCAATCAAGCTTGACCGCCCGCACCGACTGGCCAACCTGGCTGCTGTTGCTGGGCACCTATGCCGCCTGGTTCGGCTTGATCCATTACAGCCCCCGCCTGGGCCAAGGGCTGACGTTGCTGTTGCTGGTGCCGCTGATAACGTTCTGGATGTCGCTGCAGCATGAGTTGCTGCACGGCCACCCTACCCGCCTGGCCTGGTTGAACAAGGCATTGGGTTATGCGCCCATTGCCCTCTGGTACCCCTACACGCTGTACCGCGACAGCCACCTGCTGCACCATCGCGACGCCGAGTTGACCTGCCCGCACCTGGACCCGGAAAGCCGCTACTTTGACCGCCACGCCTGGGACCGCAGCAGCCTGGCCGGGCGGGGCCTGCACTGGGTGAACAAGACCCTGTTCGGGCGTTTGCTAGTGGGGCCGGCATTGGCGCTGGCCAACCTGCTGGCCGGGGAGCTGAGCCGCTTGCGCCACGGTGTATTACAAGCGTGGGCCATGTGGCTATGCCACGCTGCATGCGTGGCGGCGCTGCTGTATTTCGTGCATGGCCAAGGTGGTTTGTCGGTGGCCGCTTACCTGCTGGCCAGCGTGTTGGCCCTGGCGCTGTCGATGGTGCGCTCCTACTACGAGCACCGCCCGGCCGCCTCGCCCGAGCAGCGTTCGGTGATCAACGAGGCCGGCTGGCCGTGGCGCTGGCTGTTCCTGAATTTGAACCTGCACCTCATCCACCACGACCTGCCCGGCCTGCCGTGGTATTACTTGCCCCGGGTGTATGCGCAGCGGCGCGAAGACTGGTTGCGGCGCAGCGGCCAGTTTTTGGTGCGCGGCTATGGCGCGCTGTTCAGCCGCCACGGTTTTCGGCCCATCGACAGCCCGCGACACCCCTGGCATTGAGGAGCGCGCATGATCGCCGAACTGCCGATGTACATCGCCCCCACCCAGGTTCAGCAGGCCAGTGAACAATGGCTGGCGCTGACCTTGCGGCTGCTGGGCATCACGACCCGCGTGCGCGATGACGAACCGCTGGAGCAGTTGTGGCTCAACCCACGCCTGCTGCTGAGCCAGACTTGCGGCTACCCGCTGATGACCCGTTTGAAGGACCAGGTGCGCGTCGTGGGCCGGCCTTGCTTTGACCTGCCCGACGCCAAGGCCGGCGAGCATTGCAGCCTGTTGGTCGTCAACCAGCAAGCCCCCTGGCAGCAGTTGGCTGAACTGCGCGGTGGCCGCGGGGTGATCAACAGCGAAGACTCCAACAGCGGTATGAACCTGCTGCGCCATGCATTGGCGCCCCTGGCGCAAAAAGGTCGATTTTTCTCG
Organism: Pseudomonas abieticivorans; assembly: GCF_023509015.1. Taxonomy (NCBI): domain Bacteria; kingdom Pseudomonadati; phylum Pseudomonadota; class Gammaproteobacteria; order Pseudomonadales; family Pseudomonadaceae; genus Pseudomonas; species Pseudomonas abieticivorans. The sequence continues at coordinate 6,264,745 of NZ_CP094975.1, forward strand.
CACCTGAGCATCAGCGGCAGCCATCGTGAAAGCCTGCGCCGGGTGGCGGCGGGCGAAGCTGACCTGGCCGCCATCGACAGCGTCACCTTTGCCTATCTGGCCCGTTATGCGCCAGAGGTTGTCCACGGCGTGCGGGTGCTGGGGCGCACCGCGTCGAGCCCCACCCTGCCCTATATCACCAGTGCCCACGGCCTGCCCGTCGAGCAATTGCGCGAGGCGATGAACAGCGCACTGTTGCAGTTGCCCGAGGTGGCGCACCTGCTGGCCATCAAGGCCGTGTTGCCTGCGCAGTTGCATGATTATGCAGTACTGCTGGGTTACCAACGGCAGGCGGCACACCTGGGGTTCACTCAACTGGATTGAGGTCTGCTATCGCAGCGTTCAAGCGCATATGATTATTACTTAATGATATTTAAAAATATCCTGTTATACCTTTAAAGTCCTGCGATCTCCTTTCCCGGCTTTCGCTCATGACATCGACCAAACGTTTGCCTCTGGCGGCCCTACTGGGCTGCGCACTGTCGCTCACTGCACTGACCAGCGGCGTCGCCACGGCTGCCGGGCTGCTGGAAAAAGGCCGCAGCGAGGGCCTGACCGCCGGTATCGCCAACGAACAACCCTATGCCTATATCGGTACCGATGGCAAAGCCACCGGCGCCAATATCGAGGTGCTACAGGCCATTCTCGAACCCCTGGGCATCACCCACCTCGACACCCCGATCACCGACTTCGGTTCGCTGGTGCCCGGCCTTGCCGCGCAGCGTTTCGACCTGATCGGCGCCGGCCTGTTCATCAACCCGAACCGCTGCAAGGTGATCAGCTTCTCCAACCCGGTCACCCGCTCCGGTGGTGCCTTCATCGTCAAGGCCGGCAATCCGCTCAAACTGCACAGCCTCAAGGACGTCGCCAGCAATGGCAAGGCGCGCCTGGCGACGCAAACCGGCTCCAACCAAGTGCAAGAAGCCAAGGACAGTGGCATCACCACCGCCAACGTCGTGCTGTTCGACAAGGACACCGAGGCCTTGGCGGCCCTGGAAGCCGATCGCGTGGACGTGGTGTACTTCCCCGACGCCGAGATCATCGGCCTGGTGGCCAAGGCCAACAGCCCGGACATCGAGCGGGCGCTGCCGTTTGAACAGATTCCCGATGCCCAGGGCAACCCCACCTGGAACTATCATGCCTACGGCCTGCCGCGCAATGACCCAGCCTTTGCTCAAGCCTTCAATGAGCAACTGGCCAAGTTGCGCGCCTCTGGCCAGTTGCTCAAGATCCTGCAGAAGTACGGCTACACCGAAAACGAGCTGCCGGACACCCGCGTCACTGCCGCCCAGCGTTGCAGCCTGTAACCATGGAAAACGCGCTGTTCATTGCCCGTCAACTGGGCCACGGCGCGCTGGTGACGCTGGAAATCACCGTGATGGCCGAACTGCTGGTGCTGGTGCTGGCATTCGCCATTGCCTTGATGCGCCTGTCGCGCTGGCGCCTGCTACGGGCCTTCGCCGCCACCTATGTCGAGGTGCTGCGTGGGCTGTCGGCACTGGTGCTGCTGTTTTACCTGTTTTTCATCCTGCCCCTGTTCGGCATTCGCCTGCCGCCCATGGCCACTGGCGTGATCGGCCTGGGGCTGACCTTTTCCGCCTACGGCGCGGAGATCATTCGCGCAGCGCTGGTGAACGTCAGCCAAGGCCAGCACGATGCACTGCGGGCGCTGGACTTTGGCCGACCGGCGGCCTTGCGGCGGATCATCCTGCCCCAGGCCTTGCCATTCATGTTGCCCCCCTTGGGCAACCAGTTGGTGGAGCTGATGAAGACCACCTCGCTGGTGTCCTTGATCACGCTGAGCGACCTGACGTTTTCCGGCAGCCAGTTGATCACCACCCTAGGCAACCAGTCGCTGATCTGGAGCATCGTGTTGCTGTGCTATTTCTTCATGGCCTGGCCGCTGAGCGCGCTGGTGCGCCGCTACGAGCAGCACAGCACGGCCTGGCGCCGAGCGAAGGAGTAAGGCATGGACTTCGATAGCGCGTTTGCCTGGTCGATCTTGCCCGACCTGCTGGCAGGTTTGTGGGTGACCGTGCAAGTGGTGGTGCTGGGTTTTGTGCTGGCGGTGGTGTTGGGCCTGGTGCTGGCGCTGGCCGGTCGCAGCCAACGGCCTGTGCTGCGCGGGGCAAGCAAGGGCTACTTGAGCTTTTTCCGTAACACGCCCTTGATGGTGCAACTGTACGCGCTGTTTTTCGTGCTGCCCCAGGCCGGTATCACCCTGCCGGCGTTTGCCACCGGCGTGATCGGCCTGGGGCTGTACTACAGCGCGTACATCGCCGAGGCCTACCGCGGGGCCATCGAAGGTGTGCCTGCCGGCCAATGGGAGGCCGCCCGCGCCCTGGACTTCAGCCGCGCCCAAATCTGGCGGCGAATCGTCCTGCCCCAGGCCTGCAAACCCATGGTACCGGTGCTGGGCAACTACCTGATCGGCATGTTCAAAGAGACCCCCCTGCTGGCGGTGATCACCATTCCCGAACTGTTCCAGGCGGCCAAGCAGGTGGCCGGCATGACCTACCGCTACAACGAGCCGTACACGCTGATGGCCATCCTGTTCTTGCTGATCAGCGTGCCCACTTCACTGTTGTTCAACTACCTGGAACGCCGCAGCCATGCCTGAGCACACCGCCCCCGCACAGATCCGCCTGAGGCAGGTGGTGAAAGATTTCGGCGCCACGCGAGTCATCGACCACCTGGACCTGAGCATCCCGCAGGGCCAGAAGGTGGCCCTGATCGGCCCCAGTGGCTCGGGCAAGTCGACCGTCCTGCGCTTGATCAAGGGCCTTGAGACTTACCAGGGCGGCAGCATCGAAGTGGCGGGCGACCCCGTGCCCGCGCCGCCGCGCGGCTGGCAATGGCCGGGTCGCAAACGCCCACCGGTGGTGCATCGGGTGGGCATGGTGTTCCAACAGTTCAACCTGTTCCCGCACCTGAGCGTGCTGCAGAACGTCATCGAAGCGCCGCTACAAGTGCTAAAACTCAGCCGTGAAGAGGCGCTGGAGCGTGCCCACGCCTACCTGGCTTTGGTGGGCATGGCCCACAAGGCCCAGGCCTACCCGGCAACGCTGTCCGGCGGCCAGCAACAGCGCGTGGCCATCGCCCGCGCGCTGGCCATGCGGCCCCAGGTGATGCTGTTCGATGAAGTGACCTCGGCGCTCGACCCGGAGTTGGTGAGCGAGGTGCTGGCGGTGATCCGCAGTATCGCCCATGAACAGCAAATGACCATGCTGTTGGTGACCCACGAGATGAAGTTCGCCCGCGACGTGGCCGACCGCGTGCTGTTCATGGAGCACGGGCGCATCGTTGCCGACGGTTCGGCGGATGACGTACTGATCAACCCCAGCAACGAACGCACAAGGCGGTTCCTCAATCTTGTCGCGCAACATTAGGCTGGAAGAAACGATTGGCCGGGCGTCGCAACCCAAGGTTTTCGCGTAACGTGGCGCACTCGTATGCCTGACGCAAAATCGTCGAATAATTGAATGCGCGGGGTTAGGCATTCGCGTTCTAAGCTGTCCCGCTCCTGCATTGTGGCCGCTAGGAGCGGATTTATCCGCGAAGAATACGATGCGGTTCATCGGTAACACCGCAGCGACCTTTTCGCGGATCAATCTGCTCCTACAGGGTGGGGTATGCCGGTAGGAGCAACTGTCTGCTCGCGTTCCAATATCGTGCTGGCGCTGCTGGAACGCCGCTGGTCGAATTGGCGTGATACGTGTACCGGCCAGATCAAAAGACCTTAGCGCCCAGCACTCAAAACAGCTTCCACGTATAGGTCGCAATCAACCGCGTTTCATCGAACTCGGCGCCGTAGCGTGCTTGGGTGGTGATGTAGCGCGCCTCCAACCCCAGGCCTGCGAGCAACCCGCTTTGCACCACGTAGCTGAGGGTGAAATTGCGCTCGCTCTCGGTGTTGTCCGCCAGGCCTGCACCGCGATCGATGTCGGTACCGCGCAGGTAGCGCACCATGCCCTTGAGCCCCGGCACGCCCAGCGCTGCGAAGTCGTAGTCGTAGCGCGCCTGCCAGGAGCGCTCCTGGGCCTTGTAGAACCCCAGCACCGACCAGTTCACCAGGTAGGGTTGCGGCGCATAGCCATTGAGTAGCGGGAACGCGTCGTCACCGAACATGCGCTGGTACGCCAGGGTGTAGGTGCTCGCCCCTTTGCGCAGCGCCGTCATCAGGCCCAGTGAACGGTTATCCAGGCGGCCGGACAACTGTTCGCCAGTTTCCTTGTTGGCGTAATACCGCACGTCATTCTTGAGGCTGTAGCCCTCGCCCAGGTCCAGGGTCTGGTTTAACGCAAAGTAATGCTGTTGGTAGATGTCCTCCAGTTGGCCGTAGAAATAGGTGGCATTGAGCGTGGGCGTGAAGTCGTAGCGCGCACCGGCAAAGTCCAGGCCGTCGCTGTGCTGCGTGGGGCTGTCGCCGAACAGGTAAATGTCCTCGCGGTTGGTCGATTCGCGGGTGGCGATCTTCCAGAAGCGGCCGGCATTAAAGGTCAGTTTGTCCCATTCGTGGGACTCCAGGGTTGCCCCCTCAAATGTGGTCATCAGTTGCCGGGAGTCATCGGTGTAGGCCACCGGCAAGGTTGGCCGGTGTTCACCGATCTTGATCTCGGTCTTGGACACCTTGACCTTGCCCGTCACCCCGCCACGGCCGTACTGATGCACCGGCTCACCTTTGCTCTGATCGTAGGGCAGCACGGTGTCTGGGCCACGCCCCCCACCGCCATCCAGGCGATAGGCAAACTGGCTGGACGCATCCAGGCCAAACTGCACCATGCCCTGGGTGTAGCCGGAGCGAAATTTCAGGTCAAAGCCCTGGCTCCAGCTACCGACCTTTGACTTGGGTGCATCGTTTTGCTTGAAGTCGCGGTCCAGGTAGAAGTTGCGCAGCCCCAGGGTCAGCCCGCTGTCTTGCACAAAGTCGGCGCGAACACAGGGGCTCAAGCACACGGAAAACATAGCGCCCAAGGCGCCAAGGCGTACGGACGAACTCATGCGTCGTTCCTCATGATCATTTTATTGTTGTTTTGATGACACGTGCAGCGGCAAGCAGCCTTGGTATCAGCGCCGCCGCGTTTACAGGGAAGGAACGCTCAGGATCTGCCTGGCCGGTTGACGTGCCACCAGCAGCACGGCGAACACCGCCACCACGGCAGGCAGCGCGAACACCATGAAGTTGTGCTCGAACGCCAGCCCCAGGCTCATCAGCAAACCGCCCAGCAGGGGCCCGGCCACGGCACCGCAACGCCCGATGGCCGCCGCCATGCTCACCCCGGTTGCGCGCACATGGGTCGGGTACAGGTCGGCTGCCAGGGTGTGTACCACCGACAGGCAACCCACGGTAGTGCCGCCTGCCACCAACAGCAGCCCGTAAAGCAACGAGGCGTCGGGCCGCAAGCCCAGCATCGAAATCGACACGCCAGCCAAGGCGAAAAACACCACCAGCGTGGCCTTGCACCCCCAACGGTCGGCGCACACGCCGCTGATCAGGGTGCCAATGATCGACCCCAGGTTCATCACCACCAGGAACACGATGCTGGAGCCCAACGGGTAGCCGCCCTGGGTCATGAGCTTGGGCAACCAGGTGTTCAGGCCGTACACCATCAACATGCACATGCCAAACCCCAGCCACAGCATCAACGTACTCAGGGCACGGCCATCACCGAACAGGGCCCCCATCGAGGTATGGCCGGCAGCGCCCAGCTCATCAGGCGCACGTACGTATTTCACCTCGCCGGCCGGCAGATGCTGCGGGTTGATGCGTCGCAGCACGCCAGCCACTTCGCCTTGGTGATCACGGTGCAGCAGGTAGGCGACCGACTCGGGCAAGGTCTTGTACAACAACGGCAGGGCCAGCAACGACACCCCCGCGATGTAGAACGGCGATTGCCAGCCAAACGCCGGAATCAGGTAAATCCCCGCCAGGCCAGACAACAAACCACCCACCGCGAAAAAACTGAGCATCAGGTTGATCAGGCGGTTGCGGCAACTGCCCGGGGACATTTCCTTGAGCAAGGTCACCAGGTTAGGCACCACGCCGCCCAGGCCTGCACCGGTCAGAAAGCGGCAGGTGGCAAAGCTGGTCGGCCCCGTGGCAAAGGCGTTGGCCAGCGCCGCGACGCTGAACAGGGCCACGCAAAACAGGATGATCCGACGCCTGCCCAAGCGGTCGGCCAGGGTGCCCAGCGTTACGGCGCCGCACATCATGCCCACCATCGAGCTTGCACCCAACATCCCCGCTTCGCCTGGGGTCAACGACCACTGGCTCATCACGTGGGGCAATACCGAGCCGTAGATCACCAGGTCGTAGCCATCGAACATCATGATGAACGAGCACCAGAACACCAACAGGTAGTGAAACCGATTCAGCCGTGCGGAATTGACGACTTCTGTCGCATTGATCGAGCGCATAGGAGGTTACTCTTATTATTGTCCAAGCCCAGGAACGGCTATTTTTGGCTGCCGTCATCGGTGCGGGTGGGCGATAGAGGCGTCACCGGGTTCCCGTAGGGCGACGATATGGATAGACTCTTAATAGATCAAATAGATAGATTTTTGCTCTAAATATAAATACAGGCTATAAAACTCCATGATCGACCTGAACTTGGTCCGTGTGTTCGTCACCATCTTTGAAACCGGCAGTGTGAGTGGCGCCGCCGAGCGCCTGCACGTGACCCAGCCCTCCGTCAGTTATGCCCTGTCGCGGCTGCGCACGCTGCTCAATGACCCGCTGTTCAAACGCAGCCGGGATGGCATGCAGCCGACCTTCCTGGCCACGCAGCTTTACGCCAAGTTTCGTTACTCGCTGTCGGAAATCGAACGCGCCATTGCCCAGACCAGCCACTTCGAGCCGCGCGTGTCCAGCCGCGGTTTTCGCCTGGCGCTATCGGACCTGGGCGAAGTGTTCTTCCTGCCGTATATCCTGCAAGCCTTGCAAAAAGAGGCGCCGAACTCCGAGCTGGAGGTGCTGCAACTGGACATCGACAAACTGGGTGACTGGCTGAAAACCGGCAAGATAGACGCGGCCATCTGCAACCGCAGCGAACTGCCGATCGAGGCCAATTACGACCTGATTTTCGAGGAGCGCTATGTGTGCCTGGTCAGCACCCATCACCCGCGCATCGGCGACACCTTGACCATGGAGCAGTACCTGAGCGAGCACCACGTGGTGGTGTCGGCGGGCACCGGCCACCACGCGGTCGAGGACCGGTTGCGTGAAGCCGGGCTGGAGCGCCGGGTGCGCTTGCGCGTGCCGCATTTCAGCGTGTTGCCCGAGGTGGTCTCGGGCAGCGACCTGCTGGTGACCTTGCCAGAGCGAGTGGCGCGCATGTTTGCCTCGCGCAGTGCCACCCGCGTGCTGGAACTGCCGTTCCCCATCCCCAGCATCGAAGTGGGCCTGCAGTGGAACGACCATGACAGCGACATCCTGGCCCAGCGCTGGTTTTGCGGGCTACTAAAAACCACGCTGAAAGACCTTTGAGCACTAAAATAGACAGCATCTATTTTTATTAGAAATATCATCTATTTGATCTATGTAGCGTCGCCTTTTATGGTGAAAGCCGACGTTTGCACATGAGATCAAGCGATGACCACCGTACACACCACCACCTACGACCTGCTGCGACAGCAGGGCATCACCACGGTTTTTGGCAACCCGGGCTCCAACGAGTTGCCGTTTTTGAAAGACTTTCCCGCCGACTTTACCTACATCCTCGCGCTGCACGAAGGTGTGGTGGTGGGCATCGCCGACGGCTATGCCCAGGCGAGCGGCACGCCCGGTTTTGTCAACTTGCACTCGGCCGCCGGCACCGGCAATGCCATGGGCGCCTTGAGCAATGCCTGGAACTCCCACTCCCCGTTGGTGATTACCGCCGGCCAGCAAACCCGCGCCATGGTGGGGGTCGAAGCGCTGTTGACCAATGTGGACGCCGCCAACCTGCCCCGCCCGCTGGTAAAGTGGAGCTATGAGCCGGCGAGCGCCCAGGAAGTGCCCCACGCCATGAGCCGCGCCATCCACATGGCCACGATGGCGCCGCGTGGCCCGGTCTACCTGTCGGTACCCTACGACGATTGGTCAAAACAGGCCGACCCGCAATCCTGGCACTTGCTCAAGCGTCAAGTGCTCAGTGCCGGTGGCCCCAGCGAGGCGCTGCTGGCCGACCTGGTGGCGCAGTTGGCCAACGCGCGCAACCCGGTGTTGGTACTAGGCCCCGACGTGGATGCGGCGAATGCCAACCAACATTGCGTCGTTTTGGCAGAGCGGCTGAAGGCGCCGGTGTGGGTCGCGCCTTCTGCGCCCCGCTGCCCCTTCCCCACCCGCCACCCCAACTTCCGCGGCCTGTTGCCCGCTGGCATCGCGGCCATCGGCAAGCTGCTCGAAGGCCATGACCTGGTGCTGGTACTGGGTGCACCAGTGTTCCGCTACCACCAATATGACCCAGGCCAATACCTGACCGAAGGCACCCGCCTGATCGCCGTGACCTGCGATCCGTTGGAAGCGGCGCGCGCGCCGATGGGTGACGCCATCGTGGGTGATGTAGGGCTGATCGCCGCCCTGTTGGCCAAGCAGGTGCCTGAGGCCACACGCCCGACCCTCAAAGCCCTGCCAGCCCCTGAGCCGGCGGAGCAAGGCAGCAGCAAGCTGCGCCCCGAAGTGGTGTTCGACACCCTTGACGAAATCGCCCCGCACGATGCGATCTACCTCAACGAGTCAACCTCCACCACGGCGCTGATGTGGCAACGGCTGAACATGCGCCACCCCGGTAGCTATTTTTTCGCCGCTGCAGGCGGCCTGGGCTTCGCCATGCCGGCAGCCGTTGGCGTGCAACTGGCCCAGCCTGAACGCCGGGTGATCGCAGTGATTGGCGACGGCTCGGCCAACTACAGCATCAGCACGCTGTGGACCGCCGTGCAGTACAACATCCCGACCATTTTCATCATCATGAACAACGGTACCTACGGTGCCTTGCGCTGGTTTGCCGGTGTGCTGGAGGTAGAAAACGTACCGGGACTGGACGTGCCGGGGATCGACTTCTGCGCCTTGGCCAAAGGCTACGGCATGCACGCCATCAAGGCCGAGAACCGCGACCAACTGGCAGGCGCACTGCATCAGGCGCTGGCGTTGAATGCACCGGTGTTGATCGAGGTCAGCACCTTGGGGCCCTTGGGCTGAGGAGGCAGGTGATGTGGAACTCTACCCCGCTGAACGTGGCCGACTACCGCGAACTGGCACGCCGCCGTCTGCCCAGCATGGTGTTTGATTACCTGGAAGGCGGTGCCGAGGATGAAAAAGGCCTGGCGCACAACCGCGAGGTGTTCGACGGCCTGCGCTTGAAACCCAAGCGCCTGGTCGACGTCAGCCAGCGTGACGTGAGCAGCACCTTGTTTGGCCGCGCCCACGCCATGCCGTTGCTGATCGGCCCGACCGGGCTCAACGGTGCGCTGTGGCCTCAGGGCGACTTGGCCCTGGCCCGCGCAGCGGCCCGTGCCGGCATTCCCTTCGTGCTGTCCACGGCCTCCAACCTGTCCATCGAAGACGTCGCCAGGCAGTGCGACGGCGAGCTGTGGTTCCAGCTCTACGTGGTGCACCGCACCCTCGCCGAGCAGATGGTCGAGCGGGCCTTGGCCGCCGGCTACACCACCTTGGTACTGACCACCGATGTCGGCGTCAATGGCTACCGCGAGCGCGACTTGCGCAACGCTTTCAAAATGCCCATGAGCTACACCCCGCGGGTGATGTTGGACGGCTGCCTGCACCCGCGCTGGTCCCTGGACCTGTTGCGCCACGGCATGCCGGCGTTGGCAAATTTCGTCAGCAGTGAAGCGCCCAGCCTCGAGGTCCAGGCGGCGCTGATGAGTCGACAGATGGACGCCAGTTTTGATTGGCAGGCACTGCGCTGGCTGCGCGACAAGTGGCCCCATGTGTTGCTGGTCAAGGGCCTGCTGGATGACGGTGATGCCGCGCGCTGCATCGCCCTGGGCGTGGATGGGGTGATCCTATCCAACCACGGCGGCCGGCAGTTGGACGGCGCCATATCGCCGATAGAGGTGCTGGCGCAAACCGCCGCCAGCGTCGACGCCCCAGTGTTGGTCGACAGTGGTTTCAGGCGGGGTGCCGACATCGTCAAGGCGCTGTGCCTGGGGGCCGATGCCGTGCTGTTGGGGCGCGCCACGCTGTACGGCCTGGCAGCCCGTGGCGAGGCCGGTGTCGACGATGTGCTGCGCCTGCTCAAGGCCGACATCGACCGCACGCTGGCCCAGATCGGCTGCCCCTCGGTGGCGCAACTGTCCGCCGATTACCTGCACCTGCCCCCTTCCAATCCGCGCCCCCGCGCCAGCACTCCGGCGTCTTCTTCACTTGAACTTGCGAGCCACTGAGCCATGACCACACCCACCATCACCGGCCTGCGCTCGCGCGCCGTCAACGTACCGCTCACCTACCCCATCCACACCGCCGTGGGCACCGTCGCCACGGCCCCGCTGGTATTGCTGGACCTGAGCACCGATGCCGGCGTCACCGGCCATGCCTATCTGTTCGCCTACACGCCACTGGCACTCAAGCCACTGAAGCTTATGATCGACGAATTGGCCCCGTGGGTCGTCGGCCAGCCCCTGGCACCCCAGGCCCTCGAGCAGGCACTGAGCAAGCGCTTTTGCCTGCTGGGTTTCACTGGCCTTGTACGCATGGCCGCCGCCGGCCTGGACATGGCGGCCTGGGATGCCCTGGCCAAGGCCAACAACCTGCCGCTGGTCAAGCTGTTGGGCGGCGAACTGCGCCCGATCAACAGCTACGACAGCCACAGCCTGGACGGTGAACGCCTGGCCACCGAACGGGCCAGCCACGCCGCCGAAGCCGGCTTCAAGGCAGTCAAGACCAAGATCGGCTACGCCACCCTGGCCGAGGACCTGCGCGTGGTACGCAGCATGCGCGCAGCGGTGGGCGAGAACTTCGACATCATGGTCGACTACAACCAGAGCCTGGGCGTGCCCGAAGCGATTCGTCGCGGCCAGGCGTTACAAGACGAAGGCGTGACCTGGATCGAGGAGCCGACGCTGCAACATGACTACGCCGGCCACGCGCGGATCCGCAGCGCCTTGCGCGTGCCCATCCAGATCGGTGAAAACTGGTTCGGCCCCGAAGAGATGTTCAAGGCGCTCAATGCAGGCGCCTGCGACCTGGCCATGCCCGACCTGATGAAAATCGGCGGCGTCACCGGTTGGCAGCGCGCCAGCGCCTTGGCCCAGCAGTTCGGGCTGCCGGTTTCCAGCCACCTGTTCCAGGAGTTCAGCGCCCACCTGCTGGCGGTCACGCCCACGGCAGACTGGCTGGAGCGGCTGGACATCGCGGGCGCCGTGATCGAACCCACGCTGGCCTTTGACAATGGCCATGCCCGAATCCCCGACCTGCCTGGCGCCGGGATTATCTGGCGCGAAGACCAGATCGCCAAATACAGCATCTGACCCAACTCAAGGACCACCATGACTGATCTTGCCCTTAGCCCCATCGATGCCCTTTTTGCCCGCCAGCGCGCGTTTTTCGCCTCGCGCCAAACCCTCGACATCGGCTTTCGCAAACACAGCCTGGAGCGACTCAAGCACGCGTTGCTCAACCATCGCGAGGCGCTCTACAGCGCGCTGGACGCCGACCTTGGCAAACCTCGCGAACACGTCGACCTGGCCGAGATCGGCGAGGTGGTCCACGAAATCGACTTCGCCCTGACGCACCTGGACGAATGGGCCGCGCCCGTGCCCGTGCCCACACCAGACCTCATTGCGCCCTCGCAGTGCTACGTCACCCAGGAACCCTTTGGCGTGAGCTACATCATCGGGCCCTTCAACTACCCGGTAAACCTCACGCTTACCCCACTGATCGGCGCCATCATCGGTGGCAACACCTGCATCATCAAGCCCTCGGAAACCACGCCGCACACCTCCCGGGTGATCGAGCAGATCATCACCCAAGCCTTCGCCCCCGAGTACATCGCCGTGGTCCAGGGTGGGCGCGCCGAAAACACCCACCTGCTGAGCCTGCCCTTCGATTTCATCTTTTTCACCGGCAGCCCGAACGTCGGCAAGGTGGTGATGCAAGCCGCTGCCGCGCACCTGACCCCCGTGGTGCTGGAACTGGGCGGCAAGTGCCCACTGATCGTGCTGCCCGACGCCGACCTGGACCAGGTGGTGGCGCAAGTGATGTTTGGCAAATTCATCAACAGCGGCCAGACCTGCATCGCCCCGGATTACCTGTACGCCCATGCCAGCATCAAGGACGCGCTGCTGGCCAAGCTGGTCCTGCAGGTCAAACGGGCCCTGCCCGATGTCGGCTCCACCGGCAAGCTGGTCAGTTCCCGCCAGGTCGAGCGGCTGGCCTCCTTGTTGGAGCAGAGCCAGGGTACGGTCGTGGTCGGCGGCCAGGTCGACGCCGAACAACGCCTGTTCAGCGCCACCGTGGTCGACCAGGTGCAATGGGATGATGCGCTGATGGCCGAGGAACTGTTCGGGCCGATTTTGCCGGTGCTCAGCTTTGACTCGATCGACAACGCCGTCGACCTGATCAACCGCCACCACCCCAAACCGCTGGCCCTGTACGTGTTTACCCAAGACACCGACAGCGCCAAACCGATCATCCAGCACATCCAGTCGGGCGACGCCCAGGTCAACGGCGTGATGCTGCATGCCTTCTCGCCGTACTTGCCGTTTGGCGGCGTGGGCGCCTCGGGGATGGGTGAGTATCACGGGCACTACAGCTTCCTGGCGTTTACCCACAAAAAATCGGTACGCATCGTCGCTTGACCCACTGCAACACAAAGGCCGCCGTGAATACACGGCGGCCTTTGTGTTACCCCTATTTAGCGATCACTCTTCCTGTGCAGGTACCGCCAATACAGGCGTAGGCTCTACGCCCGCCCACGCTTGCATGGGCGAACCTGGCGAGCGATTGATCAGCAGCCGCAGCACGTCCGGGCGCGCGTAGTGCCCCACCGGGTCCAACGCCGCCTTGGCCAGCCCGATCATGGCCAGGTCGATATCAGCGTACAGCAGCCCCTCTTGCGTCTCGGGTATCGGCTCGCACAACGGCGCGCCATCGGGCCCGTAGATCATCGCGAAACCGCCCCCCTCCACCAGCAACTCGGCCTTGAGCGGCGTATCGACCAGCTCGTCCAGCATGGCCTTGTCGACGATCGCGCAGGGGGCCAGTACAAAGCACTGCCCTTCCAGCGCGTACACCTGGGACGCTGCGTTGTTGGCCTGGGCACTGAGCTGGAACGCGGCCCCTCGGTATACCGAGAAACTGGGCCAGGCGGCCACGTGGACTTGTTCATGTTGCGCGTACATCGCGTATTTGGACAACGGTTGAAGATGCTCGGCGCAGTTCAAAGCACCCAGCTTGCCAAGGTCGGTGTCGAACACGATCAGGTCACGCCCGTCACCTTCGCCAAATACTGACCGTTCCACATGCGTGGGCTTGAGCTTGCGACGGTTACCCACTAACTGGCCCTGATCATCGATGATCGCCTGGGACAGGTACAACGTGCCGCCACTGCGTTCCACGTAGCCCATGACCACATGGATGCGATGTTTCGCAGCAGCCTGGCACAAACGCTGGAATGGATCGCTGCCCAGTTGCAGGGCATTTTCAAAGTAACGCTGCACGAAGCGCATGCCGGTCGCCGGCGCGTCGGTCCAGATCCACCAGGGGTAACCCGGCAGCCATACCTCGGGGAAGGCAATCAACGAGGCGCCATTGCCGGTGGCTTGGGCGATCAGTTCGATAGCCTTGTCGATGCCTTTGTGCAGGTCCAGAAATGCCGGGGCAGCCTGGACGGCAGCGACCTTGTAGCGGGTTTGCAGGGGCATGGTGAGTCTCCGGTTAGAAAAGGTGCGCCAGGCGCAGGTTCAAGCGCAGGTTTTCCTTGAGGCCATTGCGCACCTCAAGGTCTTGCCCAGCCTGGGTCTGCAGTTGGGTCTTGGGGGTCAGAAAATGTGACCAGGTCATCAGGTAACGGCTGGTGTTCAGGCTGTCGTTTTGCGCAAGGTCGTCGTAGCGGTTTTCACCCCCCGTGGTGTGGATGTAGGTCAAGCCGACCTGGTTGCTGGCATTGACCACGTAGCGCAAGTGCGTCTGCACCTCGAACACCGCCGACTGCTTGAGTGTGCCGCCCTGGTAATCGTCGTTTTCGCCGAACCAGTCCCGCTCCAGGGTAATTTCCCCATAAAGCTTGTGGGCGATCAGGGCATGCACGTAATTGACCTCCAGGATGCCTTTCCAGCGGTTTTCACCGATGTTCATCGCCCCTTGATCGCCGTCGTAGTGCCCCACCGGAATACCGATGTACCCACCGACACTGAAGTAGCGCTCCTTCTCGAAATCGTTGTAAAGCCAGACATTGGAGCCTATGAACGGGTCGCCAAACGCGCTCTCCGACGCCTGATTGTCACCGCCCATTTTCAGGTGCCCCCAGGGCACGATGATTTGCGGGGTCACCAGAAAGCCTGCCAGTGAAGTCCACTTCACGTAACGGGCCAGTACCACGTCGCTGTCGAGGGTCACATCCGCTGCCGCCTTGTGGCCATCCACCATTAGCTTGTTGCGCTGGGCGTGCTGGTAATAGAGCACCCCAAGGTCGGTGCCTTCCGGCAAAGGCGCGTTGTCGCCGGGCTCGGTGGTGATGACATATGCATTGGCCACACCGCCGTACAGCAATGAAGCGGCCAAACCGCAGCCGCGCAAGTGCCGCGACCAGTCTCGGTCGATAGAGAAAAACGTCATGGGCAGGCCCCTTATTGGACAGCTGGCGAGTTGGCTTGGCGGCCGAGGATGTCTTGCAGTGTCTGGGCGATGGCCAGTAATTGACCGTCGCTATGGGGCAACCCGTCGATCTCCAGCCCCACCGGCAAACCTGGTTGGCCGGCCAGGCCGATCGGCAGGCTGATGCCTGGCAAGCCTGCGTTGCTGCCGGGGTCGGTATTACGGATCATCCGCGCAAAAGCCTCGAACGAGGTGGCGTCGGGGCTGCTGAGCATCGCCACGTCAGGCGCGGTGGGAAACACCAAGGCCTGCAACTGATGAGTTTGCATGACGGCCTGGTAGGCCTGAATCATCTGCGGGCGGCCCTTGCCGATCGCCCATTGATAGGCCTGCGCAAGCTCACCGATGCCGCCATCAGGGGTGGGCATTTTGCGCGGCATGATGAAGTGCTCGAACAGCGTTTTCACATCGGGGCTGGAGATCTGCGCGACCAATGCGCCGAGCTCCACCCCGGTGTGATTGGTTTGCAGGTAAGTCTGCAGGGCATCGCGCCCCTCATACAGCGCGATGGGCATGCCCACCTTGGCGTCGAGTTCATGAATGCCGGGCATCGCCACGGGCACCAGGGTCACCCCGGCCTTTTCCAAGCGGCCCAGGGCAGCGCGGCTTTGCTGCTCGACCTCTGGTGCCAGCCCCTCCCAGAACTGCGCGACCACGCCCAGGCGGATATTGCCCGCTGCAAGGGGTGCGTGCGGGGCCTGGCCGGTGATGACCTGATCCAGCAGCCGCACATCCTCGACCGAGCGCGCCATGGGCCCGGCCGTGTCGCGGGTGGGTGAAATCGGCACGATCCCGGCCTGGCTGTAACGGCCCACGGTGGGGCGCAAACCCACGCAGCCATTCAGCGCGCACGGCTGGCGAATGGAACCTCCGGTATCCGTGCCCAGGGCCACCGGCACCAGCCGCGCGCCCACCGCACTGCCGCTGCCTGAGGATGACCCACCGGCGATACGGTTGGGGTCGTAGGCATTGCGCACCCCCACCACACCCGGTACGTGGAAGGCGGTGTTGTAGCCTGAAGACCCGTAGGCCAGCTCATGCATGTTGGTTTTGCCAACGATGATCGCGCCGGCCGCTTCCAGGCGATCGATTATCGGCGCGTTGATGCGGGGGAAGAACTGCGCCAAGGCCGGCGTGCCCGCGGTGTTGGCAAAACCTGTGACCTGGATATTGTCTTTGACGGCCATCGGCACGCCACCCAGCGGCAAGCACGCGCCGCCCGCGGCCAGGTGTTCATCGTAGGCTTGGGCCTTGGCCAAGGCCGCAGCGCCATCAACCGAAATGAATGCATTGAGCGCGCGATGGGTATCGATGCGTGCCAGCAGCGCTTCGACCAGTTGGCGGCTGCTGATCGCACCGCTGCAGATCAGCGCCGCAGCTTCATGGGCCGTCAGCGTCGACACGTCACTGGGCAGCGTGGCCGCCGGGGTGGTGCAGGCACTCGCAGCCAGCGCAAGCGGCGCACCCTTGATCCATTTTGAGTAGTGCATAAACCCGTCTCGTCTCAGTTCAGCGGCGAACGTGCCGTTGACGTCACCCTACCGATCGAGCACGGAGTTGAACCTCCTCAAGAATGAGGAGGCGGCACAAATAATCAGAAATGTCGGGACAATTGTGTGCGGTTGGCGCATTCGAGTTTGTTCATGGCGTTGTTCAAGTGCGTGCGCACGGTGGTGTAGGCGATGCCCAGTTGCCGTGCAACTTCCTTGTCGCTCGCACCGTTTGCGACCAGGCGGGCAACGGCGCTTTCGCGCTGCGACAGGCGTGGGTCGCCCGCCAGCACCTGGGCCAGCGACTTGACGAAATACGGCGTGAGTTCCTTGAGTATCTGCTCTTCGCGATCACCGAACGGCTGGTCGCCGGCGCCGCGCCAGATCCGCAGGTCACCGACGTCGCGGCCCTGATCGAAAAAGTACACGTTGATGCCGTGATACATACCGGCAGGCTTCAAGAAGTCGCAATAAAACTGACTGTGCATCAGTTGGCTGCGCTGGATGACCCGGTCGACATTGGTCGCCTGCGCCAAGGGGCGCATGGCCGGCGTGACCAGGTCCACCTGATGGAAAAACTCATCGTAACCGTTCAGGTGAGCCTCATCGATATTCACCGAACAACGGCGCGTGGAACGCTGCTGATGCTCATCCCAGATGAATGAGGCTGCGTAGTCTGCCCGAATCAACCGAGCGACCAACTGCAACACCGCCGCCCTGGCTTCAGGCTTGCCGCGGTACTCGCACAAGCGCCAGATGATCTCGGCAATGCAGTCCAGCTCGCCGCTGCTGAGCTCAGTCCCCATGTTACTTTTCCTCCCGCCGTGCGGATCGATTGATCCTCTCTAGCAAGAAGCAAGCCCAGGCAAGAAGCAAGCCCATGGCCTGGCCCGTGTATACCCTGCCGGTATCGAGCCACACTCAAATGATATTAGACGCCGGCACAGTGCCTGCTTAGCCTGACCCTATCAGGCTCGGCAAACCCTGCCCCGAGCACAATAAAAACAACATGAGGCGCGCCATGACGGATCGGGTATCCATCCCCCAACTCATCGACAATGCGCCGATCAACCGCTCTCAGTGGCAGGTGTTCGGCTTGTGTTTCCTGGTGGCCATCCTGGACGGCTTCGATACCCAGGCCATTGCCTTTACCGGGCCATCGATTGTTCAAGCATTCGGGCTTTCGCCGGGTGCCCTGGCGCCGATTTTAACGGCAGGCATCGTCGGCATGGTCATGGGCGCCATGGCATTGGGGCTTTTGGGCGACAAATATGGACGACGGCCCATCATCATGGCCGCCGTGGCCTTGTTCGGCATCGCCACGTTAGCCACCGCTGCAGCCAGCCATGTGGATCAGATCCTGGTGTTGCGCTTTGTCGCTGGGCTGGGCATGGGGGGCGCGACGCCATTGGTACTGTCCCTGGCCGCCGAATATGGGCCCAACCGGCACCGCGGCACGATAATGACCGTGGTATTGCTGGGCTTGCCTGCCGGCGCCATTATCGGCGCTATGTTGGCCGCCAGGCTTGTGCCGGTCATTGGCTGGCAGGGTATTTATGCCGTGGGTGGCGTTGCCCCTTTGCTGTTATTGGTTGTACTGGTGTTCGCCCTGCCCGAATCCCTGCATTTTCTTGCCAAGCAGACCGGCCCTGGACACCAGCGCCGTATCGAACACTCGGTGCAGAAAATCACCCAGGCGGCCGCGATGCCCGGGGCCCATTACTTCGTCCCTGAAAGCGCTGCCAAGACGCAGGTCAGTGCGCTGTTTTCACAGGGGCTTGCGCGCAATACCCTGGGGGTCTGGGTCATTTACCTGTTCAACTGGATCGCCTGGTTCATGCTCCTGTCCTGGCTGCCCACGGTGCTGAAGGCATCGGGGTTGCCCATGGAGCAGGTACCGATGGGCACGGTGGTGGTCAACACCGTGTTCGTGGTGTGCGCGATCCCCCTGTCGCTGCTGATGGCCAAGGTCAATACGCGGAGTTTGCTGGCGGGCCTGTTTGTGCTGGGCATTGCGTTGAGTGCCGGGTTGGCCCACTTCAGCAGCCACTGGCCAATCGTCTTCACCCTGGCAGGGCTGGCGGGGCTTGGGATTGGCGGCCAGCAAATCGTGCTCAACTACATGGTCGCCCAGGCTTACCCCACCGCCCTGCGCGCAACCGCAACGGGTTGGGCCATCGCGGTTGGGCGAACGGGTGCCATCGTCGGTTCGGCCAGTGGCGGCTTGTTCCTGGAGTCAGGCGGGCCCAGCGGTTTTTACCTGGCGCTGATCGTGCCCTTGGTGATTGCCATGGCTGGCCTGTTGATTAATGGCTGGCCTGTTGATTATCCGACCCTTGGCCGGCCAACCCGATGGGCAAGCCGCTCTTGCCCATTAGTGGCCTAAGGCGTGGCACGCCAAGCGCAGTTCTACGCACTGCGCGTGAGCCCGTTGAGCGAAGAGACAGATGTGGGAGCATCGCTTGCCTGCGATGCGCCGCGCGGGCGGCGCGCGCTAAGCGGCCCCCAGATAAAACCGCTGTATATCCTTGCGCCCCGCCAACACCTGCGCGGCCCCCGACGCTACCACCGCGCCATTCTCCAGCACGTAGGCAAAACTGGCGTAGTGCAGGGCCACGCTGATGTTCTGCTCGGCCACCAACAGACTCAGCCCCTGTTCGCAGTTGAGCCGGGCCAGGGTCTGGAAGATCTCCTCCACCACTTGCGGCGCCAGGCCCATGGACGGCTCGTCGAGCAACAGCAACGCAGGCTCGGCCATCAGCGCGCGGCCAATGGCGAGCATCTGTTGTTCACCGCCCGAGGTGTAGCCGGCCTTGCGATCGCGTAGCAGCGCAAGCCTTGGGAAATACTCATAGATGCGCGCCAGGCGCGTTTTCAGCACAGCCCGTGTAGGCCGGGTGACGAAGGCCCCGGTCAGCAGGTTTTCTTGCACCGTGAGCTGGGCGAAGCAGTGGCGCCCCTCCAGCACCTGCGCAAGCCCCTCGGCCACCAGCCGGCTGGGGTCGACGCGGGTGATGGGCGCGCCGCGGTACAGGATGCGCCCGCTCACCACCTCGCCGCGCTCGGCGCGCACCAGGTTGGAAATGGCCTTGAGCAAAGTGCTTTTGCCCGCGCCGTTGGCGCCCAGCAAGGCCACGACCTGGCCTTGCTGGACGTTAAGCGACACCCCGCGCAACGCCAGGATCGCCTGTTCGTAAAACACCTCGACCTGTTCGACCTGCAGCAGGGGTTCGCCCATGGTTTATAGCTCCTTGCTGCAGTCGCGCGGGGTGATGCCTTTTTCCTTGGCGTACTGCGCGGCAGAGGCTTCGATGATCGGCCGCAACAAGGCGCGATCAGCCTGCACCCAGTCGCTGATCAGGTTCCACTTCTGCCCGTCCCATTGCTGGAAGCGCACCGCACCGCCGCCTTCGTGATCAGCGCAGGACAGCTTCAACGGCTGCACCAGGCCCTTGGCGCCCAAGGCTTGCAAGCGGGCATCGTCCAGGTTCAGGTGTTCGAAACCCCAGCGCACCTGCTCGCCGGTGAGCGGCTTGTTACCGTAATGGGCCTGGGCCAGGCGCAAGGCCTCGACGTTGAGGATGCCGTTCACCACGCCCAGGTTGTAGTACACCGTGCCAAAGCGCTTGGGGTCGGCCAGGTTGCCCTTGCCGGCGTCCACCACACTTTTCTTGATGCCCTGCAACACCGGGAAATCGGTGCCCGAGGGGTGCGTGGTGATCGAGATGTAGCCCTTGGCCGCGGCGCCTGCCGGGATCACGTCCTCTTCGGAGTTGCTCCAGATATTGCCGATGATGTGGTCCACCGGGTAGCCGACTTTTTGCGCAGACTTGATCGCCACCGGGTTCATCACGCCCCAGCCACGCAAAATCACCCAGTCCGGTTTCAAGCGGCGAATATTAAGCCACTGCGAACCCTGTTCGTTGCCGGGGTGCGGCACTTCCAGCAGGGTCAGTTCGAAGTCATATTTTTTCGCCAGGGTGTCCAGTACCCCATTGGTTTCCTTGCCATAGGGCGACCCGTGGTAGAGCACCGCGATCTTCTTGCCCTTGAGCTTGTCGATGCCGCCCTCGCGCTGGCCGATGTAATTGACGATGGCCGACACTTCCGAATAGGGGTTCAGTTGCAGCGGGAACACGTAGGGGAACACGCTGCCGTCGGTGGAATCGGTGCGGCCGTGGTTGATGGTGATCAGCGGCAGCTTGTCGGCGGTGGAGCGCTCAAGCGTTGCGTAGGCAATGCCCACCGACAACGGGTTGGTGGCCGCCGCCGGGGCGCCGTTGAGGCCACCCTTGAGGCGCTCGTAGCATTCTACGCCCTTCTCGACCACGTACTCGGTCTCGCACTCGCTCCAGGTCAGCTTGACGCCATTGACCCCGCCGTTGGCGTTGACGTACTGCATGTAGTCGATAAAGCCGCCGAAAAAGCCCGTGCCGCCTGCCGCGTAAGGACCTACCCGGTAGCTTTGCAGCGGGAAGTACTGTTCGTTGGCCGCCTGGGCGCCGGCACTCAGGCCGGCTGACAACAGTGCAACGCCCAGCGCGAGGCGGCGTAAGGAAGTGCGCAAATGCATGGAGTGATTCCTGATGTGTTAGAGGGGGTCAGTACCGCAAGGGCCAGACGCGGGCTCGCTCGCGCAAGCGTCGCCAGAGCCTGGCAAGGCCTTCGGGCTCCTTGATCAGAAACCCGATGATCAAGCCGCCAAAGATGATTTTCTGCAAGTTCTCCAACTGGCCGGAATCCACCAGGCCCGCCGGCAGCAGGCCGACCAGGTTGGCCAGCAGCACCGGGAACAGCACGATGAAGGCCGCCCCCAGGAAGTTGCCGAGCACGCTGCCCAGGCCGCCGATAATGATGATGAACAGCACCTGGAACGAACGGCTCAGGTCAAAACCGTGAGGTTCCACCGTACCCAGGTAAGCGAAGGCCCACAGCGCCCCGGCAACACCCAGGTAGAAACCACTCACGGCAAAGGCCAGCAGCTTGGCCTTGAACGGTTGGATACCGATCACGGCGGCGGCGGTGTCCATGTCACGCACCGCCATCCATTGGCGCCCCAACTCGCTGCGCACCAGGCGCAGGCCCAGCCAGAACAGCGCCACCACCACGCCCAGGGTCAACAGGTAGCGGCCGGCCGGCGAGCTGAAATCCACCCCGGCGATGCGCAGGGGCGGCGAGCTGATCACCCCCGAGGCGTTGTCGTTGGTGAACCAGCTGAAGCGGGTGAGCACCCACTCCACCACGAACTGGGCGGCCAGGGTCGACACCAGCAGGTAGAAGCCCTTGATACGAAGGCTGGGCAAACCGAACAGCACCGCCACCGCTGCCGCGACCAACCCGGCCAAGCCAAAGCCTGCCAGCAATGGCAGCCCCGGCACGCGCAGTTGCAGGTTGTAGGCGCCGAACGCGCCCACCGCCATGAACGCCGCCGAGCCCAGCGACAACTGCCCGGCGTAACCGGTCAACAGATTCAGGCCCAGGCCGGCCAACGACAACACCAGGAACGGCACCAGGATTGCGCTGAACCAATAGTCATTACCCAGCAGCGGCACGCCGACAAAGGCCAGCAACAACAGCGCCGCCAACCCGATGCGGTCCTGGCGCAGGCGAAACACCCGGCGCTCGGCGGCGTAGGTGGTGGTGAATTGTCCCGCTTCGCGATAAAGCATCTTGAACCCCGGTAATGATCAAACCCGCTCGATCGCCCGCTCGCCAAACAGGCCGGCCGGGCGAACCAACAGAAACAGCAACGCCATGACATACGGCACCCAGTTTTCGATGCCGCTGCCGATGATCGGCCCCAGGTAAATCTCGGCGAGCTTCTCGCTGGCGCCGATGATCAAGCCGCCAACGATGGCCCCGCCAATCGATGAGAAGCCGCCGATGATCAACACCGGCAACGCCTTGAGCACGATCAGCGACAGCGAGAATTGCACCCCCAGGCGCGCGCCCCACAACAGCCCGGCCACCAAGCCGACAAAGCCTGCCACCGACCACACCACCACCCAGATGCGCGGCAAGCGAATGCCCACCGCCAGGGCGGCCAGCGGGTCATCGGCCACCGCGCGCAACGACAAGCCGATGCGGGTCTTGCTGAACAGCAGCGACAGCGCCAGCACCAGTGCGGCGGCCGTGCCGGCGGCGAACAGATCGAAGGGCGACAGCAACATGCCTTGGATTTCCAGCGGCTGGTCGGTGATGCCCAAGTCCAGCCCGTGCACCTGGGCGCCCCACAGCAGCTGCGCCAGGCCTTCGATCATGTACGACAGCCCCAGGGTGGCCATGAACAGGATGATCGGCGGGCGGTTGACCAAGGGCCGCAGCACGGCTTTCTCGATCAGCAACGCCAGCACGATCAGGCTGGCCAGGGTCACCCCGAACGCCAGCCAAAACGGCAGCCCGCGCTCTTGCAAACTGACGAACGTCAGCGCGGCGAATAGCACCATCGAGCCCTGGGCGAAATTGAACACACCGCTGGCCTTGTAGATCAGCACGAAGCCGATCGCCACCAGCGAGTACATCACCCCTGCCAGCAACCCACCGATCAACACCTCGAAAAAGAACTCCATGGCTCAGCCTTCCCCCCGCCGCGTGCCCAGGTAGGCCGCGATCACCTCGGGGTTGTTGCGCACCTGCTCGGGGCTGCCGTCGCCGATCTTGCGCCCGTAGTCGAGCACCACCACGTGATCGGACAGCCCCATCACCACGCCGATGTCGTGTTCGATCAACACTACGGTGGTGCCCAACTCGCGGTTGATGTCGCGGATAAAACCGCTCATTTCCTGCTTCTCCAAGGCGTTCATCCCGGCCATGGGTTCGTCCAGCAACAACAGCCGAGGCTCGGCGGCCAAGGCCCGGGCCAGTTCCACACGCTTTTGCAGGCCATAGGGCAAGCCGCTGACCGGTGCGTGACGCCAGGGGCTGATGCGCAAAAAGTCGATCACCCGCTCGGCGTGGGCCCTTTGCGCATCGTCTTCGCGCGGGCCGCGCCCCAGTTGCAGCACTTGTTCCAGCCAACTACTGCGACGCTTGAGGTTGCGCCCGGTGAGCACGTTGTCGAGCACGCTCATGCCCTTGAACAAGGCGATGTTCTGGAAGGTGCGGGCAATGCCGCGCGCCGCTGCCTCATGGGTGCGCATGCGTCGGCGCACCTGGCCGTCGAAACGGATCGAGCCGTGTTGCGGCTGGTACACGCCATTGATCACGTTGAGCAACGAGCTTTTACCGGCGCCGTTGGGGCCGATCAGCGCGCAGATTTCGCCCGGGGCTACCGCGAAACTGATCGCGGTGATGGCGTTCACGCCTTTGAACGACAGCGAAATGTCATCCAGTTGCAGCAAGGCAGGTACAGTCATGGGCGCGTACTCATCAAGCAATGGAGGGGATGGAATAGGCGGCCGGCGTGGGCACTTGCCCCACGCCGGCCTTGGCAGGCTCCGCGCTGCGCGGGTGAATACCCAGCCCTGTGAAAAATTGCGCGGTGTCTGCCGCCAACGGCTCGCCCACCAGTAGCGGTACTTGCAAACGGCCCAGGCCCAATACATCCAACAGTGGGCGGCGGATCAGCCAGTGCCCCAGCCAGCGACGCAGTGGTTGCTGGGTCGGGGTCACGGCCCAGCGGTACAGACCATGGGCAACACTGCCCGGCAGCGGCAGACGCTCCTGGGCCATGGCGGCCAGGCGGCCCCAGGACTCACGCGTGCCGGCCACCAGCGTGGGCCCAAGTTCGCGCCGATCCTGGTCACGGGTGGCCAGGGTTTCGGGAAAATTCAAGGTAAAACCTGCCAGCAGCCAAGCACCCAGCAGGTAACGCACTTGCCCGCTGGCAGCCAATACCCGTGCACACAGCGCTTGGTGATGGTGGTCGAGTTGTTCGCTGGCAATCCAGTGCGCGGCGCTGTCGAGCACCACCTGCTGGCTCAGGTGCTGGTCGATGAAGTCGAAGGCCTGGGCGTGCGCGGTGCCGTTGATTGCAGGCGCAGGCCCGTCTGCCAACAATGCCTGATAGGCAATTGGCACACACCCTTGCCCTTTGGCGGCGCCACGGCCGTCGGCATACACCAAAAGCGTCGGCACGAGACCGTCGCGGCGCAGCGCCGGGAGCTGCTCCAGGCTGTCGACAAACACTTGCCGTGGCAGCTGGGGCACACTGGCGCCGGGCTCCAGCAGCGTCACCCGGCCCCCCAGCCACAGCACCGCCAAGGTCAGCAACAAGGCTTCGCTGCGGGCTTGGCTGATGATCACCAAGCCTTGTGCCGCGACAAAGCCTTGGGCCTGCAACCCCGCCGCCAAGTGGCCGACCTCGCGCGCCACCTCGCCCCAGCGCTGCTCGCGCCACAACCCCAGGCGCTTGGCGCGCAGGGCCACGGCGTCGCCACGCAGCTGGGCTTGGCGAAACAGTGCCTCGGGCAAGGTGCTCATCACGCAGGCTCTGCAGTGCGGGTGCTGGCTGCCGCTTCCAGTTCGCGCACCAAGGGCAGCACGTGCTCACCGAAGTACGCCACTTCTTCCTGAAAGTGCAGGAACGCCGACAACACCAGGTCCACGCCCACCGCTTTAAGCGCGATGATGCGCTCGGCGATCTGCCGTGGCGTGCCGATCAGGTTGGTCTTGAAGCCATCGTTGTATTGCACCAGGTCCTGGAAGGTGGACTTGGCCCAGTTGCCTTCGCCTTCGGGGCTGGCCTTGCCGGCTTGCTTGGCCGCATCACCGAAGGCGTTTACCGCTTCGGGGTCGGCCTTGTCGACAATCTCGGCCAGCACTGCGCGGGCCTCCTGCTCGGTGTCACGGGCAATGATGAAAGCGTTGACGCCAATCTTGACCGTCCGGCCATTGGCGGCAGCCTTGGCGCGGATGTCATCGACTTGGGCCTTGATCCCTTCCACGGTATTGCCGTTGGTGAAATACCAGTCCGAGACATTCGCCGCCATGTCGCGGGCCGCGCGGGAGCTGCCACCTTGGAAGATTTCCGGGTGCGGTTGCTGGATCGGCTTGGGCCGCAAGGTGTAGTCGTGGAAACGGTAGAAGTCGCCCTTGAAGGTGAAGTTATCGGTGGTCCACACGCCCTTGAGCACACGGATGAACTCTTCGGAACGGCGATAGCGCTCGTCGTGCTCCAGCCACGGCTCGCCGATGGCGGTGAACTCGCCCTTGAACCAGCCGCTGACGATGTTGACGGCGATGCGCCCTGCAGTCAGTTGGTCGATGGTTGCCAGTTGTTTGGCCGCCACCGCCGGGCCCCATGGCCCAGGCAAAATGGCGGCAATGACCTTGAGTTTGTCGGTAGCGGCCAGCAGTGCGTGGCTGAAGGCGACCGACTCGTGCTGGTACTCGGCGCCGTAACCGGCGGTGAAACGGATTTGCGTGAGGGCGTATTCAAAGCCCGACTGCTCGGCGATCTGCGCCAACTTGCGGTTGTAGTCGATGTCCCAGCTGGTGCGCTGCTCAACCTTGCTGACCACCAGGCCGCCGCTGACATTGGGTACCCAGTAGGCGAATTTCACGGGGTGTTGGCTCATGTGCTTGCTCCTCAAACTCAGGATGGGGTGTGCAAGTGCTAGAGCAGCAACTGTGCCAAGGTTAAATATCTTTATTTTTCATATGGTTATGATTTATTTTAAATTCAGCTGCTTGCGCTGGAACAGCAGTCTGCACATTCACTGTTGCCTGGCGAACAGTTAGTTTGCGGTTAAAAACAACAATCCCTTATAAATCAATCAGATGGTTTTCGGCACGCGCCGTGCAATAGCCCTGGCAGCTGTTTCCCACTGCCCAAGGAGCCACACCATGACCCAAGCCACGCCCAACCCGCTGTCGCTCGGCACCGACTACGACACCCTGGCCAACCGCTTCCGGCCGATATTCCGCGAGATCGCCGCCGGCACCGTGGAGCGCGAAAAGGCTCGCGCCCTCCCCTTTGAACAGATCCAATGGCTTAAGGCCGCAGGCTTTGGCGCTGTGCGCGTGCCGGTGGAATTCGGCGGTGCTGGCGCGTCGGTGCCGCAGTTGTTTGAACTGCTGATTGAACTGGCCGAAGCCGACTCCAATATTCCCCAGGCGCTGCGCGGGCATTTCGCCTTCGTCGAAGACCGCCTCAACGCCCCCGCCAGCGCCGAGCGCGACCGCTGGTTCGCGCGCTTCGTGGCGGGCGACTGGGTGGGCAACGGCTGGACTGAAATCGGCACGGTGAAGATCGGCGAGGTGATCACCAAGGCCACCCCGCACGGTGCGGATTTTCGTTTGAGCGGCGCCAAGTACTACAGCACCGGCAGTATTTACGCCGATTGGATCGACGTGTACGCGCAACGGTCCGACACTGGCGCCGACATCATCGCCCTGGTCGACGCCAAACACCCCGGCGTGCAGCAGAGCGACGACTGGGACGGCTTTGGCCAGCGCACCACCGGCAGTGGCACCTCGCTGTTCGACAACGTGCCGGTACCGGCCGAGCACATCATCGCGTTCCAGACCCGCTTCAAGTACCAGACCGCGTTTTATCAATTGGTGCTGCTGGCTGCGTTGTCGGGCATTGGCCGGGCCATCGAGCGCGACATCAGCCAGCAGGTGCGCGAACGCACGCGCATCTATAGCCATGGCAATGCCGACAGCGTCAGCGCCGATGCGCAGATCCAGCAGGTGGTGGGGCAAATCAGTGCTCAAGTTTACGCCGCCCAAGCTGCCACCTTGCGCTGCGCCCTGCCTTTGCAGCGCGCCTACGAGGCCCGTTTTGGCGGTGACGAACAGGCCGATCGACAGGCCAACATCGACGCCGAAATCGAAACCGCCAAGGCCCAGGTCATCGTCAGCGAACTGGTGCTGCGCGCCGCCACCGACCTGTTCAACGCCCTGGGCGCCAGCGGTATCAGCGTGCACAAGGCCCTGGACCGCCACTGGCGCAACGCCCGCACCGTGGCCTCGCACAACCCGCTGATCTACAAGGCGCGCATTGTGGGGGACTGGAGCATCAATGGTACCGAACCGCCGTATGTGTGGCAGATCGGGAATGGGGTGAAGGGTTAGGTTAGCCTGAAACACTGCGGCGTTTGCTTCGCGGATAAATCCGCGCCTACAGGGGGCCGCGCGCCCCCCCCGCCCGGCGCCATGGGCTGACGCAGGTCGGGTGCCAGTGGCGCTGCGCCTGGGCGAAACAGGCGCACACAGGTATCCTGCGCGACGTCGGCCGCATCGCTGCGCCAGCGCAGGCGTTGGTACTGCGGCACCTACAAGGACGCATTACTCGATGATTTATTCAGTTGTATCCAACGGCCAGTTGATGCCATCGCAGGCCCCGGGCGACCCTGTACCCTGGTGGAGTTTCACCAAGACCGTGCTCGCCGCCGGGGCATTGACCCTGGTGCGCGATGGCCTGCTGGGGCTTGACGATACGTTGCCGGAAGGCCCATTCACCCTGCGCCAGTTGCTACGCCACGAAGCGGGCCTGGCCGATTATGGCGAGCTGGCCGACTACCACACGGCGGTGGCCAGCCATCAGCAGGCCTGGCCGGCCATAGAAATGCTGCAGCGCCTGGAGGCCACGCGCCTGCGCTACAGCCCGGGGGACGGCTGGCGCTACTCCAACGTCGGGTACCTGTACCTCGCTCGGCTGATCGAGAGGCTCTGCGGGTTGACGCTTGAGCAGGCGCTGGTTGAACGGGTATTTGAACCCTTGGGCATTTCGCAGGTGTACCTCGCCACGGCTGCCGCCGATATCGACGGCGTCTACGACCCACGTTGGGTGTATCACGGCTTGCTGATGGGACCACCGGCGCAAGCGGCCCTGTTGTTGGACCGGCTGCTGGGCGGGCAGTTGATTCCCATGGCCTTGGTACAGGCCATGCAAACCGTACGGCCACTGGGTGGCCCGCTGCCCGGCCGCCCGTGGCAAACGGCAGGCTATGGCCTGGGCCTGATGCAGGGGACGGTCGCGGGTGGCCTGACCCTGAGCGGGCACACCGGGGTCGGGCCTGGCAGTGTGGTCGCGGTTTATCGCTGTGTGGTGGGGTCTGGCAGCGCCAGTTGCGCGGTGTTTTTGCCGAACGGCAGCGAGGGCGGCGTCGAAGCCCAGGTGCTTACGCATTTGCTCCAGGCGCTCTAGCGATCGGATCGCGCGGCGTATCGCGAGTCAGCTCCGCTGACACCGCGCTAGCAAGGCGCCATGGCGTGTGGAATCGGTGGAGCTACCCCCGCGCACGCGCCAGCGTCTGCGACGGGCGCTCGCCAAAGGCGCGCTGGTACTGCGCGGCAAATCGGCCCAGATGGGCAAACCCCCAGCGCGATGCAGTCGCTGCGATGTTGTAGTTGCCGCGATCCTCCAGCAGGCTGCAGCGCACCGCTTCCAGGCGAAAGCGCTTGAGGTAGGCGATGGGCGACAGGCCGAAGTGTTGTTTGAAGCCCTCGTGCAGGCGCTGCGGCGTCACCCCGGCGGCCTGCTGGATATCCGCCAGCACCAGGTCGTTTTCAGCCTGTGCCTCGATGAACCGCCGCGCCTTGAGCACGAAGGCCGGGCAACGGGTTTCTCCCAGTGCCTTGAGCGCCTCGGAGTAGTTGTTGGGCTGGGACAGGATCAGGCCCTTGATCAGCGTGCGCTCCAGGTCGCGGGCCAAGGGCACTTGGCTGAACAAGGGTTGGGCCTGGTCCATTTCCTCGACCAGGTAGCGCACCATCCGCCACCACCCGGCACTGGCGCCCTGCTGGGCGTCGATGCACGTCTTGAAGGCAATCGGGGCGTCGACCGGGCGCTGCAGCAGTTGCTCCAGCACGCGGTTCATCGAGGCACAGGTGATCACCACCTGCAGCTTGCGGCAATTGGCGGCGATGCTCAGTTGCTGGTGTTCGAAGGGCGAGACGATCAGGCCCACCCGGGCATCGGAGCGCGCCAACTGCTTGCCGCTCTGGATCTGCTGCTCGCCGTCCAGCGGCAGGCTGATGCTGTAGCTCTTCAGGCCGCAACTGGCATCCACGCCGATCACCACGTCCGTGCCGTACTGGATGCGCCCCACCACCGTGGCCAACGACCCCAGGCGATTGGCCGAGTGCTCGAACGCCAGTTGGCGCGTGGCACTGGCCTGCAGGCTGTGCGGGCCGCAGATGTCGGCCATCCAGGCGCGCGCGCTGGCGATATCCCGATGGGTCGCTTGAAGCCCCGGGGCGTTGCTGCGGATCAGGGTCATGGCAACCTCCGAGGCGTGTCGAGAGGCCAAAGGTAATCGAGCCATGGCCGCCGGCGCTATCCGATTACTGCAAAAAATCGCAAAACGGCTATTTATCCCCGGCAAAGCGGATAGATGCCCTAAGCGGCCAGGGATTTAATCGAGTGGAGTCCGACCACTCCAGAAGGTAATCCTTGATGAGCACAACCAGAACACTCGCCCAATGGCAGCACTTCGTCGAAGGCTGCCTGGACTTCCGCCCGGTGGAAGGCGTGTATCGCATCGCCCGGGACATGTTCACCGAACCTGATTTGTTTGACCTTGAGATGGAGTTGATCTTCGAAAAGAACTGGATCTACGCCTGCCACGAGAGCGAAATCGCCCACAACCATGACTTCATGACGATGCGCGCCGGCCGCCAGCCGATGATCATCACCCGCGACGGCGAAGGCCGCTTGAACGCCCTGATCAACGCCTGCCAGCACCGCGGCACCACCCTGACCCGGGTGGGCAAGGGCAACCAGTCGACCTTCACCTGCCCGTTCCATGCCTGGTGCTACAAGAGCGATGGCCGCCTGGTAAAGGTCAAGGCCCCCGGTGAGTACCCCGAAGGCTTCGACAAGGCCACCCGTGGCTTGAAGAAGGCCCGCATCGAAAGCTACAAGGGCTTTGTGTTTATCAGCCTGGACGTGCACGGCAGCGACACCCTGCAAGACTACCTGGGCGACGCCAAGGTGTTCTTCGACATGATGGTAGCGCAGTCGCCCACCGGCGAGCTGGAGGTGCTGCCCGGCAAGTCGGCCTACACCTACGACGGCAACTGGAAACTACAGAACGAGAACGGCCTGGACGGCTATCACGTCAGCACCGTGCACTACAACTACGTGGCCACCGTGCAGCACCGCCAGCACGTCAACGCCGAAAAAGGCGTGGCCAGCAGCGACACCCTCGACTACAGCAAGCTGGGGGCTGGCGACGCTGAAACCGACGATGGCTGGTTCTCGTTTCACAACGGCCACAGCCTGTTGTTCAGCGACATGCCCAACCCTGCGGTGCGCCCTGGCTACGCCAGCATCATGCCGCGCCTGGTCAACGAACACGGCCAGGGCAAGGCCGAGTGGATGATGCACCGCCTGCGTAACCTGAACATCTACCCCAGCATGTTCTTCCTCGACCAGATCAGCTCGCAATTGCGCATTATCCGCCCCCTGGCCTGGAACAAGACCGAGATCAACAGCTTTTGCCTGGGCGTGAAAGGTGAAACGGATACCGACCGCGAGAACCGCATCCGCCAGTTCGAAGACTTTTTCAACGTCTCGGGCCTGGGCACGCCAGACGACCTGGTGGAATTTCGTGAAGCCCAGCGCGGCTTCCAGGCACGCCTGGAGCGCTGGAGCGACATTTCCCGTGGCCAGGGCAAATGGATCGAGGGGCCCACGCCCAATAGCGAGGCAATCGGCATCTCGCCGGTGCTGACCGGCACCGAGTTCACCCATGAGGGCCTGTACGTGAACCAGCATGGCAACTGGCAGCGCTTTTTGCTGGAAGGCCTGGCCCGCAAGGCCGCCGAACAACAGTCCCTGAAACTGCACGAGGTACAACCATGACGGCGCAACTGCACCATCAAGTCGAACAGTTCATGTACCGCATGGCCGAGTTGTGTGATGCCCAGGATTGGGATGCGTACCTGGACCTGTTCAGCGAAGACAGCGAATTCCACCTGCCGCAATGGGACTCTGAACACGTCTACACCACCGACCCGAAAAAAGGCATGTCGCTGATCTACTACGCCAACCGCGGTGGCCTGGAAGACCGCGTGTTCCGCCTGCGCACCGGCAAGGCCGCCTCGACCATCCCGATGCCGCGCACCGTGCACCTGATCAGCAACCTGCGCTTGCAGTCGCTGCCCAACGGTGACCTGCAAGCCAAGGTCAACTGGCACACGCTGTACCACCGCCTGCAGGTCAGCGAGCAGTTTTTCGGCTACGCCACCTACACGCTCAGGCCCCAGGGGGACAGTTGGAAGATCGCCCGCAAGCACGTGGTACTGCTGAACGACACCATCAACTCGGTGCTGGATTTCTATCACCTCTGACCCCGTGGGTAACAGGCCATGACGTATAAGGTCGCCTTCAGTTTTGCCGACGGCAAGACGCTGTTCTGTCCCGTGCAGGGCAATGAAATCCTCTTGGATGCCGCCTTGCGCGCCGGTATCAAAATCCCCCTGGACTGCCGCGAAGGCGTGTGCGCCACGTGCCAGGGCCGCTGTGAGTCCGGGCAATACACCCAGGACTACGTCGATGACGAAGCCTTGTCGGCCCAGGACCTGGCCCAGCGCAAAGTGCTGACCTGCCAGACCCGCGTGCAGTCGGATGCAGCATTTTACTTCGACTTTGACTCAAGCCTGTGCCACGCCGCCGGGCCCGAGCGCATCGCCAGCGTGATCCGCGGCGTGGAGCAGGTGTCCGACACCACAGCGGTGTTGCACGTGGACGCCAGCCAGTACCCTCGCCAGCTCGACTACTTGCCTGGGCAATACGCTCGGCTGCGGGTACCGGGTACCGAGGCCTGGCGTTCCTATTCATTTGCCAACCGCTCGACGGCAGCCAACCAGTTGCAGTTTTTGGTGCGGCTGTTGCCGGAGGGGGTCATGAGTGAGTTCATGCGTGAGCGCTGCGCACCGGGGCAAACCCTGGAGTTCGAGGCCCCGCTGGGCAGTTTTTACCTGCGCCAGGTCAGCCGCCCACTGGTGCTGGCGGCCGGTGGCACCGGGCTGTCGGCGTTTCTGGGCATGCTGGATGAAATGGCCGTGACGGGCGGCTGCGGTTACCCAGTCAGCCTGTATTACGGCGTGACTCAGGAAGCCGACCTGTGCGAACTGACGCGCCTGGAGGGCTACCGCCAACAGATCGCCGGCTTTGAACTGCACACGGTGGTCAGCCAGCCCTGCGAGACATGGCCGGGCAAGCGCGGCTATATCCCCGAACACTTCGATAGCCCTGCCCTAGCCGCCCAGCCGTTCGACCTCTACGTGTGCGGCCCACCGCCGATGGTAGAGGCGATCAAGGGCTGGATCGGTGACCAAGGCATTCAGGGCGCGCACCTGTATTACGAGAAATTCGTCGACAGCCACGCGGGGCGCTGAGTCATCCCGGCAAGTCACATGGACACCACGGGCAGTGCTGAACATGGCCAGAGCGCACTGTTGCGCTAGGGTCGTGGTTGAATCACTGGGCGATCTGCACCCTAAAAGATCGCCCATGGTGTGACTGATCATTTCTTGCTCACTGCCCTCAAACGCCCCGCCAGACTGGCCTCTGGAATGTTATCCACAGAGATACTCACGCATTTGGTGGACAACTTCAGCCAGGCTCACCCCCTGCCCCGCGCTTGTTCGGCAAAATGCGTGACCGCGCTGGAGCACTCGTCAATGCGCGATATCAACGACAGCTCGCTGACCATTTCCGCGTGGGGCAACGGGATGAAATGCACACCCGGCATGCTCAACCGACCGAGGGTTTCGGGGACGATGCTGATACCGATCCCCGCCGCCACCAAGCCAGGAATGCGGGCGTAGCAGCGGGCTGGCGAGACCATCATCCCCATCGATAACCACCATCACGTCAATGAAGTTCTCCGAAACCGCCCTGGGGGTAAGAATAGCCACACACCCCCAAACAACGATTCCCGGAGCGCACAATCATGAAACGTCAAATCATCCTCAGCATCGCCTTCTCGGTACTTGCCGCTCACGCTTTTGCCCAAGACGGTTCGGATCGCACCCTGAACCGCGTCGCTCAAGACGGCTCCGAACACACCCTGAACCGCGTTGCACAGGATGGTTCTGACCGCACCCTGAACCGCGTCGCCCAAGACGGTTCGGACCGCACACTGAACCGCGTCGCTCAAGATGGCTCGGACCGCACACTGAACCGCGTCGCTCAAGACGGCTCGGACAGCACCCTGAACCGCGTCGCTCAAGACGGCTCGGACCGCACACTGAACCGCGTCGCTCAAGACGGTTCTGACCGCACACTGTTTCGTGTAGCTCAAGACGGCGCCGACCACGTGCTCAAAGGTCGCGTATGAGGTTAGCGTTAGCGGTACATCACCTGGAAAAGCCCGGCTCACACAGCCGGGCTTTTTTTTGCTTACTTTTTGTGGCGTTCGGTTTTGACAAAAAGTGAGTCGGCGTAAGGCCGGAAAGGTGATTCGGCATCATCCTAACCAATGGATATGTTCACCGTTTTAAGAGCAAGCTTCAAAGATGCGTGAACATATCCATTATCAATGGCGCGATCACTTCACCGTTCCGCCCTTACGGCGTCTTACTTTTTGTCAAACGCCCGGTGTGCCGGCCCAGCCAAAAAATAAGCAAAAAAGGCTTGCCCCTGCTTGGGCCCTACGCTGCGCTACGGGTCCCCTCCCTCCGGCATCGCTCAAGCGGACGACGGCCCGGAATAGAAGCGTCTCCGGCTCCGTCTCCGGCGGCTACGCCTCCGGCCGCTTGATCAATACCTCCAGTCGGCCCGGGCGCTTAATGGGGCATACAATCAAGATCAAAAGCCAAGCAGATCAAGAGCAGCCGTGATCCTGATCTTGATCTTGATCTTGAACTTGATCTGCTCTTGATCTTGATTGTATGCCCCATTAAGCGCCCGGGCCGACTGGAGGCGTCGATCAAGGGGCGGCCCGAAGGGCCCGAGGCGTAGCCGAGGGAGACGGCAGCCGGCAAGCTTCTATAGCCGGTGCCGTCTGCCCCTTGAGCGACGCCGGAAGGAGGGGACCCGCAGCGCAGCGGAGGGCCCAAGCAGGGGCAAGCCTTTTTTGCTTACTTTTTGTGGCGTTTGACAAAAAGTAAGACGCCGTAAGGGCGGAAAGGTGATTCGGCATCACCCTAACCAATGGATATGCCCACCGTCCTCGGAGCATGCTTCAAAAATCATGTACATATCCATTACCAAGGGCGCGGCCACTTCACCTTTCCGGCCTTACGCCGGCTCACTTTTTGTCAAACGCCCGGTGTGCCGGCCCAGCCAAAAAATAAGCAAAAAAGGCTTGCCCCTGCTTGGGCCCTACGCTGCGCTACGGGTCCCCTCCCTCCGGCATCGCTCAAGCGGACGACGGCCCGGAATAGAAGCTCCTCCGGCTCCGTCTCCGGCGGCTACGCCTCCGGCCGCTTGATCAATTCCTCCAGTCGGCCCGGGCGCTTAATGGGGCATACAATCAAGATCAAAAGCCAAGCAGATCAAGAGCAGATCAAGAGCAGATCAAGAGCAGATCAAGAGCAGATCAAGAGCAGAGCCAGCGGCCAGAGAGCACGGGCACGGGCACGGGCAGGATATGATGTGCCTATTTCCCAGAATTCCGCGAAGAACCTTTTTTTTGTGCCCGGATTTGCGGCCAAGCCATAACCGGCCAACAAGAATCCTGAGCCAGCCACACAAGGCAGACAACACCACCCCCACAAGCCATGGCGCGCTACAACCGATGTGGGAGCGAGCTTGCTCGCGAAGCGCCGCGCGGGCGGCGCGCGGTCTCAAGAGCGCCGAAGAAACCAAGGCATGCACCTCTGAGCCCCCATGCGGTCTAAAAACAGGCTCTGGAGGTTTGTCTTCAAAGCTCCCGGCTGGAAATCGGTGTGGGGCTGCCAGGCGCTAGCCGATGTTGTTACAGCGCGCTTGAGATCGAGCGCCGCCCGCGCGGCGCTTCGCGAGCAAGCTCGGCTCCCACATCGGTTGCAACGTACCATGGCCTGTGGGATCGGCGTTGCCAGCCTTTTGTGTTTGCATCGGTTCCTGTGATTGAACACGACCCCGATTGACCGCGCCCACCAACCCGACGAAACTCCCCGCCACCCGCCCCAACCCGGAGCCAGACCCTTCAATGGTTGTAATCAACCGCTTCAGCCTTTTTTTCGACCAGTCACGCCGCGCGATCAGCCTGGTGTGGGGCACCTCGCGCCCCTTATTCCTGGGGCTGGTGGTCGCCACGCTGGCCGCCGGGGTATTGCCCGCCCTTGCCGCCTGGTTGGGCCAGCGCATCGTCGATTCGGTGGTGCAAGCCATGCAACTGCATGCCAACACCGGCCAGGCGCCGTTGTGGCCGGTGCTGCGTTTTGTGTTGGCCGAAGCCGGTGTATTGGCCCTGTTGGCTGCAGCCCAGCGGGGGCTGTCGGTGCAGCAATCGCTGCTGCGGGTGCAGTTGGGGCAGAAGGTCAACCTGCTGATTTTGGAAAAAGCCCAGACCCTGTCGCTGCTGCAGTTCGAAGATTCGGACTTTTACGACAAACTGGTGCGTGTGCGCCGCGATGCGTCGACACGGCCCCTAAGCCTGGTGACCAAAGGCCTGGGGCTGACGCAGAACCTGATCTCGCTGATCAGCTTTGCCGTGCTGCTGGTGCACTTTTCGCCCTGGGCGCTGGCCATTCTGGTGCTGGGCGCACTGCCGGTGTTTTTTGCCGAGGCGCATTTTTCGGGCAATGCCTTCCGCCTGTTCCGCCGCCGCGCCCCCGAAACCCGCCAACAAGGTTACGTCGAGGCCCTGTTGTCCCAGGAAGCACACATCAAGGAAGTCAAACTGTTCGGCCTGGCGCCGCTGTTGCTGCAGCGCTACCGCGACACCTTCACCCGTCTGTATGCCGAAGACCGCAAGCTGACCCTGCGCCGCGACGGCTGGGGCTTCGTGCTGGGCCTGCTGGGCACTGCGGCGTTTTACGCCGCCTACGCCTGGGTAGTGCTGGACACCATCGAGGGTCTGATCACCCTGGGCCAGATGACCATGTATTTGGTGCTGTTCAAACAGGGCCAAAGCGCAATCAGTGCCAGCCTCAGTGCCATCGCCGGGCTGTACGAGGATGGCCTGTACCTGACCAACCTGTATGAGTACCTGGCGGTGGAAGTGGTACGCCCCAGCGGCACCTTGCTGCACGGCATCCACCCAGGCGACGGCCTGCGCGTGGAACACCTGGGGTTTCGCTACCCTGGCTCGGCAAAACCCACCCTGAGCGACATCAACCTGCACCTGCCCCCTGGCAAAAGCCTGGCGCTGGTGGGCGAGAACGGCTCGGGCAAAACCACCCTGATCAAACTACTGACGCGCCTCTATCAACCCGACGAAGGCCGCATCCTGCTCGACGGCAGCGACCTTCGCGAGTGGGACGAGCAGGCCTTGCACCAGCGCATCGGGGTTATTTTCCAGGACTACATTCGCTACCAGATGACCGTCGGCGAAAACCTGGGGGTGGGCGACGTCAGCGCCTTCAAAGACCAGGCCCGCTGGCAGGAGGCCGCGGCGCAAGGCATCGCCGCCGAGTTCATCGAGGGCTTGACCAACGGCTATGCCACGCAACTGGGCCGCTGGTTTGCCGGCGGCCAGGAGCTGTCTGGCGGGCAATGGCAGAAAGTCGCGCTGTCGCGGGCCTACATGCGTCGCGATGCCGACATTCTGATTCTGGATGAACCCACCGCCGCCCTCGACGCGGCGGCAGAGGCTGCGGTGTTCGAGCATTTCCGGGAGTACGCCAAGGGCCGCATGACCCTATTGATCTCCCATCGATTTTCCAGCGTGCGCAGCGCCGATCATATTGTGGTGCTCGACCAGGGGCGTATTCTGGAAGAAGGCGACCATGGCGCGCTGATCCGCGCAGGCGGTCGCTACGCCACCTTGTTTGACATTCAGGCGCGGGGGTACCGTTGATGGCGGTGTTTAACCTGGAAATTCGCAGCTATCGCACCCACAGTGATCAGCATGAACACGACTTCAGCCAGGTGGTCTTGCCCATCAGCGGGCACATGGACATTGACGTGCAGGGCCGGGGTGGGCGTATCGACAGCGCCGCCTGCGCCATCGTTGCCCCCGGCGCGCCCCACGCCCAGGCGGCGCAGAGCGGCAGCCGTTTCCTGGTGCTGGACTGCCCGCACAGCCTGTTCCAAAGCATCGCCCTGGAGCGCTTGGCGCAACAAATCTATGTGCCCATCAGCCCGGCTGCGCGGCGGTTGATCGAGTTCGCCGAGTTGGCGGGCAACCGTCAACTGGCCGAAAATGCCGCGCACCTGGTGCCGCTGTTACTCTCGGCCCTGGCCTCGACCCCCCTGCCCGTGCCATGCGGCATCGAGCGACTGATTGCACGGCTGCACGCCCAGCCAGCGGGCAACTGGAGCAACGATGCCATGGCCCAGGTGGCGGGCGTCAGTGCCAGCCAACTGCACCAACGCTTTCGCACGCTCTACCAGACCACGCCCCAAGCCTGGCTCGCCGACCTGCGCATCCGCCAGGCACAACGCTGGCTGGCCGACAGCACGCTGCCCATCGCCGACATTGCCCAACGTGCTGGCTACAGCGACCAGGCCGCCCTCACCCGCGCCATGGGCCGGGTGTGCGGCACCACACCGTCGGCCTTCCGCAAATCGCGAAAACAGCCTGGGTAAAAAATCCAACGCTTGCAGCCAATACCTTCAAGGCGTCGACCGCCACACTGGGGGCTTTGCGCAGTCAGGTATTAAAAGCATGTTGGCCGATCGATCGTTGTTAAAAGGCTTGGGCTATGGCGGCGCTGCCGGCGTGTGCTGGGGGGTGATTTTCCTGGGGCCGGCACTGACGCAGGGCCTGTCCGGGGTGCAGTTCGCGCTGCTGCGCTTCCTGTGTTACGGCGCACTGTCGGCGGCGCTGCTGGCACCGCGCTGGCGCCAGGTGTGCGGCACATTGACTCGCGCCGACTGGGTTGCACTGTTCTGGCTGAGTTTGATCGGCAACGTGGTGTACTACTCGCTGGTGGGCACCGCCGTGCAACAGGTAGGCATTGCCACCACGTCCTTGATCGTCGGCCTGATCCCCGTGTTGGTGACCTTGGCGGGCCGCCATGACGCCAACGCCGTCGCCTTTTCCAAGCTGCTGCCCTCGTTAGGCTGTGCCATCACAGGCGTGGCCTTGATCAGCGCACAGGCCCTGCGTGGCGGCGAGCATTTGGGTGGCGCCGCCAGCCCTGGGCTAGGCCTGCTGTGTGCGGTTGGCGCGCTGTTGAGTTGGAGCTGGTATGCCGTGCGCAATGCTCGCCAATTGAGCCTCATGGCCAAGGTTTCTTCCCACGACTGGTCGCTGCTGACCGGCCTTGTGACCGGTGCCCAGGCGTTGGTGCTGGCGATACCGCTGCTGGGCACCGACCTGGCCGCCCATAGCACGCCAGAATGGGCGCACTACGGGTTGGTGGCCGCAGGCGTTGCGCTGTTATCGTCGGTGGTAGGCGGAGCCTGTTGGAACCAGGCCAGCCGCCTCTTGCCCTTGGCCCTGAGCGGCCAGGTGCTGGTGGTCGAGACCCTGGCGGCGCTGGTGTTCGGCTTTGCCTGGGAACAGCGCCTGCCCAGCGCCTGGGAGTGGGCGGCGATCGTGCTGCTGGTAACAGGGGTGGCTTGGTGCCTGAGTTGCCATCGCACCAAGGTCAGCGAAGGCGCCACCCAACCCGCGCCGCCACCGCCAGCGTCATGACCGATACCCCGGCCTTCCCGATCGAACGTTACCAGAACCGCTGCTGGCTCAATTTGCCCCAGGCCTTGCTCACCAGGTGCTCGACAGAGCCGCTAGCGGCCATGCCAACGCGCTCCTGCAGGCTTTTGCGTTCGGCGTAGTGCAGGTGGAACACCTCGGCGTGCTGGGCGCGCTCGGCCAGGTATTCGTCGCTGGTCTTGAGTTCGTCCACCAGTTGTTTTTCCAGCGCGGCGACGCCCAGCCAGACTTCACCGGTGGCGACCTGGTCGATGGCCAGTTGCGGGCGATAACGGGCCACGAAGTTTTTGAACAACTGGTGAGTGATGTCCAGGTCTTCCTGGAACTTCTCGCGGCCCTTCTCGGTGTTTTCGCCAAACACGGTCAGGGTGCGCTTGTACTCACCGGCGGTCAGCACTTCAAAGTCGATGTCGTGTTTTTTAAGCAAGCGGTTGACGTTGGGCAATTGCGCCACCACGCCGATGGAGCCCAGGATGGCGAACGGCGCGCTGATAATCTTTTCGCCGATGCAGGCCATCATGTAGCCGCCGCTGGCCGCCACTTTGTCGATGCAGATGGTCAAGCGCACGCCGGCCTGGCGGATACGCGCCAGTTGCGAGCTGGCCAAGCCATAGCTGTGCACCATGCCGCCGCCGCTTTCCAGGCGCAGCACCACCTCGTCCTTGGCCGTGGCCAGGGTCAGCAGCGCGGTGATCTCGTGGCGCAGGCTTTCGGTGGCCGATGCTTTGATATCGCCGTCGAAATCCAGCACGAACACGCGCTGCTTGCTCTCAGGCTTTTTCTTCTGCTTTTTCTCGGCCTTGGCTTCCTGCTTGCGCTGGGCCTTGAGCTGGTCTTTATCCAGCAACGAGGATTCCAGGCGCTCGCGCAGGGCCTTGTAGAAATCATTCAATTTGTTGACCTGCAACTGGCCCGAGCCCTTGCGCCGGCCTTTGCTGCGCAGGGAGGCGATGGCGGTCAGCACTATCATGATCGCGAGGACCAGGGTGACGGTCTTGGCCAGGAAACTTGCGTACTCGGCGAGAAACTCCAACGATGACTCCTTAACTCAATTTCGCCCCGGCGAGCGCAGGGGTCAGTTCAAGCTACAGCATACCCACCGGGCCCAGCACCCGCCAGCCGCGTAGACTTGAAGGCCTGGGCGGCTTTTCAAACAAGCGTATGTTTTTTCATTGACAGGCCCCCGCCAGCGCCATAATCTCGCTGCAACTTCAACGTACCGGGATGACGCGGACGTGGGCAGTATCTACCTGATTCGACATGGCCAAGCCAGCTTTGGCGCCGATGACTACGACGTGCTGTCGCCCCTGGGTATCGAGCAGGCGCAGATCCTTGGCCGGCACCTGGCCGAGTTGGGCCTGCAACTGGACCGCTGCGTGGCCGGCGACCTCAGCCGCCAGCAGGACACTGCCCGACATGCCTTGGCACAAATGAATGCCGCAGGCATCGACGTGCCCGCCATCGAAACGGATGCGGCGTTCAACGAGTTCGACGCTGAAGCGGTGATCCGCGCCCTGCTGCCCGCCCTGTTGCCCGACGAGCCAGAGGCCCTGGCCGTGCTGCGCAACGCCGCGCACAACCGCGCAGAGTTCCAGCGCCTGTTCGCCCTGCTGATCGGCCGCTGGCACCACGGCGGCTACGACACGCCGGAGTTGGTCGAAAGTTGGCTGGGCTTCGTTGAACGTGTGCAGGCAGGCCTTTCACGCATCCTGGCGCAGGCCGACGGCCGGCACAACATCGCCGTGTTTACCTCCGGTGGCACGATTGCCGCCCTGCTCCACCTGATTACCGGCGTCACCCCAGCCCAGGCTTTCGAGCTGAACTGGCAGATCGTCAACACCTCGCTCAACCAGCTGAAATTTCGCGGTCGCGAGGTGGCCCTGGCTTCCTTCAACAGTCACACTCACCTGCAACTGATGAAGGCGCCGGCGCTCATCACCTACCGTTGAGCCCGGCCTAACGCGACCCCCTGTCGCCAGAACAACCCGAAGAAAGGACCTAACCATGACCTCCGTAGCTGATGCCGTACAAGCAATGAAAGCCAAGTTCAACCCAGCGGCAGCCGCAGGCCTGGACCTGGTGTTTGGTTTCCGCATCGACGACACCAAGAACTTCTCGCTGATCGTCAAGGACAGCACCTGCGAACTGCAGGAAGGCGAAAACCCGGACGCCCAAGTGACCCTGGTGATGGACGGCGAAACCCTGGAAGGCATCGTCAGCGGCGAAACCGACGGCATGCAAGCCTTCATGGGCGGCAAACTGCGCGCCGAAGGCGACATGATGCTGGCCATGAAGCTGAGCGAACTGTTCCCAAGCTGATGGGTATTAAGGTTTGAAAAAATACCCTGCCTTGGCGGGGTATTTTTTTGAGCGTTGCAAACCCAAATCCCGTTCTGTGATCTGCTTTTGATCTTGATCTTGATCTTGATCTTGATCTGCTTTTGATCTTGATTGTATGCCCCGTAAAGCGCCCGGGCCGACTGGAGGCGTCGATCAAGGGGCGGCCCGAAGGGCCCGAGGCGCAGCCGAGGGAGACGGCAGCCGGCAAGCTTCTATAGCCGGTGCCGTCTGCCCCTTGAGCGACGCCGGAAGGAGGGGACCCGCAGCGCAGCGGAGGGCCCAAGCAGGGGCAAGCCTTTTTTGCTTACTTTTTGTGGCGTTTGACAAAAAGTAAGACGCCGTAAGGGCGGAAAGGTGATTCGGCATCACCCTAACCAATGGATATGCCCACCGTCCTCGGAGCATGCTTAAAAAATCATGTACATATCCATTACCAAGGGCGCGGCCACTTCACCTTTCCGGCCTTACGCCGGCTCACTTTTTGTCAAACGCCACAAAAAGTAAGCAAAAAAGGCTTGCCCCTGCTTGGGCCCTACGCTGCGCTACGGGTCCCCTCCCTCCGGCGTCGCTCAAGCGGACGACGGCCCGGAATAGAAGCTCCTCCGGCTCCGTCTCCGGCGGCTACGCCTCCGGCCGCTTGATCGACGCCTCCAGTCGGCCCGGGCGCTTAATGGGGCATACAATCAAGATCAAGAGCCAATCAAGATCAAGATCAAGATCAAGAGCCAATCAAGATCAAGAGCCAAGCCAGATCAGACACCGTGGCATAGGCCGGGGCAAGGTGTCGGCGGCACGCCAATCATGAAATTTTGCGTTACATAGTGGCCAAGTATTCAATAATGAGTCTCATTATGTTACAAGTTTGCATCTCTATTGACTTGTCCGTGGTGCGAAGTGCTTGTTCCATTCTTGATCATGCTGCGCGAAGGGATTGAAGCCGCGCTCATCGTTGGCATCATTGCCAGCTACCTCAAACAGACCGGCCGTGGCCAGTGGATGCCGGCCGTGTGGATCGGGGTTTTCCTCGCCGCGGCCCTGGCCCTGCTGGTAGGCGGCGGCCTGGAACTGATGAGCGCCGAGTTCCCGCAAAAACAACAGGAACTGTTCGAAGGCATCGTCGGCCTGGTGGCCGTGGGCATCCTGAGCTCCATGGTGTTCTGGATGCGCAAGGTGGCCCGCTCCATCAAGCATTCGCTGCAAGCCTCCCTTGATCATGCCCTGGCCAACACCAACCACCAGGTGTTCGCGCTGATCGCCATGGTGTTTTTCGCCGTGGCCCGCGAAGGCCTGGAAACGGTGTTCTTCCTGCTGGCCGTGTTCCAGCAGAGCGAAGGTCCGGGTGCACCGCTGGGCGCCCTGCTGGGCCTGATCCTGGCCATTGGCGTGGGCTTTGCCATCTACAGCGGCAGCATGCGCCTGAACCTGGGCCGGTTTTTCCGCTGGACCGGCCTGTTCATCCTGGTGGTCGCCGCCGGCATCCTGGCCAATTCGGTGCAGGCCCTGCACGAGGCCGGCCTGTGGAATTCGCTGCAAGGCGTGGTGTTCGATATCAGCTCGATCCTGCCGATGGACGGCCCGCTGGGCTCGGTGCTGGCCGGCATGTTTGGCTATCAGGATGCCCCGACCGTCAGTGTACTGGGCGCCTACCTGCTGTACCTGGTGGTAACCCTGGTGCTGTTCTTCCTGCCGAGCGCGGCCCCCGCGCCGGCCAAATCCTCATCCGTCACCCATTCGTAAGGCCCTCTTCCGCCTATGTCCAATCAAGCTAACGGCTTGCCCCCAAAAGCCTTGCGCTTTGCGGTGGCAGGCTCGGTGGTGGTGATGATCGCCGCCGGCGCGCTGTTCTACTATGCCTCGCAAGTGGCATCGTCCAAACGCCACGCCAACAACGACGAGATCATCGTCAATATCCACCCGCACAGCTGCGAGCCCAACGCGCTGACGATCCCGGCCGGCAAGGCCAGCTTTCGCATCGTCAACAAGTCCGAGCGGGCCGTGGAATGGGAAATCCTCGACGGCGTGCTGGTGGTCGAGGAGCGCGAGAACATCGCTCCGGGCCTGAGCCAGGTGATCAACGCGGACCTGGCCCCCGGCGACTATGCCATCACCTGCGGCCTGTTGAGCAACCCGCGCGGCACGCTGAAGGTGACCCCGACCGCCGAGTCCGACGCCAAGGCCAAGGCCCGCCCCTCGATGGTCAACTTCATCGGCCCGCTGTCCGAGTACCGCGTGTACCTGAGCCTGCAAGGCAGCGCCCTGATCAATGCCGTGGATGACCTGACCAAGGCCATCGACGCCGGCGACCTGGACCAGGCCCGCGCCCTGTATGCCCCTGCCCGCGCCGCGTTCCAGCACATTGCTGGCGCCGCCCAGCGTTTCTCGGAACTGGACAACGCCGTCGAGGCGCGTGCCGACTACTTCGAAAAACGCGAACAGGATCCAGACTTCGGCGGCTTCCACCGCATTGAGTTCGGCCTGTTCAAACAAAACAGCGTCGAAGGCCTGGCGCCCGTCGCGCAAAAACTGCAAAGCGACGTGGCCAGCCTCAAGCAACAACTGCTGGCCCAAACCCTGCCGCCCGAGCAACTGGTGGGCATCGTCGCGCGCAACATCCGTTCGCTGGCCGAGATCCGCCACAACGGTGAAGAAGAGCGCTACAGCCACACCGACCTGAACGGCTTCGCGGCCAACCTGGACGGCACCCGCAAGGTGATCGAGTTGCTGCGCCCCTTGCTGGCCAAAACCGCCAGTGACGTGCTGACCCGCCTGGATACTGCGGTCAGCGACCTGGACAGCACGTTGAACGCGCTGCGCAGCGGCGACCGCTACACCGCGTACGACAAGGTCGGCCCCGATCAGCGCAAGCAGATCGCCGACAAGGCCAAGGCACTGGCCGATGCACTCGATGGAATCGATCCCGCCCTCGGCCTGTCCGGCCTGTAATGCAGATGAATGTGAAATGAGCGAATCCAACAACACCCCCGTCGACGCCCAACGCCGCCGCGTGCTGATGGGCCTGGGCGCCGCCGGTGCCGCCATCGCTGGCGGCGCCCTGAGCTGCCCGGCCATGGCCTCGGCCACCGGCGCTGCACAAGTGACCGAAGCGCCGAAAAGCGAAAAGACCCAGGACCGCCACGACTACCA
This sequence comes from Pseudomonas abieticivorans, assembly GCF_023509015.1. Classification (NCBI taxonomy): domain Bacteria; kingdom Pseudomonadati; phylum Pseudomonadota; class Gammaproteobacteria; order Pseudomonadales; family Pseudomonadaceae; genus Pseudomonas; species Pseudomonas abieticivorans. Next base: position 6,309,219 of record NZ_CP094975.1, read on the forward strand.
TGGCAAGCACCAGGCCGGCATCCTTACGCCGCGTCCGGCTGCCGGCATGCTGGTGTCGTTCGACGTGCTGGCGGCCGACCACGCGGACCTGGAGCGTTTGTTCCGCACCCTGGACGAGCGCATCAAGTTCTTGATGACCGGCGGTACCGTGCAGCAGGTCGACCCGAAACTGCCGCCCACCGATTCCGGCATCCTGGGCCCCATCGTGACCCCGGACAACCTGACCATCACCGTGTCGGTCGGCAACTCGCTGTTCGACGAGCGCTTTGGCCTGGCGCACGTCAAGCCCAAGCACCTGAGCCAGATGGTCGGTTTCCCCAACGACGCGCTGGAGCCGGCGCTGTGCCACGGCGACTTGAACCTGCAGTTCTGCTCCAACACCCCGGACACCAACATCCACGCCCTGCGCGACATCGTCAAGAACATGCCTGACCTGTTGCTGGTGCGCTGGAAACAGGAAGGCAGCGTACCGGCACAAGCGCCGAAACGCGCGGACCAACCGGCCGAAAGCGCGCGTAACTTCCTGGGCTTTCGTGACGGTTCGGCCAACCCGGACTCCAACGATACCAGCGCCATGGACCGCATCGTCTGGGTACAGCCGGGCAGCGGCGAGCCGGCCTGGACCGCCACCGGCAGCTACCAGGCGGTGCGCATCATCCGCAACTTCGTCGAGCGCTGGGACCGCACCCCACTGCAAGAGCAGGTCAGCATCTTCGGCCGCCAGAAAGTCAGCGGCGCGCCGCTGGACGGCAAGACCGAAACCGACGTGCCCGACTACGGCAAAGACCCGCAAGGCAAGGTAACGCGCCTGGATTCGCACATCCGCCTGGCCAACCCACGTACCGCCGAGGCGCAAAACAACCTGATCCTGCGCCGCCCGTTCAATTACTCCAATGGGGTCAACAAGAACGGCCAACTGGACATGGGCCTGCTGTTCATCTGCTACCAGGCCAACCTGGAACAAGGATTCATTGCCGTGCAGACCCGCCTCAATGGCGAGCCGCTGGAGGAGTACCTCAAGCCCATGGGCGGTGGCTACTTCTTCACTCTGCCAGGCGTGACGAGCGACCAGGACTTCATCGGTCGCTCTCTGTTGCAAGCTGCGCACACCAAAACCAACGTCTAACAACACATCGTCGGGGAATGTTTCATGAAAAAGTCGCCACTCGCTTTGCTGCTGACCCTGGGTCTGCTTAACACCCCGCTGTCGGCGTTCGCCGCTGCACAACCGGCCCCCCTTGACCTGGTCGGCCCGGTTTCGGACTACAAGATCTACGTGACCGAGCAACTGGACTCGCTGGGTAAGCAAACCCAGGCGTTCACCGATGCCATCAAGAAAGGCGACCTGGCCGGTGCCAAGAAGCTCTACGCACCGACCCGCGTGCACTATGAATCGATCGAACCGATCGCCGAGCTGTTCAGCGACCTGGACGCCTCGATCGACTCGCGCGTCGACGACCACGAGAAAGGCGTGAAGGCTGAAGACTTTACCGGCTTCCACCGCATCGAATACACCCTGTATTCGGAAAACACCACCAAGGGCCTCGAAGCCCTGGCAGACGGCCTGAACAAGGACGTCAAAGACCTGCAAACCCGCGTGGCCGGCCTGACCTTCCCGCCAGAAAAAGTCGTGGGCGGCGCCGCAGCCCTGCTCGAAGAAGTCGCCGCCACCAAAGTGACCGGTGAAGAAGACCGTTACAGCCACACCGACCTGTATGACTTCCAGGGCAACATCAACGGCGCGAAGAAAATCGTCGACCTGTTCCGCCCGCAAATCGAAGCTCAGGACAAAGCCTTCGCCCAGAAGGTCGACAAGAACTTTGCCGCCGTGGACAAGATCCTGGCCAAGTACAAAACCAAGGATGGCGGCTTTGAAACCTACGACAAAGTGAAAGAGGCGGACCGCAAAGCCCTGATCGGCCCGGTCAACACCCTGGCAGAAGACCTGTCTACCCTGCGTGGCAAGCTGGGCTTGAACTAAGTCTTGCTACCCTGTGGGAGCGGATTGATCGGCGAAAAAATCACCGCGGTGTGCCTGGCATACCACGGTGAGCGCTTCGCGGATAAATCCGCGCCTACAAAATGATCCCGCTGGAATCAGCCTTGCTGATCCACCCTCAACACCCCCGCCAATAACCCCCTCCCGTGCTTGTCCCCGCCCCTGTTGCGCATTAGATTGTTCAATGATCCGACGCCTTCAGAATAAGCAAAAGGGATAAACATGGCGCTTACTGACCAGTCCACCGGCATTCGCAGCGGCGAAGAGCTTGATGCCAGCCTGATCGACCCCTACCTCAAGGCCCATATTCCGGGGCTTACCGGCACCGCCAAAATCAGCCAGTTTCCCGGTGGCGCGTCCAACCTGACCTACCTGCTTGAATACCCCGGCCAGGAATTGGTGTTGCGTCGCCCGCCGTTTGGCCACAAGGCCAAGTCTGCCCACGACATGGGCCGCGAGTTCCGCATCCTGAACCAGCTCAAGGAAGGCTTCCCGTATTGCCCCAAAGCCTACGTGCACTGCACCGACACCTCTGTGATCGGCGCCGAGTTCTATGTGATGGAGCGGGTCAACGGGATCATCCTGCGCTCCGAACTGCCGCCTGAACTGGGCCTGGATGCCGCGCGCACCGAGCAGCTGTGCAAAGGCTTCATCGACAAGTTCGTCGACTTGCACCAGGTCGACTACAGCGCCTGCGGCCTGGCGGACCTGGGCCGCCCCGAAGGCTATGTGCAACGACAGATCAGCGGCTGGAGCGACCGCTACGAAAAGGCCCGCACCCCCGATGCGCCGGCCTGGACCGAGGTGATCGCCTGGCTCAACGCCAAGATGCCAGCCGACCACCCCACCTCCAGCATCGTGCACAACGACTATCGCTTCGACAACGTGATCCTGGACCCGGCCAACCCGATGCAGATCATTGGCGTGCTGGACTGGGAACTGACCACCATTGGCGACCCGCTGATGGACCTGGGCAACACCCTGGCCTACTGGGTGCAAGCCGACGACCCGGCCCCCATGCAACTGATGCGCCGCCAGCCCAGCCACGCGCCCGGCATGCTCACGCGCCAGCAGTTCGTGGACTACTATGCCGAACGCTCCGGCATCACCCTCGACAATTTCGATTTCTACTACACCTACGGCCTGTTCCGCCTGGCGGGCATCGTGCAGCAGATCTACTACCGTTTCTACCACGGGCAAACCCAGGACAAACGCTTCGCACAGTTCATCCACATGAACAAACTGCTGGAGCAAATGAGCCTGAACGTGATCCAACACTCCCCTCTCTGACCGCGACCACAACAAGGAAAAACCATGGCCAAGACACAGTTGTTCGACCTCGACGGCAAGATCGCCTTCGTTTCCGGCGCCAGCCGCGGTATCGGTGAAGCCATCGCCAAGTTGTTGGCCCAACAGGGCGCCCACGTGATTGTGTCCAGCCGCAAGCTCGACGGCTGCCAGCACGTCGCCGACGCGATCATCGCAGACGGCGGCAAGGCCACGGCCATTGCGTGCCACATCGGTGAAATGGAGCAGATCAGCCAGGTGTTCGCCGGCATCCGCGAGCAGTTCGGCCGCCTGGACATCCTGGTCAACAACGCCGCCACCAACCCGCAGTTCTGCAACGTATTGGACACCGACCTGGGCGCCTTCCAGAAGACCGTGGACGTGAACATCCGCGGCTACTTCTTCATGTCGGTGGAAGCCGGCAAGCTGATGCGCGAGCACGGCGGCGGCAGCATCATCAACGTGGCATCGATCAATGGCGTGTCGCCGGGCCACTTCCAGGGCATCTACTCGGTGACCAAGGCGGCGGTGATCAACATGACTAAGGTGTTTGCCAAGGAGTGCGCGCAATTCGGCATCCGCTGCAACGCGCTGCTACCGGGCCTGACCGACACCAAGTTTGCCTCGGCGCTGGTCAAGAACGACACGATCCTCAAGACCGCCCTGGCGCAAATCCCGCTCAAGCGCGTGGCAGCGCCCAGCGAGATGGCGGGTACCGTGCTGTACCTGGCCAGCGATGCTTCCAGCTACACCACGGGCGTGGCCTTGAATGTGGATGGGGGGTTCCTGTCCTGATGGCATGAGCGGCATGAGGGTTGGGCAGAGGGCCAAGGCCAGCTACTATGTTCGCTAGGCTCTGTACGAAATGTGTTCCAGCGAAGGCTAGGCAAGGCGAAAACAGGCGAGGAAAGGACCGGGATCGCGCTCGACTTGACTGGTTGTCAATGAGCATTCCGATCGGACTCGCGCACGAGCCTGTTTTCAACGCAGCATGGCCGAGTTGGGATACATTTCGTACAGAGCCTAGGCTCTGTACGCCAAGGACGCCCAATCACCATGCCGCTCACTCCCCGCCCTGCTCGCTCCCGTCACCTGCTGCCTTGGCTGGTAGGCGCATTGCCCATCGTGCTGGGCCTGCTGTTGCTCTACTGGCAGGCCGAACTGGCACTGCAACACCAGGCCCGGCAAACCGCCGAACGCGCCCTGGCCCAGTTCGAACTGATGCTCGACAACGTCGCCCAGGCCGCCGATGAACTGCTGCCGCTGGCCGGCCAGCCGTGCTCGCTGGTGGAACTGACCCTGCGCGACCAGGTCACCCGCCGGCCGTTCGTGCGTTCCACCAACCTGGCGTTCGCGCGCAACATCTATTGCAGTTCACTGTTCGGCCACGTCAGCGAAACCCTCAACCCTGCCGACTATGTCGACGGCCGCCTCTGGTTGATGGATGGCAACCCGGTGACGCCGGGGCAAGCGTTGCTGGTCTATCGCCAGGCTGACGGCAACCAGGGCGCCCTGGCCGCCCTGGACGGCTTCCACCTGGGCAACGCGCTGCGCATGCTCGGCCCCGACAGCCACCTGCGCCTGCAAGTAGGCCCAGCGTGGCTGTCCGATGACGGCAAGGTGCACGGCGGCGACGCACCGACCTACCCAGTGGTGCCTACCCGCATTGAATCCAGCCGCTACCCCATCAGCCTGGTCAGCGGCTTCGACAGCGGCGCTACCTGGCGCTGGATGACCGCACAATACCCGGTATTGTTTGGCCTGCTGGTGTTCTTGGGCATCCTGGCAGGCGCCGTGTGCCGTTGGCTGATGTCGCGCGTACGTTCGCCTCTGGCCGAGCTGCAGCGGGCGCTGGCGGCCGAAGAGTTCGTGCCTTATTACCAGCCGCTGGTGCATGCCGACAGCGGGCTTTACGCCGGCGTCGAGGTATTGATGCGCTGGCAACACCCACAAGCAGGCCTGGTTCGCCCGGACCTGTTCATCCCCATTGCCGAAGACAGCGGGTTGATCGTGCCCATGACCCAGTTGCTGCTGCGCCGGGCCGCCCTGGAACTTGCGCCACTGGCCAGCCGCATGGGCCAGGGCTTTCACGTGGGTTTCAACCTGACCGCCGAGCACTGCCGCCAGCCAACCCTGTTAAACGACTGCCAGGCCTTTTTGGCAGCGTTTGCCCCCGGCCAAGTCAAATTGGTGCTGGAGCTGACCGAGCGCACCCTGGTCGAACCGACCCCAGCCATCTTGGCGCTGTTCGCACAACTGCGGGCGTTGGGGGTGATGATCGCCATCGACGACTTCGGCACCGGGCACTCCAGCCTGAGTTACCTGCGCCAGTTCCAGGTGGATTTTCTGAAGATCGATCAAAGCTTCGTGGCTATGATCGGTAAGGACGCCCTGTCACTGCATATCCTGGACAGCATCATCGAGCTGTCGGCCAAGCTTGACTTGCAAGTGGTGGCCGAGGGCGTGGAAAACGAAGAGCAGCGCACCTACCTGGCGCAGCACCAGGTCGACTTTTTGCAGGGGTACCTGTTTGCGCGGCCCATGCCCCTGGCAGAATTGGCTAATTGCCTGTAGCAGCGGCGATCCGGCGCCCCGGTTTATCCGCGAAAAAAAACGCCGCATGACTCCTGAAGAGACGCGGCGTTCTTTTCGCGGATAAATCCGCTCCTACAGGGTGGGGTGCGTGTGTAGGAGCGGCGATCCGGCGCCCCGGTTTATCCGCGAAAGAAACACCGCGTGACTCCTAAAGAAACGCAGCGCTCTTTTCGCGGATAGAAACCCGCGCGTACGGGGTTAGCCCAGGTGGGTCACCAATTTGGTGTTCAGGTAAGCCTCGATCGCCTCGGTGCCGCCTTCGGAGCCGTAGCCCGAATCCTTGATCCCGCCAAACGGAATCTCTGGCAAACCAATGCCCATGTGGTTGATCGACAACATCCCAGCTTCCACCCGATCGCTCAGTGCCTGGGCGGTTTTCGACGAGGCGGTAAAGGCATACGATGCCAAGCCGAACGGCAGTCGGTTGGCCTCCTCGATGGCTTCGTCCAGGGTGTCGAACGGCACGATCAACGCCACCGGGCCGAACGGTTCCTCGTTCATCAGGCGCATCTCGCGGGTCAAGCCGCTGATCACCGTGGGCTCGAAGAAGTAGCCGGGGCCAGCAAGGCCCTTGCCTCCGATGTGCACCGTGGCGCCGTGGGTGCGTGCATCGTTGACCAGGGACTCGAGCGCCGGCACGCGGCGGTCATTGGCCAGCGGGCCCATGGTGGTGCCCTCCTCCAGGCCATTGCCCACCTTGATCTTCTTGGCCTGGGCGACGAAACGCTCCAGGAACGGTTCGAACACGCTGCGCTGTACCAGCAAACGCGTCGGTGACACGCACACCTGCCCGGCATTGCGGAACTTGGAAGCCACCAGCAGTTGCACGGCCTTGTCCAGGTCCGCGTCGTCGAACACCAGGGCCGGGGCATGCCCGCCCAACTCCATGGTGGCACGCTTCATGTGCTGGCCGGCCAGGGCCGCCAGTTGCTTGCCCACCGGCGTGCTGCCGGTAAAGGTGATCTTGCGGATCGACGGATGCGGGATCAGGTAGCTGGACACCTGCGCGGGGTCGCCGTACACCAGGCCAATCACACCGGCAGGCACGCCGGCGTCGGCGAATGCGCGCACCAGTTCGGCTGGCGATGCCGGGGTTTCTTCCGGGGCCTTGATGATGATCGAGCAGCCGGCCGCCAGTGCCGAGGACAGCTTGCGCACCACCTGGTTGATCGGGAAGTTCCACGGTGTGAACGCCGCCACCGGGCCCACCGGTTCGGCGATCACGCGCTGTTCGATGCCTTGGCCACGCGATGGCACGATGCGCCCGTAGCTGCGCCGGCCTTCTTCGGCCAGCCAGTCGATGATATCGGCCGCCGCCAGGGTTTCTGCGCGCGACTCGGCCAGTGGCTTGCCTTGTTCTTGAGTCATCAGGGTGGCGATGTTTTCAACGCGATCACGCATCAACTGGGCGGCCTTGCGCATGACCTTGTAGCGGTCGAAGGCACTGACGGCGCGCCAGGTCTTGAAGCCTTTGTCAGCAGCGGCGAGCGCCTGGTCCAGGTCGGCAATACCGGCGTGGGCAACGCTACCCAGGGTCTGGCCAGTGGCCGGGTCGATCACCGGCAAACTGCGGCCGTCCTGGCTAGGGCGCCATTGACCGTCGATATACAGCTGAACTTCAGGGTACATAAGCTTCTCCTGTTGCGGCCGAACGCGTGTCGGCGCGGTTTGACGTCATGCCTTTGGATATTGAGCCCTTGAGCCAGAAAACAAGGGCTGGCCGATAAACCTGGGCGTTTTTTTCCGGCGACCGTGGGTTTGTAGCATAAATTTACCCAACCCTTACCTCCCCGTACCCCACGGCGCCGGGGCTTTGGGCATACTTCAACATTTGCCTGCAGGGTTGTCGTTGCCATGTCATTAATGCCTGTTTTCCCTTCCCGTTTGCTTCGCCCACTGCTGTTGGGGGTTGCCTTGGCGAGCCTGGCCGCCTGTTCCAGCGACCCCGACAAAGACGCGCCGACCTTCGTCTCGGTGCAGGACTACCTCAAGACCGCCTACCAGCCCACCCAACACTTTACCTTCGACGGCTCCAGCACCCGCTGGGCCTGGGGCACGCACCAGGTCGACGTGTCGTTGCTGGTACCCAGCGGCCAGAAGAACCTGCCCGTGATCCTCTACCTGCCAGGCCTGGGTGAAGGCGTGGACGACGGCGTGCTGTGGCGCCAAAGCTGGGCCGACGCCGGCTACGCGGTGCTGACGGTACAGGCCCTGCGTGACGATCATTCCATCTATGATTCGGCCGACGCCCAGGCCGGGGCGTTTCGCATGATCGCCGCCAAGGCGTTTGACCCGGCGGCGCTGAACGAACGCGTGGTCGAGGTGGATCGGGTGTTGACCGAAGTACGCCGTCGCGGCAAGGCCGGGGAAGCCGGTTACAACGCCCTGGACCTGGACCGCCTGGTGGTGGCCGGCTACGACCTGGGCGCCCAGACCGCCGCAGCCCTGGCCGGCGAGCACGCACCGGACAAAGCCCGCGCCGTCACCTGGAAGCCCCAAGCGGCAATTTTGCTGAGCCCCTATGTACCGGGCGGGGCCGACCCTGCGCGCTTTGCGCAGATCGACACACCGCTGCTGAGCGTGACCGGGCCACAGGATGAAGACACCTTCAGCTGGGTGGCCACGGCGCGCCAACGCCTGGCGCTGTACCAGAACCTCAGCGTGCCTGGCAGCTATCAGTTGACCCTGGATGAGGCGAACCACAAAGGCCTGTCAGGCACGATTGCCAAGGCTGAAGGCGGCAAGGGCAGCAAGCCTGAGCGACCCAAGGGCGATGGCCCGCAAGGGGGCGGCCCCGGTGGCCCCGGTGGCGAGGGGGGCGAGCGCCACCGCGACAAAACTGACAAGGCACCCACCGAACCAATGTTCGACCGCCGCCAGGCCGCCAGCGTCGCGGCCGTGAGCACCGCCTTCCTCGACGCCACGGTCAAGCACTCGGCACCAGCGCAGCAGTGGCTGACGCAACAGGCACCGCAGTGGTTGGGGACGGATAATCGCTTGGTGCATAAATAACCCGCGACACCGCGATCAGCGCCGGCGGCGGTACACGCGCCGGTGCAACTGCGCGATGGCCGCGCACGGCACGATCACGCCCAGCAGTATCTGGGCCCAGAATAGCAACGTGGAATCGTAGACGCCCATCAAGTCGCCCGTCAGCAACACGGCAAAGGCCGGTATGCCCACGCCAGGGATCATCAGCGGGTGAAAGCGCAACAGCTTGAAATAAGCGCCCACCGGGCTGAACACGCACAAAAGCCACAGGTAGGTCCAGGCAACGATCATCACCATGTACAGGCCAAGGTGCAGCAGATCGCCAAACAACCCATTCCCGTGCATTTCAACCTCCCTGGTTTCTGACTGGGCCGTATCCCTGTAACCTCAAGTATTACTCTATTTGCGTGGTATTCAAAGCATAAACAAGGGCTTATGGCGCAGCATCACGTCAAAAGCCCGATGTTCGCGCATTTATTGATGCACGTTCTGTACCGCCAGCCCCTCACGGGCCGCCTCGACCGCAGCCTTGTGGCTGGCGACCTGGGTATCGGCGTGCTCCTGATTGTAATCGGTCATGGCCAGGGTGCGCGCCGCGTTCATGTTCGACACCACGCGGTCGCCGCCATCACTGGCCATCGCTGCCACGGAGCCGGTCATCAGTGTTGCCATCAACAGTGCATTAAGCGCTTTCATATATAAGTACTCCATCGCATTCAAATAAGTTCCCGCTGGTATAACGGGCAGAGCGTTGTGCTCTGGGCTCAGTTTGCTACAGCCCATCTGACCCGCACTTCGTCAACTGATGAACTTTTTGACACACACATTTGCTTTGCCATTCATGTTCTAAAATGCACGATGCCACTCGCAATGAACCTGCAAATTTTTCACATCGTTTTCACCGCTCACCCACCAGCCCTGCCCTACATTGCCCGCCATGAAGTTCATACGTCTCGACACTTGCCTTGCAGTCTTTGAGACACACTCGCTATTACAAGGATTTCAACATGGGCACCCCTCGAGACGAACCAGGCGCAGCCACTGCGCGACCCTCGCCCGCCTACGGCATGTTCAGAAAAGTCGCACTGTTTTCCATGGCCATCCTGGTACCGGTACTGGTCACCGGCTTTGTCGCCTGGCCACGCTCCCCCGTGGATCTGGGCAAAGCCGACAACATGCAAAGCTCTGGCCTGTATGCCGCCTGGGCCGCTGGCGAGGTGGCGGTCCTGGTGCGCCATGCCGAGCGCTGCGACCGTTCCAGCAACCCGTGCCTGGACGACAAGAACGGCATCACCGAGGTTGGCCGGCAGGTTTCCCAGCAGGTGGGCCAAGCATTCGCCACACTGGGCCTTGGTAATACCGACCTGATCACCAGCCCCCTGGTGCGCACCGTGCAAACCGCCCAATACATGTTTGGCAAACCGATCACCGTGCAAGACTGGGTGTACAACTGCGACACCCGCCTGCTAGCCGATATACAGCAACACAAGGTGGCCCAGCGCAACCTGCTGCTGGTCACCCACAGCGGGTGCATTTCCAACCTGGAAAGCCAGCTGGACTTCCCCCACGCCCGTGCCGCCGACTACACCAGCGCGCTGTTTATCGTTGTGGGCGCAGGTGGCAAGGCCAAGGTGCTGGGCACGCTGAACGCCGAAGAATGGGCAGGGGTTTTGGCCAAGCGCGCGGCGACCCTCAAGGTCACCCACGCCGACAAGGCCACGCTGAAGATGTGAGGGACGTTCAGCAAGTATTCATGAAACTTCTGTCACACTGAAATTATTCATCATTGACTTTGTGTGCTGCCCCAGCGGCCACTGCCAAAGTTACATCTGGTATTAAAACTTCACTTTGCCTTCCAAAGTGTGAAGTACTGTTGCGCGCATTTTTTACCAACTTCAACCTTCGATACTCCGCGTCAAGGACTGCCATGAGCCCACTATCTGAGACTTTGCGTCGCCCACGTGGCGTGACTGCAGGCATACAACGCAGCGTTGCAAGTTGGGCGTTACCGACGTTGTTACTGGCTTTCTTCATGTTTTACCTATTGCCCACGTTTTTCCACGGCTTGTGGATACCCGATGAAACCCGCTATGCCCAGGTCAGCCAGGAAATGCTGTTGACCGGCAACTGGGCTGCGCCACATTTCATGGGCCTGCGCTATTTCGAAAAACCAGCCGGTGGCTATTGGCTGATCGCCATCGGCCAGGCCATTTTCGGCCAGAACCTGTTCGGCGTGCGCATCGCCTCGGCGCTCAGCCTGGGCCTGAGCGTGGCTCTGGCCTACCTGATGGCGCAGCGCCTATGGCGCGATCAGCGCAAGAGTTTCACCTGTGCCGCGCTGTACATGAGCTTTGGCCTGATCGCCGGGCAAGCGGTGTATGCCAACCTGGACCCGCAGTTCACCCTGTGGGTCAACCTCAGCCTGATCGCCTTGTGGTTTGCCCTGGGCAGCGCCACCCGTCGCGCCCGCCTGTTGTCCTGGGCGCTGCTGGGGGTTGCTTGTGGCATGGGGTTCCTGACCAAGGGCTTCCTGGCGTTCCTGCTGCCGGTGCTGATTGCCTTGCCCTGGATGATCTGGCAGCGGCGCGTTGGCGAACTGCTTCGCTACGGGCCGCTGGCCATCGTCATGGCGGTGCTGGTGGCGCTGCCCTGGGCCTTGACCGTGCACCTGCGCGAACCCGACTTCTGGCGGTTTTTCTTCTGGCATGAACACATTCGTCGCTTTGCCGGCGATGATGCCCAGCACGCCCGCCCCTTCTGGTTCTACGTGCCGCTGCTGGTCGTTTCCAGCCTGCCATGGGCGCTGTTGCTGATCTCAAGCGCCAAGCTTGCCTGGCAGCAGCGCGTGCAGCCCAAAACCGCCTTCCTGCTGATGTGGCTGCTGCTGCCCCTGGCCTTTTTCAGCCTGAGCAAAGGCAAGTTGCCCACCTACATCATGCCGTGCCTGCTGCCCTTGGCCCTGCTGATGGGGCAGGCATTGATCGACGCCCTGGAGCGTGGTCGCACCACCCTGTTGCGCGGCAACGCAGTGCTCAACCTGGGCATCGGCGTGCTCGCCCTGGCGGCACTGGCGTTCCTGCAACTGAAGAAACACCCGGTGTACCTCAACGAACCGCTGCACTTGACGCTGCTGGTGCTGGGCCTGGTTGCCTGGGTAGTCGCCAATGGCGTGGCAGTGTTCAAGCCCATGCGCTACTGGCTGGCGCCAGCCTTGGGCATGTTGATCCTGGTGGGGCTTTTGCCTTCGGCGATGCCCAACAGCATCGTCGACAATAAAATGCCCGACGTGTTCATCGCCGCCCATAGCCAGGAGTTGGCCCAGGCCCATACGCTGCTGAGCAACGAACTGGGCGCGGCGTCGGCCCTGGCCTGGCATACCAAAAACCCGCAAGTGGCGCTGTACAACACCGCGGGCGAAACCAAATACGGCCTGGGCTTTGATGATGCCAAGGACCGCCAGGTAAGCCTGGACGACATTGGCGCCTGGATGGCCCAGGCACGCCAGAAAGGCTCGGTGGGTGTGGTGATGCGGGTCAAGAGCCCGGAAGAGCAACACGAAATCGACCTGTTGCCCAAGGATGGCAAGCGCTACCAGCAGGGCAACGTGATGATTTTCGTGTTTGACCCGACCTGACGTTCAGCCCAGCCACTGCACCACGATGGCTGCCGCCGCGGCAATCACGTCGCTGCGGTACTCACCTTGCTTGTCATGCCGGGTGGTGTACACCGCCAACACCAACGGCGCCCGGCCTGGCGGCCAGATCACTGCCAGGTCGTTGGCACTGCCATAGTCGCCAGAACCGGTCTTGTCGCCCACGCCCCAGCCTGCCGGCACGCCCGCGCGAATCCGCGTAGCCCCCGTGGTGTTGCCCTTTAGCCACTCACATAACTGCACGCGTTGCGCCCTTGCCAGGCCATCGCCCACGGCCAAATGCCGTAGGGCGCGCGCCATGTCCTGCGGCGCAACGGTGTCGCGCAGGTCACCGGGGATGGCGCTGTTGAGGGCCGTTTCCCAGCGGTCGAGGCGAAAGCTCGGCGCGCCGTTGCCGTGGGCAAAGTCGTTCACGGCTGCAAGGCCGCCCACGTGCTTGATCAGTACATTGGCAGCGGTGTTGTCGCTGTACTGCAGGGCTGCGGCACACAGGTCGGCCACCGTCATGCCGTCGCCGACATGCTTTTCGCTGACAGGGGAGTAATTGACCACCTCGCTTTGGCTATACCGCAGGCGCTGTTGCAACAGGTCGCGGTCTTGCTCACTGCGTTTCAAGATGGCCGAGGCCAACAGCAACTTGAACGTGCTGCAAAACGCAAAGCGCTCTTGAGCACGGTAAGCCAGTTGCCGACCGGTGGCCGTATCGAGGGCAAAAACACCCAGGCGACCGCCCAAGGTGGTTTCAAGTTGCGCAAAGCGGGCCTGCCAAGGCTCTGCGGCCTGCGCCCAGGTGGGGCAAACAGCGAGCACTGGCAGCGCGGCGATGGATTTCAGAAGGCTACGGCGGCTTGCACTCAACTCATGTCACCAGGCTTGCGGCAGTCAATTGTTGAGCATCGGCCAATGTCATCGGCCGCCCCAGCAGGTAGCCCTGCACCTTGGAGGCACCCAGCGAGCGCAGCGCCTCAAGTTCGGACTCGGTCTCCACGCCTTCGGCCACCACCGTGCTGCCGGTTTGCGCGGCAAAGGCAATGATCGCCGAGGCCATGGCCCGTAGCTTGGAGTCGCGATCGATGCCCCGGGTAAGGCTCATGTCCAGCTTGATCATGTCGGGGTTGAGCAACAGGATATGGCGCATGCTGGCATAGCCGGCACCGGCGTCGTCGATCGCCAGTTGCACGCCGCTGCGGCGCAGGCCTTCCAGGGAATGCTGCAAGCGCACGTAATCGGACACCACCGCATGCTCGGTGATTTCCAGCACCAGCCGATTGACCGGGTGGCCTTGCAGCAGGGCGTCCAGGCGGCCACTGAAGATCAGCTGCGGCGAGCAGTTCAGCGTCATGTAGGTGTGCGCCGGCAACGTCGCCAGGCCAATCAGCGCCTGCTCGATGGCCCGGCACTCCAGGTCAACCCCAAGGCCGGCTTCGGCAGCGTCTTCAAACCATTTGTCGGGGCTGCGCATGGGTTCGCTGGTAAAGCGCGACAGGCACTCCCAGCCCGACACCGCCAAGGTGCGGGCATCGAAGATCGGCTGGTAGACGATGGCCGGCTGAGCGCTGCCCAGTACCTCGGAAATGCGCCGGTGCTTGCGCACCCGATCCTGAACCCGGCGCAAGTCGCTTTCGATCTGGTCGGTGATCAGCTCGGCGAACACCTTCATCACCTGCATGTCGCGCTCACTAAGGCTGCTGTCGGCCTGGTAGCCAAAACAGCAGAACGTGCCGTAGAGGTTGCCGTTGCTCAGGTAGATCGGCACGCTCATGTGCGAACCGATGGGCAGCGCCACGGTTTCCGGCAGGCTCATGGCCAACGGCACGTCGGCGGTATTGGCGATCAACCCCGGCAGGCGGCCGTCCACCACACGCTGGCAGTAGCCGACGTCCAGCGACAACACGTCACCCTGTTTGATGGGCGAAGGGTCGGCCGCGTCCACGTGGGTGAACACGCGGTCTTGGGCACGAAAATGGGAAACGAAGGCAACATCCATCTTCAGGTGCTTGCGCAAGGCATTCAGCACGCGCTCGATGGTGCCGCTCTCGGAAAAGGCCTGGGCCTTGAGACCAATCAGGTCGGAAAATTCTGCGGCTGACATTCCTTTCGCCTCCTGGATCCAGCATTGTGCGAAAGCTTAAGCACTTTTACCCCTGCCTGCCCACTGGCACGTGTCATTTCTGTGGATTTTCAGACACTTTTCAGACAAAAAGAACCGGCCATGCGATTGAACATGTTTCATTCGCAGGCGCCTAACGTATTCCTGCCCGTACAAAGGACCTGACCATGCTGATCGTCCACCACCTGAACAACTCGCGCTCGCAACGAATTCTGTGGCTGCTGGAGGAATTGTCGATCCCTTATGCGCTGCAGACCTACCAGCGCAACCCCCAGACCAACCTGGCGCCGCCCGAACTCAAAGCGATCAATGCACTGGGCAAGTCGCCGGTGTTGCAAGACGGCGAGCGCACGCTGATCGAATCGGCGGCAATCATCGACTACGTCATCCGCCGCCATGGGCAGGGTGCCCTGCAACCTGGGCCTGGCAGCGACGCCTATGATGACTACGTGCAATGGCTGCATTTTGCCGAGGGCTCGGCCATGCTGCCGCTGATGCTCAACCTCTACGTCGGCCGCCTGGGCCCGGCCGGTGCCCCGCTGCAGCCGCGCATCGACTCGGAGGTGGCCAATTACCTGGGCTACCTGGACACCGCCCTGAGCAACCGCGACTACTTGCTGGGCGATGAACTGAGCGCGGCGGATATCCAGATGAGTTTCATTGGCGAAATTGCCCGGGCTCAGGGCAAACTGGGCCCCTACCCTCACCTTGCGGCGTGGGTCAAACGGTTGCAGGCGCGCCCTGCCTACCAGGCGGCGCTGAAAAAGGGCGGGCCGTACAGTTTTGCCGCCTAAGCGTTGAACTCACCGGAGCGTTGCGATGGCCATCCCGTTGTTGGTGCTGATCGAACTGGCGCCTGAAGCCTTGGCGCAACTGACGGGCGCAGGCTTTGCACTGCACCTGGCCACCACCCGCGCTGCACGGGAGGCGACGATCAAGGCGCAGGGCGCGCAGATCAGCGCCGTGCTGACCAACGGTTCGACCGGCCTTGCGGCCGCCGAGATGGTGGCCATGGCGCAGTTGGAAATCATCTGCGCCATGGGCGCAGGCTTCGAGCAGATTGACGTGCATGCCGCCCAGGCCCGTGGCGTCGTCGTCACCCATGGCCCGGGCACCAACGACGCCAGCGTGGCCGACCACGCCATGACCCTGTTGATGTCGGCGGCCCGGGGCATTCCCCAGGCCGACGCCGCGGTGCGCCGTGGCGAGTGGAATGGCGCGCGGCAACCGCGCCCGATGATTTCCGGCAAGCGCCTGGGCATCCTGGGGTTGGGCAACATCGGCCAGCAGATCGCCCGTCGCGGTGCACAGGGGTTTGATATGGCGGTGGCCTATCACAACCGCTTGCCGGTAGAAGGCTGCCATTACCGCTACTGCCCCACCCTGGTGGAACTGGCCCAGTGGTGCGACTTTCTGGTGGTGGCCACGCCCGGTGGCACAGGCACCCGGCACTTGATCGATGCCAGCGTGCTGCGCGCGTTGGGGCCCGAAGGGTTTTTGATCAATATCGCGCGCGGCAGCGTGGTGGATACCCAGGCGCTGATTGCGGCCTTGCAGCGCAAGGAAATGGCGGGGGCAGCGTTGGATGTGGTCGAGGGTGAGCCTGACATCCCGACCGAGCTTAAGGCACTGAACAACGTGATCCTGACCCCGCACATCGCCGGCCGTTCGCCGGAGGCGGTGGCGGCGACGCTGCGCCTGGTGCTGGACAACCTGGCGGCGCATTTCGCCGGGCAACCGGTGCTGACACCGGTGCCTTGATAGATCACGAAAAGAACAGCGCCGGGCTTAGAAGTTCGCCGGGGTATTGGCGCTGATGATCTCGGCCTCGTCCTGGCCGATGTTCTGGAACCGGTGCGCCAAGGTGGTCGGGAAGTAATACCCATCGCCCGCGTTCAGAATGTTCACCTGGCCATCGATGGTCAGCTCGATGGTACCGCGCGTGACCAACCCGCACTCCTCGCCTTCGCTGTGCACGATCGGCTCTTCGCCGGAGCTTGCGCCGGGGGCGTATTGCTCGCGCAAAAAGCGCATCTGCCGGCCGGGCACAGTGGCGCCCACCAACAGCAGGCGCAGGCCATGACGGCCCAGGTCAGGCTGCTCGGCGCTACGGAAAATATAGCTTTCTTCGCGGGGCGGTTCGTCGAAGGTGAAGAAATCCGCCAGCGACATGGGTATGCCTTCGAGCAGCTTTTTCAGGGAGCTGACCGAGGGGCTGACGCGGTTCTGTTCGATAAGGGAAATGGTGGCATTGGTGACGCCGCTGCGCCTGGCCAGCTCACGCTGGGAAAGCTGGTAGCTTTCGCGCACTAGTTTGAGTCGAGTCCCCGTGTCCATGTCAGCCTTATATGAAAAATACTCAATGGGATTTTTAGCGTTGAGTATTAAATCATGTTTGATCCGGCACGTGGGTTTTGGCCCCGGTGTAGGAGCGCATTTATCCGCGAAGATCGCCACGGTATGGCTGGATGACCGTGTTGTTCTTTTCGCGGATAAATCCGCTCCGACAGCAGGCTCGCCGCGGTTTATACCCCGAAGCGATCCCGCAGGGCGTAATACGCCGCGCCCATGGCCGTGAGCGGCGCTTGGAACGTGCGCCCGCCCAGCATCGGCATGTGCGGTAGCGAGGCGAAGGCCTCGAAGCGCTCGGCGTCGCCGCGGATCATCTCCGAAATCAGCTTGCCGGCCAGGTGCGAGCAGGTCACGCCGTGGCCGCTGTAGCCTTGCATGTAATAGGCGTTCTTTTCCACGCGACCAAACTGCGGCATGCGCGACATGGTCAGCAAGAAATTGCCGGTCCAGCGGTAGTCGATCTTCACGCCCTTGAGCTGCGGGAAGGTCTTGAGGATCTTGGGCAAGATCAACTGCTCGATGTCATCGGGCTCGCGCGCGCCGTACACCACGCCACCGCCATACAGCAGGCGGTTGTCGGCGGTCAGGCGGTAGTAGTCCAGCAGGTAGTTACAGTCTTCCACGCAGTAGTTGTTTGTGATCAGCTCACGCGCGACCTTTTCAGACAACGGCTCGGTGACCACGATCTGCGAACCGCAGGGCATGCTCTTGCTGGTGACCCGCGTGTCCAGGTCCTTATTCAGGTAAGCGTTGCCGGCGATCAGCAGGTACTTGGCGCGCACCTGGCCTTTGGCGGTGCTGACCACGATCGGTTCGCCATAGCGAATGTCCACCGCGCCCGATTGCTCGTAGATGCGCCCACCCAGCTTGATCACGGCCGCCGCCTCACCCAGCGCCAGGTTCAGGGGGTGGATGTGCCCGCCGGACTTGTCCAGCAAGCCACCCACGTACGCATCGGAACCGATTTGGCCTGCGATGTCGGTGGCATCGAGCATGTGCAATTGATCGTTGCCGTAACGCTCCCAGCCACGCTTCTGTTCGGCCAGGCCGCGCAGTTGCTTGGGGTTCAGCGCGGCGAAGATTCCGCCCTGGCGGTAGTCGCATTCGATACCGTACTGGGCAATGCGCTCGCGGATGATGTCGCCGCCTTCAAAGATCATGCTGCCCAGCACTTCGGCGGTGCGGGCACCATAGCGGGCCTCGATCACGTCGACGTCGCGGCTGTAGCTGTTGACCAGTTGGCCGCCATTGCGACCGCTGGCGCCGAAGCCGACCTTGGCCGCCTCCAGTACCGTGACGCGGTAGCCGGCCTCGCTCAAGAACAGTGCCGATGACAGGCCCGTGTAGCCGGCGCCGATGATGCACACATCGGTTTCGACTACCTGGTCCAAAATAGGGAATTCACGGCCGCTGTTGCGGGTGTCGGCGTAGTAGCTGTTTACATAAGGTTGCATGAGTCACGTCCTGGGCGGCTATCGGGGCCGCCCTGTTCTTATTGGTGTGGTTACAGTTTGATCCAGGTGGCCTTGAGTTCGGTGTACTTGTCGAACGCATGCAGGGACTTGTCCCGGCCATTGCCCGACTGCTTGAAACCACCGAACGGCGCGGTCATGTCGCCGCCGTCGTATTGGTTGACCCAGACGCTGCCGGCACGCAGGCCACGGGCGAAGGTGTGGGCCTTGCTCAAGTCGCGGGTCCACACGCCTGCGGCCAGGCCGAAGATGCTGTCGTTGGCGATGTGCAGGGCCTGCTCGGTGCTGTCGAAGGTGATCACCGAGAGCACCGGGCCAAAAATCTCTTCGGCGGCGATGGTCATGGCGTTGTCCACGCCGTCAAAGATCGCCGGCTCCAGGTACAAGCCGCCGGTGTCTTGCAGGGTACGGTTGCCGCCGGCGAGCAAGTGCGCGCCCTGGTCCTTGCCAATCTGGATGTAGCGCAGCACGTTTTCCAGCTGGCGCGCATCGACGATGGCGCCGACGTTGGTCGCAGGGTCCAGGGCATGCCCCGGCTTCCAGGCCTTGAGCGCCTCCACCACCAGGGGGATGAAGGTGTCACGGATAGAGCGCTCCACCAGCAGGCGCGAGCCGGCGGTGCAGACTTCGCCCTGGTTGAAGGCGATGGCGCCCGCGGCCGCTTGGGCTGCGGCTTGCAAATCCGGTGCATCGGCGAACACCACGTTGGCGCTCTTGCCGCCCGCCTCCATCCACACCCGCTTCATGTTGCTTTGGCCTGCATAAATCAGCAGTTGCTTGGCAATCGCGGTGGAGCCGGTGAAGGCCAAGGTGTCGACGTCCATGTGCAGGGCCAGGGCCTTGCCCACGGTGTGGCCGTAGCCGGGCAGCACGTTGAACACGCCTTTGGGGATGCCGGCTTGCAAGGCCAATTGGGCGATGCGGATCGCCGTGAGCGGGGACTTTTCCGATGGCTTGAGGATGAACGAGTTGCCAGCCGCCAGGGCCGGGGCGAACTTCCAGCTGGCCATGATCAGGGGGAAGTTCCACGGCACGATGGCCGCGACCACGCCCACCGGCTCACGGGTGATCAAACCCAATTGGTCGTGCGGGGTGGGTGCCACTTCGTCGTAGATCTTGTCGATGGCCTCGGCGCTCCAGCGGATCGCGTTGGCGGCGGCGGGCACGTCGATGGCCAGGGCGTCGCTGATCGGCTTGCCCATGTCCAGGGTTTCCAGCAGCGCCAGCTCTTCCTGGTTGGCCAGGATCAAGTCGGCGAAACGGATCAGCGTGCGTTTGCGCTGTGCAGGTGCCAGGCCCGACCACACGCCGGATTCGAACGCGCGGCGCGCGGCGCTGACGGCCGCATTGGCATCGGCTTCGTCGGTGCTGGCCACGTTCGCCAGGAAGCGTCCGTCCACCGGGCTCAGGCATTCAAAGGTGGCGCCGCTGGCAGCGGGCACGTACTGGCCGTCGATGAACGCGCGGCCTTCCAGGGTAAGGGACTGGTACAGCTGTTCCCAGTCGCTACGGGTTGTGCTCATGGCAATACACTCGAATATAAAAGGGGGTTGACGTCAAACGGTGTGCAGGTACCAGTTGTATTCCAGGTCCGAAATCGAGTTTTCGAACTCGGCCAGCTCGCTTTCCTTGCAGGCGACAAACACATCGGTGTACTTGGGGTCGATGTAGCGCGCCAGAATTTCGCTGTCATCCAACTCGCGCAGGGCATCACGCAGGTTGTTGGGCAGGCTTTGCTCGTTCTGCTCGTAGGAGTTGCCTTCCACCGGTGCACCCGGCTCGATCTGGTTCGTCAGGCCGTGATGCACGCCGGCAAGCACCGATGCCAGCAGCAGGTAGGGGTTGGCGTCGGCACCGGCCACGCGGTGTTCGATGCGCACCGAGTCCGCCGAGCCTGTCGGCACGCGCACCGCTACCGTGCGGTTATCGATGCCCCAGCTCGGCGAGTTGGGCACGTAGAACTGCGCACCAAAGCGCCGGTACGAGTTGACGTTGGGGCACAGGAAGGCCATGGATGCCGGCAGGGTTTGCAGCACGCCGCCGATCGCATGGCGCAGGGCTGCGTTCTGTTCGGGGTCTTCACTGGTAAAGATGTTCTTGCCGCTTTTGTCCAGGATCGAGATGTGCACGTGCAGGCCGTTGCCCGCTTGCCCCGGGTACGGCTTGGCCATGAACGTGGTGTCCATCTCATGGTCGTAGGCGATGTTCTTGATCAGGCGCTTGAGCAACACTGCGTAGTCGCAGGCCTTGATCGGGTCGGCGACGTGGTGCAGGTTCACTTCGAACTGGGCCGGGGCACTTTCCTTGACGATGGCGTCGGCAGGGATACCCTGCTCTTTGGCGCCTTCAAGGATGTCTTGCAAGCAGTCGACGTACTCGTCCAGGTCGTCGATCAGGTACACCTGGGTCGACACCGGGCGCTTGCCGGAGATGGGTGAGCGCGGCGACTGCGGCCGGCCGTTCACGTTGTCCTGGTCGATGAGGTAGAACTCAAGCTCGAAGGCCGCACAGATGGTCAGGCCCAGGTCGTCGAATTGCTTGACCACCTGGCGCAGCACCTCGCGCGGGTCGGCGAAAAACGGCTCGCCTTCCAGTTCGTGCATGGTCATCAACAATTGCGCGGTGGGGCGTTTCTGCCAGGGCTCCATGCTCAGGGTACCTGGGATGGGATAGCAGATACGATCGGCATCGCCGATGTCCAGGCCCAGGCCGGTGCTTTCCACTGTTGCGCCATTGATGTCCAGGGCAAACAGCGAGGCCGGCAGGTTGATACCTTTCTCATAGACTTTGTGCAGGCTGGCGCGCTCGATACGCTTGCCGCGGACCACGCCGTTCATGTCTGCAATCAGAAGGTCGACGTACAAAACCTCGGGATGCTGCTTAAGGAAAGTGTTCGCTTCGTTAAGCTGAACAACGCGCGGGGAGACCGCCATGATGAAACACCTTTGCTGTTAATTATTATGTTCACTGCCCTTCTCTATTCCAGTCAATCCGAAAGGCTTGGGGAAGTCAAGAGCACCAAAACGAGGCTTGATCAGGTTTTTCAACCGATCAGGAGGCGCCAAATAGGCCGGCAAAGATGAAATAACCAAAGATATTCAACGCCGCGTGCTGAATTTTTTACAGGACGGTTGTTAAAAAAAATCAACAAGGCTAAGCTCTCGAAAAGCTCGTTCAAGTGTGGTTTTTCGAGGTGAATAAAAATGGCAATCAAGCCATTGGTGGGTGTAAGTGCGTGCGTCAAAGAGATCGGGCTGTATGCCTGGCACGCCAGCGGTAGCAAGTACCTGGAGGCCGTGTGCACGGCCGCACAGGGGCTGCCCGTGATTCTCCCGGCGCTGGGCGAACTGTCGGACACCGACGGCCTGCTCGAGCATCTGGACGGCTTGCTGTTTACCGGCTCGCCGTCCAACGTCGAACCTTTCCATTACCAGGGCCCGGCCAGCCAGCCTGGCACCGTGCACGACCCCCTTCGGGACCACACCACGCTGCCCCTGCTGCGCGCAGCGGTGGCCGCGGGCATTCCGGTGCTGGGCATCTGCCGCGGCTTCCAGGAAATGAACGTGGCCTTTGGCGGCAGCCTGCACCAGAAGGTGCGGGAAACCGGCAGCTACATGGACCACCGCGAGCCCGCCCACCCAAGCCTTGAGGTGCAGTATGCCGCCGCCCACGACGTGGACGTGCAGCCAGGCGGCGTGCTCCAAGCCATCGGCCTGCCCCAGGTCATCCAGGTCAATTCCCTGCACCACCAAGGCGTCGATCGCCTGGCACCCGGCTTGCGCGTCGAGGCCTTGGCCGGCGACGGCCTGGTGGAAGCAGCTTCTATAGAAGGCAGCAAGGCATTCGCCCTGGGCGTGCAATGGCACCCCGAATGGCAGGTGCTGAGCAACCCGCCCTATTTGCGCATTTTCCAGGCCTTTGGCGATGCCTGCCGGCTACGCGCCGAGCAACGCAGCGCACGCTGACGACGCCTATTTTTTCTGCCAAGCCCGTCACACCCGCGTCATCCGACCAGGACACGCCGCAACGCGTGCCTGCTCGACCGAGTTAACACGACAACAACAAGCAGCACTAGGCAGCAAGGATGGCTGCGCTGAAGTGGTCCGCACCCTGCGGATTTGAAATCAACTATTAGGCTCGGCCGATTTGGCCGGGCTGCTAACACCTGTTGGGAGTTTCACATGGCAAACGCCTCCAGCATTTACAGGAAGGCTCTAGAAGGCAACCCGCAACCGAAAAAGGTGCTGGTCAAGATCGATAGGGTCACCAAGAAGTTTGACGAGACGATTGCCGTGGACGATGTGTCCCTGGACATCCATCAAGGCGAGATCTTCGCCCTGCTGGGTGGCTCCGGCTCCGGCAAATCCACACTCCTGCGCATGCTGGCAGGCTTCGAACGGCCGACCGAAGGGCGCATCCTGCTCGACGGCGTCGACATTACCGACCTGCCGCCCTACGAGCGGCCGATCAACATGATGTTCCAAAGCTACGCATTGTTCCCGCACATGACCGTGGCGCAGAACATTGCCTTTGGCCTTAAGCAAGACCGCCTGGCTGCCGCCGAAATCGACGCCCGGGTCGAAGAGATGCTCAAGCTGGTGCACATGACCCAGTACGCCAAGCGCAAACCGCACCAACTGTCCGGTGGCCAGCGCCAGCGCGTGGCCCTGGCCCGCTCCCTGGCCAAGCGGCCAAAGCTGTTGTTGCTCGACGAACCTATGGGCGCCCTGGATAAAAAGCTGCGCTCGCAAATGCAGCTGGAACTGGTAGAGATCATCGAACGCGTGGGCGTGACCTGCGTGATGGTGACCCACGACCAGGAAGAGGCCATGACCATGGCCCAGCGCATCGCCATCATGCACCTGGGCTGGATCGCCCAGATCGGCAGCCCGATCGATATCTACGAAGCCCCGGTCAGCCGCATGGTGTGCGAGTTCATCGGCAACGTGAACGCCTTCGACGGCACCGTGATCGATGACCAGGAAGGCCACGCGGTGATCCGCTGCAAGGACCTGGCCCAACCGATCTACGTGGGCCACGGCGTCAGCACCTCGGTAGAAGACAAGTCCGTCACCTACGCCATCCGCCCGGAAAAACTGCTGGTCAGTACGATCCAGCCGACCGCCGAATACAACTGGTCCAAGGGCAAGGTGCACGACATCGCCTACTTGGGCGGCCACTCGGTGTTCTACGTGGAGCTGCCAAGCGGCAAAGTGGTGCAGTCGTTCATGGCCAACGCCGAACGCCGTGGCGCCCGGCCAACCTGGGACGACACCGTGTACGTCTGGTGGGAGGATGACAGCGGCGTGGTACTGCGCGCATGAAAACTCTCAACTCCCTGCAGCGGCTGATCCCCAGTGGCCGCAAGCTCGTCATCGGCGTGCCGTTCATCTGGCTGTTCCTGTTTTTCATGCTGCCGTTCTTCATCGTGATGAAGATCAGCTTCTCGGAAGCGGCCTTGGCCATTCCGCCGTACACGGAGCTGGCAAGCTTCGTCGACCAGAAGCTCCAGGTGCTGTTGAACCTGGGCAACTACACCCTGCTGGCCGACGATGACCTGTACCTGTCGGCCTACCTGGGCTCGCTCAAGGTGGCCTTTTTCAGCACCGTGATGTGCCTGGTGATCGGCTTCCCGATGGCCTACGCCATTGCAAAGGCCAAGAAAGAAGTGCAGACCGTGCTGTTGCTGCTGATCATGATGCCGACCTGGACGGCGATCCTGATCCGCGTGTATGCCTGGATGGGCATCCTCAGCAACAACGGCCTGCTCAATGCCTTCTTGATGTGGACCGGCATCATCCAAAACCCGATCGAGATCCTCAACACCAACACCGCCGTGTACATCGGCGTGGTGTACGCCTACCTGCCCTTCATGATCCTGCCGTTGTTCGCCAACCTGGTGAAGCACGACCAGAGCCTGTTGGAAGCAGCGTCGGACTTGGGTTCCAGCACCTTCAACAGCTTCTGGAAAATCACCGTGCCGCTGGCCAAGAACGGCATCATCGCCGGCTGCATGCTGGTGTTCATCCCGGTGGTGGGCGAGTTCGTTATCCCGGAACTGCTGGGCGGCCCGGAAACCCTGATGATCGGCCGCGTGTTGTGGCAAGAGTTCTTCAACAACCGCGACTGGCCTGTGGCCTCGGCGTTGGCCGTGATCATGCTGGGCATCCTGATTATCCCGATTCTGCTCTTCAACCGCAGCCAGGCCAAAGAGATGGAGGGGCGCGCATGAAACGTTTCGAGTTTTCCAAGCTGATGTTGGTGCTGGGCCTGCTGTTCATCTACCTGCCCATGGTGATCCTGGTCATCTATTCGTTCAACGACTCCAAGCTGGTGACGGTCTGGGGCGGTTGGTCGGTGCGTTGGTACGCAGGCCTGTGGGACAACAAGCAACTGATGGGTTCGGTGGGCCGTTCGCTGGAGATCGCCTGCTACACCGCGTTCGCCGCAGTGGTGCTGGGCACCCTGGCCGCGTTCGTGCTGACCCGCGTCACCCGCTTCAAGGGCCGCACGCTGTTCGGCGGCCTGGTGACCGCGCCCCTGGTGATGCCCGAAGTAATCACCGGCCTGTCGCTGTTGCTGCTGTTCGTAGCCATGGCCCAATCCCTGGGCTGGCCGCAGGAGCGCGGGGTGATGACCATCTGGATCGCCCACACCACGTTCTGCGCCGCCTATGTGGCGGTGGTGGTGTCGGCGCGCCTGCGTGAGCTGGATTTGTCCATCGAAGAGGCGGCCATGGACCTGGGTGCGCGCCCCTTGAAGGTGTTCTTCCTGATCACCATCCCGATGATCGCGCCCTCGTTGGCGGCCGGCGGCATGATGTCGTTCGCCCTGTCGCTGGATGACCTGGTGTTGGCCAGCTTCGTGTCGGGGCCGGGCTCCACCACCCTGCCGATGGAAGTGTTCTCGGCGGTGCGCCTGGGCGTGAAACCGGAAATCAAGTGCCATCGCCAGCCTGATCCTGTTGGCCGTGTCGTTCGTGACCTTCGGTGTGTGGTACTTCGGCCGCCGCGCCGAGAAGAACCGCGTGCGGGCCCTGCAAGAAGCCATGGAGCAGACCGCCAGCGAGTCCTATACCCCACAGGCAACACCTGCAAAGAAAAAAATGGCGGGTGCGGTCGCCTGAAGCGGCCGCGTTTTCCCGACCTGTAACAAGAATTGGAGTTGTACATGAATACGTTTGGCAGGACCCTCCTGGCCGTGTCCTTCCTGGGCTTGTTTTCCACTGCCGCCCAGGCTGATGACCAGGTGCTGCGGGTTTACAACTGGTCGGACTACATCGCCCCCGACACCGTGAAGAAGTTCGAGGCCGAGACCGGCATCCGCGTGGTCTACGACTTGTTCGACAGCAACGAAACCCTGGAAGCGCGGCTGCTGGCCGGCAAGTCGGGCTACGACATCGTGGTGCCGTCCAACAGTTTTTTGGCCAAGCAGATCAAGGCCGGGGTGTACCAGCCGCTGGACAAATCCAAGCTGCCCAACTGGAAAAACCTGAACACCACGCTGCTCAACAACGTGGCTGCCAGCGACCCGGGCAACGCCCACGCATTCCCGTACATGTGGGGCTCGATCGGCATCGGCTATAACCCTGACAAGGTCAAGGCCGTGCTGGGCAAGGACGCCCCGGTCAATTCCTGGGACCTGCTGTTCAAGCCCGAGAACGCCGCCAAGTTGAAAAGCTGTGGCATCAGCTTCCTCGATTCGCCCACCGAGATGCTGCCGGTGGCCCTGCATTACCTGGGCTACCCGGTGAACACGCAGGACAAAAAGCAGATCGCCGAGGCTGAAGGGCTGTTCATGAAAATCCGCCCCTACGTGGCGTATTTCCATTCCTCCAAGTACATCTCGGACCTGGCCAACGGCAATATCTGCGTGGCCGTGGGCTATTCGGGCGACATCTACCAGGCCAAGGCCCGGGCGCAGGAGGTGGGCGGCAAGACGCACATCGAGTACAGCATTCCCAAGGAAGGCGCAGGCAGTTTCTACGACATGGTCGCCATCCCGCGGGACGCCGGCAACGTCGAGGGCGCGTACAAGTTCATGAACTTCTTGATGCGCCCGGAGATCATGGCCGAAATCACCAACAGCGTGGGCTACAGCAACGCGAACGCGGCGGCCACGCCCTTGGTCGACGAAGCCATCCGCGACGACCCGGGCTCCTACCCGCCCCAGGACGTACTGGCCACCCTGTACGCGGTGCCCGACCTGCCGATCTCGATTCAACGCTACATGACCCGCAGCTGGACGCGGGTCAAGCTGGGCAAGTAAGCCCCCACCCTATTCCGTTCACGCAGCGCCTTACCACCGCTGCACCGATCTGAACGGCTTCACCTGGCCTCCCTCGGTTGAGGTGAATTTTCAAGGCGCCTTCGGGCGCCTTTTTTTTATCCATCGCGCAGGCCATGCGCCAACTACCAAGGCAGGCAACACCTACCCCACAGGCTACGGCACGATGCAACAAATGTGGGAGCGAGCTTGCTCGCGAAGCGCCCGCGCGGCGCTTCGCGAGCAAGCTCGCTCCCACATGACCTTTAAGATTCGTGTTGCCGGCCTTGTGTGACGGGTGTCAAAGCCATTCGCGCATATACGCCAGGCTCTTGGCGATCGCCGCATCCTCCGGCCCGTGGTCAGGGTGCAGGTAATCCAGCTCCAGCGCCAGTAACCCGTCGAAGCCATGCTCGCGCAGCAGCTCGAAGGTACGCGGTATATCGATCAGCCCCTGCCCCACCGGCACGCTGGGCCAAAAGCCGAAGTCCCGCGGGCTGCCCCGGTAGGCGGTGATGTCCTTGATGTGAGTGGCCTTGGCATGAGGGGCCAATTGCTCGATGACCAGCATCGGGTCTTCCAGCATGCGCAGATTGTTCGCGGTGTCCAGGCACACGCCCAAGGCTGGGCTGGCGACGGCGTCGAGCAACTCCAGCACCTCGGCAGCGTACAGGTCGACGTGGTTTTCCATGGCCAGCACCATGCCTTGGCCCTGCGCGTAGTCCGCGGCCTGCTTGAGCAACGGCACCAGCCGCGCCTTGTGTTCAAGCCAGGTCTCAGGCCGGGTCCGCCGCCCGCCGGCACAAATGCGCATGACACGGGCGCCCAAGGCGCGGCCGATGTCCACATGCTCCAGCAGCTCGGCCAGCGCTTCGGGGCGATTGCCTGAACCCAGCCCATGAGGGTGACCCCAGGCCCACACCAACTCCAGTTGAGCCGCTTGGAGCCGCTCGCGCAGTTGCGCCAAGTACGCCGGGGAACGATCTGCCAGCATGAATGATTCGATCGACACACCTTGCACGGCGTGGCCCCGGGCCTTTTCGATAAAGTCTTCCAAGGTCATGCGCTGGCCCGGGTCGGTTTCCAGGTGCGGGTACACCTCGCCGAAGTAGCGGTGGTAGCAGTAGGAGTCGATGGCCAGCTTCACAGTGCGTTCCTTATTGTGCGGTTTGCAAGGACCATACTGTATTTTTGGAATGCTATTCCACTAATTTTTGATGGCCCCGCAACCACGGCACCGCCAGGTCGACAAAGCTGCGCACCCGCGCCGAGGCCTTCAGGCCGTCGCGATAGACCACCTGCACCGGCACACCCTCCGGCAGGTGCCCTACCCTGATCGCCACCAACGAGGAGCTGGGCAATTGCCCCGCCCACACCACCACGTCCCAAGGCGGTTCATGGGCACTGGGCAAATCAGGCCGGTAATCCACCTGCAGGCTCACCTCGGGGTAACGGTCCAGATAATCAAGCAGCAGCGGCACGCTGATCGAAGGGTTGAGTATGGGCGGCATCACCACCCGCAACAGCCCTTTGGCGTGCACCTGCAACCCTTTGGCAAAGGCGTCGGCCTGCTCAACCTGAGCCAAGAGTTTGGCGCAGTCGACGGCGAAGCGCTGGCCGGCCTCGGTAAGGGAAATGCCTTGAGTGGTGCGCTCGATCAAGCTGACGCCCAGGCGTTGCTCCAACGCAGCCATGGCGCGCATGACCGTGGGGCCTGCGACGTTCAAGGCACGTGCAGCGCCAGCCAGGCTGGTGTGCTGGGCGACGCTGTGGAAGATGAGGAGTTGGTGATAGCGGTTCATGATTTCAGGGTCTGTAAGGCGTCAACAGCATCCATCAAAACAACCCCATCTGCCCCCCCACCAACGTCGAAAAATCATCCCCCACAAATGGCAATATCGCATCCGCCACCGGCTGCAACTGCCGCGTCACGTAATGATCGTAGTCAATCGCGCTCACCCTTGCCTCCAGCGGCTCGGGCCCTGCCACGGCGATCACGTAGTTGATCCAGCCGCCGTTCTGATACTGGCGCACACGGCCCTGCTGGTCGTTGTACTCGTCGGCCAAGCGCGCCGCGCGCACATGGGGCGGCACGTTGCGCTCGTAGTCGTCCAAGGCGCGGCGCAGGCGCTTGCGGTACACCAGGCGCTCGTCGTATTCACCCGCCAGGGTGCGGCGTACGTAGTCACGCACGTAGTCCTGATACGGCACGCGGTGAAAGATGCGCTGGTAGAGCTCCTGCTGAAACTGCTGGGCCAACGGCGACCAGTCGCTGCGCACGGTTTCCAGGCCCTTGTAGACCATCTCCTGGCGGCCATCGACGCGGGTCACCAAGCCTGCGTAGCGCTTCTTGCTGCCCTCCTCGGCGCCGCGAATGGTCGGCATCAGAAAGCGCGAGAAATGCGTCTCGAACTGCAGCTCCAGCGCACTTTCAAGGCCCAGTTCGACGTGCAGGTGCTCGCGCCACCAGTCGTTGACCAACTGCACCAACGCCTTGCCGATGGCGGCGGCTTCAGCTTCGCCGTGGGGGCCCTTGAGCCAGACGAAGGTGGAGTCCGTGTCGCCATAAATCACGGCATAACCCTGCCCTTCGATCAGCTCGCGGGTACGGCGCATGATCTCGTGGCCACGCAAGGTAATGCTGGACGCCAGGCGCGTGTCGAAAAAGCGGCAACCGCTGGAGCCCAGCACGCCGTAGAAGGCGTTCATGATGATTTTCAGGGCCTGGGACAACGGCGCGTTCTGCGTGCGCTTGGCCGTCTCGCGGCCCTGCCACACCCGCTCGACAATCGCTGGCAGGCAGTGCCGGGTTCGGGAAAAACGCGCCCCGCGAAAACCGGGTACCGATGCATCGTCGCCGGGGTCACGCAGGCCCTCGATCAAGCCCAGCGGGTCGATCAGAAAGGTGCGGATGATCGAGGGGTACAGGCTTTTGTAATCAAGCACCAGCACCGAGTCGTAAAGCCCGGGCTTTGACTCCATCACGAAACCACCGGGGCTGGCCTCGGGCGGGCGCTCGCCCAGGTTCGGCGCGACAAAGCCCTGGCGGTGCATCAACGGCAGGTACAGGTGGGTAAACGCCGCCACCGAGCCGCCACTGCGATCCACCGGCAGCCCGGTGACCGTGGCCCGCTCCAGCAGGAACGTCAGCAACTGGGTCTTGGCGAAGATTCGCGTCACCAGCTCGCAGTCGCGCAAGTTGTAGCGTGCCAGCGCGGGTTTGTCTTGGGCGAACATGCGGTCGATGGCGTCCATGCGCTGGTACGGGTCATCGATCGCCTTGCCTTCGCCCAGCAGGGTTTGCGCGACGTTTTCAAGGCTGAAGGAAGTAAAGCTCCAGGTCGCCGAGCGCAGCCCCTCGATGCCATCGATGATCAGGCGCCCGGCGGCCGCGGCAAAAAAGTGCGTGCGGCTGCCGTGCTCGCGCCACTGCATTTCTTCGCCATTGCGCCCCAGGCGCAAAGGCACGGCCAGGCGCCGGGCGTGCTCGTGCAGCACGCGCAAATCAAACTGCACCACGTTCCAGCCGATGATCGCGTCGGGGTCGTGCAGCGCCATCCAGTGGTTGAGCCGCTGCAACATCACCACGCGGCTGTCGCAGTACTCCAGGTCGAAATCCACCTGCGCCGCATCGCCATTGGCCGGGCCCAGCATGTACACCTGGCGCTGCCCGCAGCCTTCAAGGGCGATGGAGTACAGCTCGCCCTGGGCGGTGGTCTCGATGTCCAGCGACGCCAGCTTGAGCGTGGGGCGGTAGTCGGGCGCGGGTTTGAGCTGGGCGTCCAGCAAGACGCCACTGGCATCCGGCGTGCCGCTGAACAGCACGGGCGCGGTAATAAAGCGCTCCATCAGGTAGCGTTCGGGCGGGCGGATATCGGCCTCGTACACCTGCACCCCGGCCTGGCGCAGGCGCTTGTCGAGGTCGATCAGGGTGCGATGCTGCTGGCAATACAGGCCCAGCACCGGGCGGTGATGAAAGTCGCACAACTGCAAGGGGCGCAGCTCCACGCCACGCTCCGCGCTCAACAACACCTCGGCCTGCCCGCGCTGCTCGGCCGGCACAAAGGCCACCGAGGGCTGAATCGGCAGGCGAACCTGGCGCGGCCCGTCATCGGTCGCCAGCCAGAATTCCACCTGGGTGCCTGCGGGCGTGTCCTGCCAATGCCGGGTCAGGACGAAGCCCTGCTGTACATCCACTGCGGTGACCTCGATCAACTGAGCCAAACGCCCATTCTACCCCCGTAGGAGCGGATTCATCCGCGAAAAGAGCAACGCGTAGTCCCTGGCTTACCGCAGCGCCCTTTTCGCAAATAAACCCGGCCGCCAGACCGCCGCGCCTAAAAGCGCTACTGAGGTTAGCGATCAGCCCGCTTTACGACGTTACGCCAACACCTCGCGCACATACCCCACGAACGCCCGCTGCACCCCATCCAATACCGTCGCACCGCTCACCAGGGCCATCTCCGAGGCCGGCACCGCCGGTAATTCCTCGCACACCTGATGGCTGGGCAACACGGCGCTCAGCGGCAGCACCGCCGCCATCCCGGCCATGCCGCCGTTTCCCGAGGTGGTCGCGACGCTACGCCAGCTCAAGGCCCGCGGCTACAAGCTGTGCATTGTGTCCAGCACCGACGACGCGCTGATCGCGGGCAACGTCGCGCAACTGGGCGGCACCATCGACCGGGTCATCACCGCCCAGCAGGCCGGCGCCTACAAGCCCGGCCCCAGGTTGTTCGAGCATGCCCACCAGCAATTGGGCGTGAGCCGCGAGCAGGTGGTGCATATTTGCGCCAGCCCCCACCTGGACCACGCGGCCGCCCGCGACATGGGCTTTCGGTGCGTGTGGATCGACTGCGGCAGCGGTCGCCAGTTACTGGCCGACTATCGCCCCGACGCCACCTTGGCTGCCCTCGATGCAGTCTTGCCACTGTTCCAGTCCTTGGGCTGGTGACGACAGCGCGCGGGCCCACCTGGACAGCGCGATGCGCCAGCTAAGGGCTGCGGGCAACCCTTTGGCGCAGTCACTCAAGCCTTGACCACCGGTTGCCGGTGGCAGTCCTCTGGTGCAAGCGGGCGGCCATCCAGCGCGCGTACCTGCAACGGCGCCACGGCCTGCCCTTGCTGGTTGTCTACCAGCTGGGAGTGGGTTTCGCCCGGCGCAAATAACTGCTGCTCGCCCCATTGGCGCAGCGCAACCACCACGGGGAATACCTGGCGGCCCCGGTCGGTCAGTGCGTATTCCTTGTAGGCGCTGCCATCAGAGGCTGGTTGGACGTCGAACACCCCCACCTCAACCAACGTCTTGAGTCGCGCCGCCAGCATGTTTTTCGCCAGGCCCAGGCTCTTCTGGAATTCGCCAAAGCGGCGCATGCCATCGAAGGCGTCGCGGATGATCAGCAGCGACCAACGCTCGCCTACCGCTTCCAATGCTCGCGCTACCGGGCATTGCCGGGGGTCATCTGTCGCCATGTGAATCTCCGAGGGTTGCCAGCCAATGTGGTTGCATTTTAAAACCTAAAAAGCTAAAAAGGCAAAATCTGGTTTTAAAATAAAACCTCTCTGCTGGAACCCCTCACCATGAATGCCCCCGCGCGCCCCACCCTGACCCATGGCCTGACCGTGTTGTTTGCGTTCACTTGCGCCTTGGCCGTTGCCACGGTGTATTTCGTGCAACCGCTGCTGGACGCCATCGGCCCAAGCCTGGGTGTGCCCCAAGGCCACCTTGGCTTAGTGGTGACGTTTACCCAGCTGGGCTATGCAGCCGGCCTGGTGCTGATCGTGCCGTTGGGCGACCGGCTGGACAGGCGCACGCTGATCATCAGCCAACTGTGCCTGTCTACGCTGGCCTTACTGGTGGCAGCCTGTTCACCCAGTTGGGGCGTGCTGCTACTGGCGATGCTAATCGTCGGCTCGATGGCCGTGGTCATCCAGGTGCTGGTGGCCTTCACCGCCAGCATCGCCTCGCCGTCGCAACGCGGCCAGGCGATCGGAACGGTCACCAGTGGCGTGGTGATGGGTATTTTACTGGCGCGCCTGGTGTCCGGGTTGGTGGCAGACCTCGCCGGCTGGCGGGTCGCGTTTTTGCTGTTCGCGACGCTGATGCTGGTGTCGGCAGCCACCCTGTACCGGCTGATGCCCCGCGCCCAGTTGCCCGCCTCGCCCTTGCGCTACCGGGCGCTGCTGGCGTCGCTGTTCAGGCTGTTACTTACCCAGCGCACGCTACGCCGGCGCGGCCTGCTGGCGTTACTGGTGTTTGCCGATTTCAGCGTGTTCTGGAGCGCCATGGTGCTGCCCCTGAGCGCCGCGCCCCTGTCGCTCAGCCACACCCAGATCGGCCTGTTGGGCCTGGCCGGTGTCGCCGGGGCACTGGCCGCCGCAAAGGCTGGTGGCTGGGCCGACCGCGGGCTGGGCTCACGCACCACTATTATTGCCCTGGCGCTGTTGACGCTGTCCTGGCTGCCGCTGGCTTGGGGCCCCTCATCGCTGTCAGCCTTGCTGCTCGGGGTGTTGTTGCTCGACTTCGCCGTGCAGGCGCTGCACGTCACCAATCAGAGCCTGATTTTCGCCAGCCAGCCCCATGACCAAAGCCAGCTGGTGGGCGCTTACATGTGCTTTTACTCGGTGGGCAGTGGGCTGGGGGCGCTGGCTGCCACGCAGGTGTATGCCCTGTGGGGCTGGCTGGCGGTGTGCGTATTGGGCGCGGCGATTGGTGCGGTGGCGTTTGTTTATGGATGGGCGATCAGGTCAGGTCCATAACTGCCCGACGACAGTGACTTCAAGGCCATTGCCGAGCGGGATGCGGCACAGGCCTCGGCGCTCGAACTGTGCGATACGGCCAACCCTGGGCGGTGATCCCGTAGGAGCGGATTGATCCGCGAAAAGCACACCGAGGTGCGTCAGGAAATTCAGGTGTTCTTTTCGCGGATGAATCCGCTCCTACAGGCCCCGAAACGTAAGCACTCCGACACATTAAAAAAGATTGAATCTTCTTGTGCGTTTGGGATTGATTCCCACTCACAACCTGAAACATAATTGCCAATCACTCTCATTTATACCCATAAAAGCCCGGAGTATCGGCCGTTCATGCGCACCTTGTCCCCCCTGCCCACCCAGATCATTTCGATCATCGCCTTGGGCATGCTCAGCACCGCCCACGCCGCCGACACCACGCTCAACCTGGCCCCCACGGCAATCAACTCAACTGCCGACAGCCAGGATGGCGTCACCCAGGGGTATCAAGGCAAGCCCAGTGCGGCCGCGACCAAGCTGAACCTGACCGCGCAGGAAACGCCACAAGGCGTGACCACCATCACCCGCGAGCAGATGGACGACTTCAAGCTCAACAGCATCCGCGACGTGATGACCAGCACCCCTGGCGTTAACGTGCAGAAGATCGAGACCGACCGCACCTACTTCACCGCGCGGGGGTTTGACATCACCAACTTCCAGACCGATGGCACCGGCATGCCGTTGACCAACGGCTTGCTGGTGGGCGACATCGATATGGCGCCTTATGAGAGCGTGGACATCATCCACGGCGCCAACGGTCTGATGTCCGGCGCGGGCAACCCGTCGGCCACGGTCAACTTCGTGCGCAAGCGCCCCACCTACGACCCACAAGCCAAGGTCGAGGTCACGGGCGGCTCCTGGGACAAGCGCCGCGTGGACATCGACGTGTCCGGGCCGCTGACTGACTCGGGCAACATCCGCGGCCGGGTGGTGTACGCCAACGACAACAGCAATTCCTACCTTGACCACTACTCGCGCGAGAAGAATATTTTCAGCGGCACGCTGGCGTTCGACCTCAGCGACAGCGACGTGCTGACCGTGGGCTATGAAGACCAGAAGAGCAACGCCAACGGCGCCAGCTGGGGCTCGCTGCCGCTGGTCGACGGCAACGGCCAGGCGGTGCACTACAGCAGCACCCATTCCAACATCGGCCAGCCGTGGGTTTACTGGGACGTGCACACCACCAAGGCCTTCGCCGAGTGGGAGCACAGCTTTGCCAACGATTGGAAGTCCAAGCTGACCATCACTGGCGCCGAGCACCGCGAAGACACGCAGATGTTCTACATACTGGGGTCTACCACCTCCAGCACCGGCTACAGCGGCTTGTCGTCCAAGTACAACGACAAGAACCACGAGCTGGACGGCGACCTGTCGTTCAGTGGCCCGTTCAGCCTGGGCGGCCGCGAGCACCAGTTGACCTTCGGCGCCAACTACGCGCGCCAGCACAACCAGGAACGCTCGCTGTACGACTCTTCGATGTATTACTCCGACGTGTCCCTGGACAGCGCCCTGCACGGTGCGGTGCCCAAGCCCACCTACGACATCGCCAACGCCGCCGACACCTCGGACTTCGTCGACCGCCAGAAGAGCCTGTACGCCGGCGCCCGCTTCAGCCTGATGGATGACCTGCACCTGATCACCGGTGCACGCATGCTCAGTGCCGACAGCGACGGTGAAAACTACGGCACCGGCCGTAACGTGCGCATCCACGGCAAGGTAACGCCTTACGCGGGCCTGGTGTATGACCTGACTCCGGAGTATGCGCTGTACACCAGCTACACCGAGGTCTACAGCCCACAATACAACCTGGACCCCACCGGCAAGGTACTCGCCCCGCTGGAAGGCAAAAGCTACGAGGCCGGCATCAAGGGCTCGCTGCTGGACAAGAAGCTGGACGTGTCGGCGGCGGTGTTCCACACCAAGCAAGACAACGTGGCCACGTATGCAGGCTACGACGCGAGCAAAGGCGGCTACGTGTATGACGGCCTGTCGTACAAGAGCAGCGGCATCGAGTTGCAGGCCTCGGGCGAAGTCTACCCAGGCCTTGACGTGAACGGTGGCTACACCTACGTCTACATCACCGACGCCGACGACAACCGCGCGCGCAAATTCATCCCCCGCCACGCCTTTACCTCGGACGTGACTTACCGACTGCCGATGGCACCGAAGGTCAAGGTGGGCGGCAGCCTCAGCTGGCAGAGCGCGGTGTCCAACGACGACAGCCCGAACGCCAAGCAAGAGGCCTATGCCTTGGTGGGCCTGATGACCCGCTACGACATCGACAGCCACTGGAGCACGCAGCTGAACGTCAACAACCTGACCAACCAGAAGTACCTGATGAGCACGCGCTACAACCAAAGCAACTTTGGCGACCCGCGTAACCTGACGGCTTCGGTGAGCTGGAAGTATTAAGGATTAGGGCTGCGGCGGCTTCTTCGTGGATAAATCCGCCCCTGTAGCGGATTTATCCGCGAAAAGACCACCGCGTTGAATCAGGCATACTGCGGCGCAGTTTTTCGCGGTTAAATCCGCTCCTACGCAAGCGGGATTTATCCGCGAAGGCCGCATCGCAACGCCATCGCCTTACTGCGTATACCGCTGCACCTCCATCGCACTGCGGTCCAGGCGTTTTTCCATCGCCGCGACAAACCCCTGCAACGGCATCAACGCCGCCCCCGCATAGCCCGGGTACTGCACCTGAAACGGTGCCGCCGTGGACAAGCTGCGCAATTGGTCCAGGCTCTGCGCCACGTAGCTCAAGCTGACAAACTGCTCGCCGGTATGGTCATTTACCCAACGTTTGAACAGGATCGTGCCGCCTGGCGCTGCGTCGTTCTGCGGGTATTCGGCAATCTTCCAGTCAAAGCCCAACAGCGTGCGCAACTGCGCGATGTTGCTGTCGTGGCCCACGTAGGCCAGCCATTTCGTCCCAGGCGGGCTACCCGCGGTGGCTGGTTGCAAGGCCTCCAGGATTTGCCCGAGCAGTTGCGAGGCACCGCGCTGGGCGATGTAGGGCACGTGGTTGCTCAACGCGTATTTACCTGAACGCAAAGCCATCAAGCGCGACACGTCGGCGGCCGTGCGCCCCTCGCCAAACGCCACCTGGTCCAGCGGCAGGCCTTCGGCGTATTCCATGCGGATCGTCTCGCTCATGGCCGCGCCCACGCTCAGGGGGCCGCCGAGCTTGATCGTGCCGCCTTTGTTTTTCAGCGCCCAGGGCTGCTCGCTCAGGGCACAGGTTTTTTTCGCGCAGGGCGTCGGCACCCCCACCAATTGCTGCATCGCCAACAACGGTGCGGCGTAATGCTGGCGCGCAGCATCCACGCTGCCGCCCATGGCCTGCACCATGGCTGCCTGGGTACGGGCCGGGTCCAGCGGGGCCAGGCCATTTTCGCTGCCATGGAACAGTCGGTCGTCACGCTCGCGGGCATGCTGCACCGGCACCTTGCAGCCGGGGAACATCCCCGCCAGCAACGCGGCGCTAGTGGCCTGGGTGCGCGCCACCGGGCTGGACCACACGTAGGCATCGCCGGCCGCTGGGCACTGGCCGGCCTTGAACAGGCCGAGTTCATCCAGGGTGTGCCGCTGCCATTGGCCCAATAGCTCGATGGCGTCGCGCCCATGGGCGGTCAGCTGCCCGTCGCGGGTACCGAATGCCGGCCAGGTCTTCGCCGACCAGCTTTGCAGTTCGGCGGTATCGGTGGCTGGGCGGATGCCGTGGCGCATCACCAGCACCACCTTGTCCAAACGCAAGCCGGTGGTGTCCAGCGGCGCGGAAAATGCCGGCAGGGCCAGGCATACGCCCAGCGCCAATCCCACACAGTGCAACACAGTCGATTTCATCATCAGGGGCCTAGAAGTCATAACGGGCATTGAGGCTAAGGGTACGGGGCGAACCGGGCTGCAGGTAGTTTTCCTGGTAGTAGGTCCAGTACTTTTTGTTGGCAAGGTTAGTGACGTTGGCGCCGAACGTCAGCGCGTGGCCGCCGGCGAGGCGCAGGCGATAACCGCCGCCGGCGTCGAACAGGCTGTAGGCCGGCAGCGTGTTGACGTTGCCCGAGTCCACCGCCATTTCGCCGATGCGCTGGGCGCCGGTGTGCAGGAACAGGCCGGGCACCACGGGCACGCGGTAGGTGATCTGAGTCGCGGCCTGGTAATGCGCAGCGCCGGCCGCACGGTTGCCGTCCACGTCGTCGCCGGCGTCGCGGTACTCCGAGTCCAGCGACATGATGCTGCCTTCCACGGTCAGGTCCGGCGTGGGGTCGATGCTGGCGTTCAGCTCCAGGCCCTGGTAGCGAATGGTGCCGCTCTGCACATAGACGTTGGCGGCGTTGGTGTACTCGGCGCCGCGATCGATGCGAAAGGCCGCCGCCGTGGCACTCCAGTTGCGCTGCTGGGCCTTCACGCCCACCTCATATTGCTTGCTGCGCAGCGGGCCTTGGGTCTGGTCGGCGTTGACCGTGGAACTGGGCGCGGTGCCACCGCTTTCCAGGGATTCGACGTAGCTGGCGTACAGCGTCACGTCCTGGGTGGGCTTGTACATCAGCGCCACGGTCGGGGTGGCCGGCCGGGCTTTGTAGCGCGTGGCGTCGGAGGTGGCCGAGTCGTGGGTTTCTTCTCGGAAGGTTTCGTTGCGCAGCCCCGCCAGCAAGGACCAATGCTCGCCCAGGCCGATGGTGTCGCTGGCGAACACTGCGCTTTCGTTGATCTTGTCGTCGCCGTAGGTGCCGCCGCTGTAGTCGATGTTGTACACCGAAAAAATCGTCGGGTTGTACAGGTTGCCCTTGCCCACGGTGGTCTTGGGCGTGTTCACCGACTTGTTCGAGTTAAGTTCGGAGTAGCTGCTGCCCAGCACCAGGTCGTGACTGAACCAGCCGGTAGTGAACTTGCCTTCCAGCGTGCCCATGACGTCGTTGTAGTCGTAGCCGTGGTACTCGGAACTGACCTTGTCGGAGTAGTTGCCGCTATTGCTGGAGATCTGGTACTGATCCTTGGCGTAGCGGCGGTTCGAGTCACTGTAGCGGTAGGCCAGCTTGCCCTGCCAATCGGGCGAGAACCTGTAGGTCGCGCTCAAGGTCGACAGGCTGTAGTCGACGTCGGTGTAGGAGCCGTTGCTGTACAGGCGCTTGCTGCCGTCGATGGGCTTGGGCAAGGCGTATTGGGTGTTGACGATGATGTCGGTGCCGCCGCTGGTCTTGCGCTGCTGGTACAGGGTGTCGAAGTCGATGCTCAGGTCATCGCTCAGCTGTGCATTCAGCGCCAGGCCCACTGCGGTGCGGTTGACCTTGGCCCCGCCCGAGGCGGCGTCGCCCTCCTCGTGCACCACGTTCAGCCGGTAACCAAAGCGCGGGTCGTCCAGGCGCCCGCCGGTGTCCAGGTGCTCCTTGTAGAGGTTGTCGGACTGGTAGCCGGCATCGACGCTGAAGGTGGTCTTGTCGGTGGGCCGCTTGGTCACGTAATTGACGATACCGCCGGGGCTGCCGAAGCCATACATGAAGCCCGATAAGCCTTTGAGCACTTCGACCCGCTCGAACATCTCCAGGGGCATTTCCACGCCGCGGTTGATGTTGGCCATGCCGTCGACCTTGTAGCCGTTCAGGTCGTCCAGCGGCAGGCCGCGCACCGCCAGGGTGGCCGGGTGGGTGCCGTAGCTGGAGCTGATGGACGTGACCGAGGCGTCGTACTTCACCGCCTCCGACAGGATTCCGGCCTGGCGCGCCTGGATCTCTTCGCTGCTGATGGTCTTGATCGAGAACGGCGTGTCGATCACCGCGTGGCTGCCCAGGGCACCACTGGAGGCCTTCTGGTGCAGCGCGGGTTTGCGCTTGGCCGCCTTCACGGTGACCTGGGGCAAGGTGGCCAGCACACTGTCATCGATGGCCGGCGGCGCATCGGCGGCGAAGCTCGGCAAGCTCAGGGCCAGCGCGGCGAAACCGGCACCGGCACGCACGTACAACGGGGTTTTGCGAAACATGACTGCACCTTCGAAAACGGCCACTGCGGGCCCTGTTGGTTTTCTGTGGCGCGCACCTCGCCGTGGCAGGCCATGGGGCCTGCCAACTGCGTTAAGCGAGGGGCGACGCGAGGGTTAAGGGCTAACGGCCTGGGTCACGAAGCCGATCTTGTCCAGGCCACCGGTCTGCGCCGCGGCCATCACCTGCACCACCTTTTCATAGGGTGTGTTGCGCTCGGCGCGCAGGTGCAGTTCGGGCGTGGGTTGGCGGGCGGCGGCCTGGGCGATCAATGCCGGCAGCTCGCTGTCGGCGATGTCGCGATCATCCCAGTGCAGGTGGCCGTTGTTGTCCAGGGCCAGGTCCACGGCGGCTGGCGGCTTGTTGTCTTGCTGCGCGGCAGCCTTGGGCAAGTCGATTTTCACCGCGTGCTGGATCGCCGGCACGGTGATGATGAAAATCACCAACAGCACCAGCATCACGTCCACCAGCGGCGTGGTGTTGATCTCGGGGTTGAAGCTGTCTTCTTCCAGCTCATCGCCACCCAACAGTCCACCGGCCATCAGACGTACTCCGCCTGAGCGTTGAAGGTGCTGCGCGCAGGCTGGGCACCGCGTGGCGTGGCGCGGGCGCCGATCACCAGCAGGTCATGCAGCTCGAAGGCGAACTTGCCCAACTCGCCCAGGGTTTGCTTGTTGCTGCGCACCAGCAGGTTGTAGCCCAGGGTGGCCGGGATGGCCACGGCCAGGCCCAGGGCGGTCATGATCAGGGTTTCGCCCACCGGGCCTGCGACCTTGTCGATGCTCGCGTCCCCGGTCAGGCCGATCTTCATCAGCGCGTGGTAGATGCCCCACACGGTGCCCAGCAACCCCACGAACGGCGCGCTGGAGCCGACCGTCGCGAGGATCGCCATGCCGCCCTGCAGTTGCCCGCCCACGCTCAGGGTGGCCTGGCGCAGTGCGCGGGTCAGCCAGTCGCTGAAGGCCGGCGGGTGCATGTCACCGTCCAGCGCTTCGCGGTGTTGGCGCGCGGCGCTAACGCCGGCATGGGTCAGCTCGGCATAGGCACTGTGGCGGCCCAGTTGCTGCACGCCGTCCTTGAGGGTGGGTGCCCCCCAGAACGCCGCCAACAGCTTGGGCGAACGCAGGCGGTGCAACGCCAGGCGCACCAGTTTGTCGGCAATGACGAACCAGGAGGCGATCGACATCACCAACAGCATCAGGGCCACGCCACGGGTGACGAGGTCTGCCTGCTCCCACAACACATTCAAGCTCAGCGATCCGGTTTCCATGTGCTTTTCCTTTCTTTGAAGTGAGCGCCGCCCTGACCGGGAGGCCCTTCGATAATTGGGGGGTGTTGCCGGGGTGGCGATCAGCTGTCGAGCTGGAACCTGAGCGGCACGATCACGTAGACCGACTCCGCATGGCCGTCTTCCAGGTAAGGCTTGAACAATGCGCCGCGTGCGGCCGCCCTGCCGGCCTCGTCGAGGTTGCCAAAGCCTGATGAACGCACCACGTCGATCGCCCCGGGCTTGCCGTGCTCGTCCACCAGCACGCGCAAAATCACCGTGCCTTCGTGGCCGTCTTCACGGGCGCTTTCAGGGTATTGCGGTTGCGGTTCGCGCAGGTATTGCACGCCACGGGTAAGGGTCTTGGGTTGCGGTGGCGGCGCAGGCGTGGCGGCCACGACGGGCGCGGCGGCCGGGGTGCTGATGGCCGTAGGGCCAGGTGTGGCGACCGGCGCCACCGGGTGCTGCGCGACCTGTGGCTTGGCAACCGGCTTGGGGCGTGCCACCGGGTGCACCGCAGCGACCGGCGCAGGTGTGACCGGCACAACCGGTGGCGGTGGCGTCGGCGCGGCACTGGCCGCAGGCGCAGGCGCCGGCTCATTGATCACCGAGGCGTAGATCGTGCGCGTCACTGGCGTGACTGGCACCGTGGCCGACGGACGATTGAGCTCGCTCAACACCAACGCGTGCACCGCCAGCACCAGCACCACCACACCGCCGCGACGC
This sequence comes from Pseudomonas abieticivorans, assembly GCF_023509015.1. Lineage (NCBI taxonomy): Bacteria > Pseudomonadati > Pseudomonadota > Gammaproteobacteria > Pseudomonadales > Pseudomonadaceae > Pseudomonas > Pseudomonas abieticivorans. The sequence continues at coordinate 6,350,696 of NZ_CP094975.1, forward strand.
AGCAGGCGGGTGGCACTGCCGGCGGGCAGCGGTTGTAACGGCAACGTGGGCGAAAGGGTTGCATCCATGGTCATTCTCCTCCCCCAGGCCTACCGGCCGGGTACATCGTGCGCATTCGCTGCGAGCGTCTGGCCTGGGCATTTGCGACACCGGGCAAACGTTACAGGTTGTGTCGCAGGAATATAGGAGCGAGGGATGACAACGACGTTACAGCGATTAATTATCAGGTATGGGTTTTGTGACAAACGCCTGGTGCCCCCCTCAATGAACGCTTTTCCCAAAATCGGTGGCCGCCTGGGATGAACCGGTTGCCACACGGCCTTTTTGCTCATGCCCCATGCGCAAACGCAGCGCCGCGATGGCCGCCACCACCAGCACCCCGGCGATCACCTTCAAGCCATACATGGCATTGCCCGTGGTCTGTTCGATCAGCCCCATCACCGACGGCCCGACAAACCCGCCCAACAAGCCGCACGAGTTGACGAAGCCCAGCCCGCCCGCCAACGCCGCGCCGTTGAGGCGGGAAGCGGGATAAAGAAAGATGATCGACTGCACCACAAAGAACATCACTGCCGAGAGGCAGAACCCCAGCAGGCTGATCACAGGCCCGGCCAGCGAAGCGATGCCAAGGCCAATGGCCATGGTCAGCAGCCCTGTCACCAGCATGCGCCGCGAGCGCTGCGGGCTATTGGCAAACCGTGGCAGTGCGATGGCGCCTGCCGCTGCTGCAAGCCACGGCAAGGAGGTCAGGAAGCCGATCTGCAAGGCGCTCAAATCGCCGTACTTGCCGATAATGCCCGGCAGAAAAAAGATCACCGTGTAGATCGTGATCTGGTGGCAAAAGTACACGAAGATAGCCAGCAGTATTTGCGGTGTCAGGCACTGCTTCAAGGAATGACCCGACTGCCCCGCGCCCTCTTGCGCTTCGCTTGCCAGCCGGCGCTCGATCTGCTGCGCTTCGGCTGGGCTTAGCCAGGTGGCGTCGCTGGGGCGGTTGGGCAGTTTTTTCCACACTACCATGGCAAAGAACGCGGCGGGCAGCCCCTCAAGCAAGAACATCCACTGCCAGCCACGCCAGCCCAGCACGCCGTCAAGTTGCATCAAGGCTGCACCCAAGGGCCCGCCGATGATGTTCGCCAAACATACGCCCAGCAGGAAATAACCGGTGGCGCGGGCGCGCTGTTCGCGGCCAAACCAGTAGGTCAGGTACAGCATCACCCCCGGGAACAGACCGGCTTCGGCGATGCCCAGCAACAGGCGCAACACGTAGAACGATGTCTCGCCCTGCACAAACGCCATGGCTGCCGAAATCAACCCCCAGGTGACCATGATCCGGGCGATCCAGAACCGCGCGCCGACCTTATGCATGATCAGGTTGCTGGGCACCTCCGACAACGCGTACGTCAGGAAAAACAACCCTGCCCCCAACCCGTACGCGGCCGCCGATATGCCCAGGTCCACATCCAAGTGATGCTTGGCCAAGGCGATGTTGGTGCGATCAAGAAAACTCAGCACGTAGGCGGCGATCAGCAGGGGCATGAGTTTGGCGAACAGCAATTTATTCACGGTTGCCGTGTCGCGGGGTGCAGCCTGCACATCAGGCGTTTTTGTCATTGTCATGGGGCGAGCCTCCAGTCACATCGTCAATCGGAACAGCGCAGTTGCGGTGCCGTAGTTCAAATGCCCGGGTGGGCCACCAATACTTCCGGGCGATGGGAAAACAGCTGCAGAAAGGCCCCGCCCAGTGCGCAACCGGCCATCACGAAGAAGCACACGGTGTAGCCGCCCAGGCTGGTCCAGCCGCCGCCCATGGTGATCAAACTGCCCATCAACACCGGCGCAATGCCGCCGCCGATAAACATGGCGGTGGTGATGATGCCGTTGGCGGTGGAGGTCGCCGAGGGTTGCGCGGAGTCCGACGCTACCGCGTAGTAAATCGGCCAGACCGCATTGGCCACCAGGCCAAACAGCAATTGCACGACGACGATGATCAGCGTGGTGCTGGCGAAGTAAAACGCGCCCACGCTCACCGCCATCCAGACCCCGCAGATGATCAGGGTGACGCGCCGGCCAATGATGTCCGACAACGACGGCCAGACCAGTTGCCCGATGATGCCGGTCAGGGTGAACACCACGCTCATGCCGGCCGACTCGGCCAACGACAGGTTGAGGATGTTGTACAGGTAGGCCGGCAGCACAATGTTCACGCCCATGTACACCACCTGCGTCAGCAGGGTATTGCCAGCGGTCAGCGCGATGTTGCGATTGGCCAGGGTGGCCTTGAAAGTGCTCCAGGCCTGGCCCTTGACGTTCGGCGAGGGCGTGCTGTCGGGGGCGGTCATGCCCTTGGCGGCGATGTCGGTGTACAGCTGGGTGATGCGTTCGGCGGTCGAGTAACGCGACCAGAAGATCATCAGCGGTAGCGCCACCACGAAGGCGAAGAAAAACACGTAGCGCCAATTCTCTTCGCCAAAGGTGGTGATGACGAAACTGGCGACGATACCGCTGAGCATCGCGCCGATCGGGTAGCCGGTGTGATGCGCGCCCAAGGCAAAGCCGCGCCGTTCCACCGGCCACCACTCGGCCGTGTTGCTCACACCCACCGGTTCGCCCCAACCTGCGCCGAGGTTCACGCCCACCCGCAAAGCGATGAACGATGCCAGGTGCGCGCTAAGGAACTTGAAGCCCGACAAAAACGATATCGCGGTGTAACCCAGCACCAGGGGCACCTGGAAGCGTGCACGTTTCCAGCCGCCGCCATAGCGGTCGCTCCACACCGAGCCTGGGATATCGAGCACCGCCAGCGCCAGCATGACCACCGTTGCCACGGTGCCCCATTGGTCGGCCGACAGTTCGAAGTGCTTGGAAATGGTCGGCCCCAGGCGCAACACAATCTCGCGATCGTAGGCGTTCAGAATCCAGATCATCCAGCACACCAGCAACGACACCCACGAGTAGCGATGAATCTTGCCCAACGATGCATTCTTATTATTTTGCATGAGGGTCTCCAGCGCGCCATGCGCGCCTTATAGGGAGGAGTTTGTGTCGTCCTTGACCGTCAGTTCGGTCGGTCGGGGGTTCAGCTGGCAAAGCGCCGTTCGGCCACGCCTTTTACACCCAGCCCGGTAATGGCGAACAACGCACCGCGCTGCTGGCCGTCAGCGGGAAAACGCGGCAGCGGTGGCTTGGCCATGGAGGTCACGTACAGGGTGTCCAGGTTGGGCCCACCGAAGGTCAGGCTGGTGACCTTTTTCACCGGCATGTCGATGATGCGGTCGACCTGGCCGTCGGGGCTGTAGCGCACCAGCTTCCCGGCATACACCAGGGCCTGCCACAGGTAACCTTCGGCATCCACGGTGCACCCATCGGCCGCGCCGCCGCCTGTGGTGTCAACCTTGGCGAACGTCCGTCGCCGGGCCACGGCGCCGGTGGCGTTGTCGTAGTCATAGGCCCAGATGTCCCCGGACCAGGTGTCGGCGAAGTAGAAGGTTTCGCCGCTGGGGCTCCAGCACGGGCCGTTGGATACGATGATGCCTTCGTCCAGCGTGTGCAGGCTGAGGTCGGGGTCCAGGCGATACAGCTTGGCGCTGGCGTGCTCTTCCAGGGTGTCCATGGAGCCGAAGATAAACCGCCCCTGGCGGTCGACCTTGCCATCATTGAGGCGGTTGTTCGGGTGCCCTGGCTCCGGGTCGACGAGCAGTTGCAGCTCGCCGCTTGGCAGGTCCAGGTTGTAGAGGCCGCCCTGCAACGCGACGATGGCCGCGTCGCCGTTCTGGCGCAGGGCCATGGAGCCGATTTTCTGCCCCACGTCCCAGGCGCGCAACTCGCGGCCGTCATCGGTGCAGCGCAGTACCCTGCCGTCAAAACTGTCGATCCAGTACAGGCGTTGTTGCTCGATGTCCCACACCGGGCCTTCGCCCAGTGTCGTTTTCACATCGACGAGAATGTCGATACGCATGTGTTCACCTCGGTCTTGTTGTTATGGGAGATGACTGCTGTTAAGCGTGTGGCCGTGGTTAAAAATCGACGGCGTTTTTCCCTTTCAGGCTCAGCATCTCGCGCGCTTCGTCCGGGGTCGCCACGCGTGCGCCCAGCGCCTCGATCACGGTACGGATGCGCTTGACCTGATCGGCATTAGACGCCGCCAGCGTGCCCGGGCCATCCCACAGCGAATCCTCAAGCCCCACGCGCACGTTGCTGCCCATGGCCAGGCCCATGGTGCCCAGCGGGATCTGGTTACGGCCGGCGCCCAGGATCGACCATTCGTAGGCATCGCCGAACAGCCGGTCGGCGGTACGGCGCATGTGCGCCAGGTCTTCGGGATGGCCACCGATACCACCGCGCAAGCCAAACACCGACTGGATAAAAATCGGCGCCTTGAGCAAGCCGCGTTGCAGGAAGTGCGCGGCGGTGTACAGGTGGCCGATGTCATAGCATTCGATTTCGAACCGGGTGCGGTTCTCGGCACAGGCGTTGAGGATGTGGGCAATGTCGCGGAAGGTGTTGCGGAAGATGCGGTCGTCGCTCTCTTCCAGGTAAGGCCGCTCCCAGTCGTGCTTGAACTCGGTGAAACGGTCGAGCATTTCGTACAGGCCAAAATTCATTGAGCCCATGTTCAACGACGCCAGTTCAGGCTTGAGTTGCGCCACCGGTTGCAGGCGCTCTTCCACGCCCATGGTCGGCGCACCGCCGGTGGTGATGTTGATGACCACGTCGCTTTGGGCCTTGATCTGCGGCAAGAACTGGCGGAACAGGTCGACATCCTGGCTGGGGCGCCCGTCAAGCGGATCGCGAGCGTGCAGGTGAACGATGGCGGCGCCCGCCTGGGCGGCGCCGATGGCGGCCTCGGCGATTTCCTGCGGGGTAATGGGCAAGTAAGGCGACATGGACGGCGTATGAATCGCACCGGTAACGGCGCACGTGATGATCACCGGACGTTTTTTGGACATGACTGTTCTCCGTTGTTGTTCTTGGCGAGAATCGTGTGTGGGTTGCACGGGGCGCATTCAGCCCCCAACCCTGGCGGTTGTCGTCAGAGGTATTCGACGTTGCCGTCTACGCTGATCGCCTGGCCCGTCACATTGCGTGCGGCTGGCGAGCAGAGGAACAGCGCCATGGCGGCGACGTCCTCGGCGGTGACCATGCGTTTCAGGGAAATCTTGTTCAGGTACTCCTGGCGCATTTGGGCCTCGGGCACGTTGAGCTGCTCGGCGCGGGCGCGAATCACCCCGTCCATGCGCGGGCCTTCGACGATGCCAGGCAGTAATGCATTGACCCGGATGTCACTTTCCCCCAACTCGCTGGCCAGAGATTTCATCAACCCGATAATCGCCCACTTGGTGGCGGCGTACGGTGTGCGCCAGGCGTAACCCAGGCGCCCCGCGACCGACGCGACATGCAGCAGGTGGGCATTGGGCGAGGCCTTGAGCAGGGGCACGGCGTGATGGGCGAAGCGGTATTGCGCGGTCAGGTTGATGTCGATGGTGCGCTGCCAGTCCTGGTCGGTGATGGCATCAATGCCGGCTGTAGGCCCGGCAATGCCGGCATTGTTGACCAGCACGTCGAGGCCGCCGAACTGCTCGCGTTGAACCTTGAACACCGCCTCGATCTGCGCCGGGTCACTCACGTCCGCGCGGGTGGCAACGCTGCCCGGGTAACGGTCGCGAAACGAGGCCAGGGCCGCTTCGTTGACGTCGCACACATGCACTTTGGCACCGGCTTCCAGGTAGGCCGCCGCGAGCACTTCGCCAATCCCGGCCGCACCGCCTGAAATCAGCACGCGCAGGCCAGCATAGGGAATCAGTCGGTTGAGAACACTCATGCTTTCTTCACTCCTGAGGCAGGCAACCGCGAACGGTCGCTTTTAACGATCAGGCGCGCCAGCGAATCGGCGGCCTGCATGATGTCGTCGGTCACCGCCGCCCGAGCCGCCGCGCCATCGCGCTCAACCAGTGCCTGGACGATGCGGTCGTGGGCCTCCATCGAGCGCTGCAGGTGCGCCTTGTCGGGCGCCACCAAGGCAAAGCAGGGGCCCATGTGCAACCAGAAGTTCTCGACCGCGGCAATGGTCAACTCGGCCTGGGCCACCGCGTAAATGCGCCGGTGAAACGCGAAGTTGGTCCACAGGTAGCGCGACACGTCGACCTTGTCGGCCGCCTCCTGCATCTGCCGGCACAGGTCCTTGATGTCGGCAAGGTCAGCGTCGCACAACAGTGCGACGGCCTTCTCGGCCAGCAAGCCTTCCAACGCCACGCGGGCGTCGCGGATTTCCCGCAACCGCGCAGGCGTCATCATGCGCACCCGCAGCCGGGCGGTGTCGGTGACTTCAAATGCGTTTTCGGCACTCAGGCGGTGCAAGGCTTCGCGCACCGGCATGGGGCTGGAACCCAGCGCCTCGGCGAGGCCACGGATGGTGAGTTTTTGACCGGGTTGGAAACGACCGCTCATGAGCGCTTCGCGGATCTGCCGATAGACCTGGTCCTGCAAGGTGTCGCGGGACACCGGGCGCAGGGTCGGCAAGGGGGTTGGGCGATCTGTCATGGGAGCAAAGCCTTTGTTGTGATTCTTATGGCCCTAATATGTGATCACAAATCAAATATGTCAAATTTTATCTGAGCGAAAATTTTCGCTGAGGCCGGCCCTCACCCCAACCCCGCCCCACTGGGAGAGGGCTGGGGTGAGGGCCTGAATCCAACACCCTACATCGGCGCCCCCAACATCCCCGTCCAATAGATCCCCGAGTCGCTTTTCGGGTCTACCGCATACCCCGCCCCCAACTCCCGGTACCCCGGGTTCATCAGGTTGGCGCAATGCCCGGGGCTGGCCAGCCAGCCATCGACCACCTTGCGCACGCTGTCTTGGCCGGCCGCGATGTTTTCGCCGATCTGCTGGCCGCTGTAGCCGGCCAGTTCCGCGCGGTCGCCCGGGGTGCCGCCGGTGCGGTCCTTGTGGTCGAAATAGTTGTTGTTGGCCATGTCGCGCGAATGATCCTGGGCGGCGCGGGCCAGGGTGGCGTTCCAGGCCAAAGGCGTGGTGGCGGCATAGGGTTGGCCGCCGCACTGGCGCGCCTGGGCGCGGGCGCTGTTGATCAGGCCCAGCAGTTTTTGCCCTTCATCCTCTGAGGCGCCCAGGCGAGCAGTCAACAGCGGCCGCGCCAACACGATGCGCCAGTCGCGGTCTTGGCGGCTGACGCCGATGTCGACGAATTGTGGGTTGAGCACCACTTGGCAAAAGCTTTCTTGCACCGCGAGCATGGCCGCCTGTGCATCACGCGGGCCAGACAAGGTGATCGCCTGTACGCTGACCATGGGGTACGCCGCTTTGGCCAGCGCCTGCTGCAAGTCGCCGCCACCGCTGGCCGGCAATATCAAGCGCGGGTCACTGGCCAGCGGCGGCAGTTCCAGGGAGACCTGGCTGCCGCAGTTTTGCGGCTGGCTGCGGAAGGCATTGATGGACTCGACCAGTTGCGGCTCGTCGCTGGCCAGCGCCGTGCCGGCAACCCCCAGCCCCAATGACAAGGTGGCCAGGCACATCATGGATGGTAGAACGCGCATCGAACTCTCCCTTGGGCGGACTGTGCCCATGATGCGCGATTTAACCCCCAGTGCCTACAAGGCCACCGGTGTCACCAATGTACCGGTGGCGAAGTAGCCGCTCAGGTTGGCGTACACCAGGTCTGCCATGGCCTGGCGCGTTTCATGGGTGCCACTGCCGATGTGCGGCAGCAACACCACGTTGTCCAGGCCCAGCAAAGCGTGGGGCACGTGGGGCTCGTCTTCGAAGACGTCCAGCCCGGCACCGGCAATGTCACCTTCGAGCAAGGCGGCGACCAACGCCGGTTCATCCACCACCGAACCGCGCGCCACGTTGATCAGGTACGAATCGGGGCCCAGTGCCTTGAGCACCTGGGCGTTGATCAGGTGCTGGGTAGCATCGCCGCCGGGCACGATCACCACCAGGTAGTCGCTGGCCCGGGCCAAGGCCTGCAAGTCTGCGTAATGGGTATGCGCCACGCCCTCGTAGGGCCCGCTAGGCCGGTAGTAGGCAATGTGCATGTCGAACGCTTGCGCGCGCCGGGCGATGGTCTTGCCGATCTTGCCCAGGCCAACGATGCCGCAGGTCTTGCCGGTCAGGTCGCGGCCCAGGGGGAACTTGCTGTTCAACCACTTACCGGCGCGCACGAAGCGCTCGGCTTCGCTGATGCGCCGGGACACGCTGAGCATCAGCGCCAGGGCGGTTTCGGCCACCGCGTTGTTCAGCACATCGGGGGTGTTGCTTAATTTGATACCGCGCCGGGCCAGGTAGGGGGTGTCGACACCGTCGTAACCCACGCCAAAGCTGGTGATGACCTGCAGGTTGGGCAACTGATCGAGCAACGCATTGTCTGCGCCATACACGCCGCTGGTCACCACCGCCGTGATCGCAGCGCCGTGCTCTGCAGCCCAGCCCGGCAGGTCAGCGATCTCCCAGCGCTTGTGCACGCGGTGGTGGGCTTCAAGCGACTGCATCAGGCTGGCATGCATCGGGCCCCAGATCAGTACATCGCCTTGGTTAGTGCTCATCAAACGTCTCCTTGTGAAGGGTTAGCCGGTCACGCAATTTTTTGGCTGCTTGCCCGCAAAAGCGTCGACCAGGCTGGCCACCACCATTTCGCCCATGCGCGTGCGCGTCTGCACGGTCGCGCTGGCCCGGTGCGGTTGCAGCACCACCGTCTCCAGGCCAAACAGCGCCTCAGGCACGCGCGGCTCATCGACGAAGACGTCCAGCGCTGCACCGGCGATGGTGCCGGTTTGCAACGCCGCCACCAGGTCGGGCTCGTTGACCAGTTTGCCGCGCGCCACGTTCACCAGGTAACCCTCGCTGCCCAGTGCGGCGAGCACGTGGGCATCGATCAGGCCCTCGGCCTTGTCGGCGGCCGCAGCCAGGATCAGCGCGTCGCTGCCCCGGGCCAGCGCTTTGAGATCGGCGACGAAGGTGTACGGCACATCGCTCATCGCTTGCAGGTCGGTGTAGCTGATGGGGCAACCAAAGGCCGCCGCGCGGGTGGCCACTGCCCGCCCTACCCGGCCCATGCCGACGATGCCGATGCGCATGCCACTGAACTGGCGGGCCAGCGGCAACGGTGCCAGTGGCGTGGCGCTCGCCGGCCAATGGCCCGCGCGCACGTAGCGGTCGCTGGTGCACAGGCCACGGCAGGCCGAAATCAGCAGGCCGATGGCCAGGTCCGCCACGTCCTCGGTCAACGCGCCGATGGTGGCCGTGACGTGAATGCCACGGTCGCGGGCATAGGCCAGGTCGACCGCGTCGGTGCCCACGCCATTGACGGCCACCACCTCAAGCTTGGGCAACTGCGCCATCACCGCCTGGGTGATGCCGGTGTGCCCGCCGGTGATCACCCCGCGGATATTGCCGCCCACCTCGCGCAGGAAAGCGGCCTTGTCGGCTTGCTCGTAGTAAAGGTGCAGGGTGAACAACTGGTTAAGCGTGGCGCGCACTTCAGGGATCAGGATGGGGCTCAACTGCAGGACTTCTGGTTTCATGACAACCTCAATTCAATTGGCGAAGCACGCCGATCAACCGCGCCCGACAAAGGGCATGTTGGTGGCCATCACGGTCATGTTCAGCACGTTGGCGCTCAGCGGCAGGCCGGCGATGTAGCGCACCGCGTCGGCCACGTGCTTGACGTCGACCATGGGCTCCACGGCGATCTCGCCGTTGGCCTGGCGCACGCCTTTGGTCATGCGCACCGACAGTTCGGTTAGGGCGTTGCCGATGTCGATCTGGCTGCAGGCGATACCGAATTCGCGACCGTCCAGGGCCAGGCTCTTGGTCAGGCCCAGCACGGCGTGCTTGCTGGCGGTGTAGGGTGCGGTGAAGGGCCGTGGCACGTGGGCCGAGATCGAACCGTTGTTGATGATGCGCCCGCCCTGGGGTTGCTGGCGGCGCATCAGGCCGAACGCGGCGCGGCAGCACAGGTACACGCCGGTGACGTTGGTGTTGAGCACGTTGAGCCAGTGCTCCACGTCCAGCTCGTCCATGGGCACGGCCGGGGCATTCACGCCAGCATTGTTGAAAATCACGTCCAGGCGGCCGTACACCTCCTCCACCGTGGCGAACAGCGCGTCGACACTGGCCGCATCACGCACATCGGTGGGCACGGCCAGGGCTTTGCGGCCTTGCTCGCGGGCGCTGTCCACCAGCGCTTGCAGCGGCTCGGCGCGGCGCCCGGCCAGTACCACGGTGTAGCCATCTTCCAACAGGCCCAGGGCCACGGCGCGGCCGATGCCACTGCCAGCGCCGGTGACCAATGCTACTTTTGCGGGGAGTTGTTTGGACATTGTTATTGTACCTCCTGGTGGGTAATGGATAAGTCAGCGTGACGCCACGCGCACCTGCAGTTGGCCGACACCGTCAATGCCTGCGGTGATGAGGTCACCGGGGTGCAACGCGTCGACGCCCGGCGGTGTGCCGGTCATGATCAAGTCGCCGGCGCACAAGGTGATCGACTGCGACAGCCGGCTGATCACCTCGCTCACCGACCAGATCTGGCTGTGCAAGTTGGAACGCTGGCGCTCTACGCCGTTCACGCTCAGCCACACCTCGCCACTGTCTGGATGGCCGCAGCGGCCGACCGGCACGATGGGCGTCATGGGCGCCGAGCCATCGAAGGCCTTGGCGCCGTCCCACGGCATGCCGGCGCTTTTGGCAGCCATTTGCAGGTCACGGCGGGTCAGGTCCAGGCCAGCTGCGTAACCCCATACGTGTTCAAGCGCACGGGCCTCAGGGATATCGTAGCCGCCCTCGCCGATGGCGATGACAAACTCGATCTCGTGGCAAAACTCTTCAGTCAAAGGCGGGAAGGCAATGTCGCCCTGGGCCGGGATCACCGAGCTTGCCGGTTTCATGAAAAAAATCGGCGCCTGGCGCACCTGGCCCTGGGAGTCGCCCCAGTGGTAGTTGCGGCCCAGGCAAAACACTCGGCTGATCGGGAAGCGCTGGTCGCTGCCTTCAACCGCCAGCGTCGGCAGTTGGGCGGGGGTAAACACATAACTGTTCATGGTGATCCTCGGTACCTGCGCGTGTGAGTTCAGCGTACGTGGGTTGTCGCGGTAGAAGTTGGACAAAAGGCGCTTTGTCTTGGAGTAAACAGGGTCATTGCGCCGCAGCGCTTTTCAACTCGATGCGGTACAGCCGGCCCAGCAGCAATGAGTACGACAGGGTGCCCAGCAAGGCCACGCCGCCAATGAACCAGAACGCATAGGCGAAGGTGCCGGTGGCATGCACGATGGCGCCGATCACGATGGGCGTGACGATGCCGCCGATGTTGGCCGCAAGGCTGGTGACCCCACCGGTCAAGCCGATCAGCTCCTTGGGCGCTACTTCCGACACCGCCGCCCATGACGCCGAAGCAATGCCCTGGGCAAAGAATGCGGTGGTGAGCACGGCGATGCAGATCACGTTGGAGTCGGTGAAGTTGACCAGCACGATCGACATGCCCAGCATCGACCCCACCACCAGTGGCAGCTTGCGGGCAAAGGACATGGAGCAACCGCGGCGAATCATCAGGTCGGAGACGATACCGGCCAGCAGGATGCCTACCGTGGCGCCGATGAAGGGCAGCACGGCGAAGATCCCCACCTTGATCATGGTCAGGTGGCGCTCTTCGATCAGGTAAGTGGGAAACCAGGTCAGGAAGAAATACAACGCCGAGGTGCTGGCGAACTTGCCGATGCAAATCGCCCAGATCTGCCGATAGCGAAACAGCTCGGCAATCTGCCGCCAGTTGAACTTGGTGCGCTCCTGGCTACTTTTGACCAGGCCACCGCCATCCTCGATGTACTTGAGTTCTTCCTTGCTGACCTTCTTGCAGCTCAGCGGGTCGCGGTACACGTACAGCCAGACGATGCCAAATACGATGCCCACGGCGCCGGTGCTGTAGAACACATGGCGCCAATCGTAGGTGGTGGCCAGCCACAGCAGCACGCCGGTGAACAGCGCCGTGCCCAGGTACTGACCGCACACGTAGATGCTGCTGGCCAGGCCCCGCTCACGCGCCGGGAACCACACCGTCACGGCCCGGCTGTTGGCGGGGAAAGCGGGCGCCTCCAACGCCCCTACCGCCAGGCGCAAGCCGAACAAAGAGGCGAAACCGCCGACCAGGCCCTGGCTGACGGTTACCGCCGACCAACTGATCAACGAGATGCCGTAGGTGAAGCGCGAGCCAAAGCGATCGGCCACGAACCCCGCCGGCACCAGGGCCAGGGCGTAGGTCCAGGCGAACGCGGAGAACACCAGGCCCATCTGGATCTTATCCAGGCCCAGGTCCTTGGCCATGAAGGGGGCGGCGATCGAGATGTTGACGCGGTCGACGTAGTTGATGATGGTCGCGATCAGCAGCAGCGACAACATGAACCAGCGACGGCGCGAAGGCAGGCGGTGCGAGGGAGCCGCATCGGTACTGCCCAGGGTGGGGTTGGCGTGTGCGGCCTTGGCGGGGGGGACACTGGCAAAGCTGTCGATACGGGGCGTCATTGTACGAGCACCTTTTAGTTATTTTTGGAAGATGTCGATCGGTAGCGACTTCCAAGGTGATCGTACAACCATCAAAAATCAATCACGCGGTTAGATCGATTGATGCATAAGCGAGCGAGCTAAACGCAATAATCCAAAAAATTCGCACGGCCTTTGATGAGGGTATTTTCGCGCTGATTTTCTGCAAAAATGCCGTACTAGAGCGGCCCCGATGATTTGTAAGGTGCGACTGTTTTTGGACTTCGCCTGTTCGGGTTTTTTCAGGAGAATTTTGAAATTAAGACGCGGTCATCGTACGATTACCCAAAAAATCAAACCTACCCGGTGACGCAATCCGCGCCATACTGGGTTTAGCTTTCAAGGTGGAGCTGCCGTCGATGCCTTCCATGCCCTCATCCCCCCGCGTGCCGACCTATGGCATGCAACAACGCAGCGAGCGGGCTGACTTTTACATCCGCGACAAACGCGCGCGCAGCGCCGAAACCGCCCTGCACCGCCACGAATATTTTCAGATCCAGATCAACCTGGGCGGCGATACAGTGCAGCACATCGGCCACGTGGAGCGGCCCTTCCCGCGCAATGCCCTGGCCTTTATTTTGCCGCACCGCATGCACCTGATCCCGCACCCGGCCGATGGCAACTTCATGGTGATCAACTTCTCGCAGACCTTCTTGTTGCCGCATTTGCCGTGCGACCCGCTGGACCTGGAGGACGTGTCGATTTTGCTGGCGCCAGAGCTGTCGCCCTTTCGTTTTCAGGAGCACCTGGATTTCATTCTGGAGGATGGCCCGTTCGCCGAGGTCTGCACCCTGCTACAACGCATGGCGCAACTGGACCGCGACCGCCAGTTCGGCACCCGCGAAGTGCTCAAGGGTTTGCTGCTGCAATTGATTGGCACGGTGTGCGGGCTGTACGCCGAACCGCTCAAAACCCTGGCGGACAGCAACGCCGCCCAGGCCAGCCGGCGCGATGCGCTGACGCGGATGTCGGAGTACGTGCGCAAGCACCTGGCCGACCCCGACCTGAGCCTGAAGACCGTGGCCGCCGCCACCTACCTGTCACCCACCTACCTGACCCACTGGTTGCGCAAGGAAATCGGCAAGACCTTCAGCGAACTGGTGCTGGAACGGCGCATGCACATGGCCCGCAGCCAACTGCTCAACGGCACACGCCCCGTTGGCGAGGTAGCCCGCTTGTGCGGGTTTGCCGACGAGGCGTATTTTTCAAGGCGCTTCCGCCAGATCCACGGGCTACCGCCGGGGCAGTTTCGGCGTGAGCAGCTTGGCGAATAAGTAGCAGCCACCCGGTAGGAGCGGATTCATCCGCGAAAAGCCCGCCGCGGTGCATCAGGCATACCGCGTCACGGCTTTCGCGGATGAATCCGCTCCTACAGACAAATAGTGCGGCTGAGGTTTTCAGCGTCCATTCGCAAGCAAGCTTGCTCCCACAGTTGCTCCCACAGTTGCAGCCAATGTGGGAGCAAGCTTGCTTGCGATAGGCCACGGTGAATCAGGCATTCCGCGGCGTGGGCTTCGCGGATGAATCCGCTCCTACTGGGGTGATTCTCAGGCGTGCCTGGGAAAGCCTCACCGCAATTCAGACCGTAGGAGCGGATTTATCCGCGAAGATCACGCCACGGTATTACTGAATGACCGTGTTGTGCTTTTCGCGGATGAATCCGCTCCTACAGGGGGGAGCGGTGCGTTTTGGATTACTGACGACCTTGCTTGTCCATCAGTGCAGCCAGCATTTCGTACTCTTCGCCCGTCAGGTCGGTCAGCGGGGTGCGCACCGGGCCTGCGTCGTAGCCAGCGATCTTGGCGCCTGCCTTGACGATGCTCACGGCGTAGCCGGCCTTGCGGTTGCGGATGTCCAGGTACGGCAGGAAGAAGTCATCGATGATCTTGCCGACGGTGGCGTGATCTTCACGGGCGATGGCGTGGTAGAAGTCCATCGCGGTTTTCGGGATGAAGTTGAACACCGCCGAGGAGTACACCGGCACACCCAGGGCCTTGTAGGCCGCCGCGTACACTTCGGCGGTCGGCAGGCCGCCCAGGTAGCTGAAACGGTCGCCCAGGCGACGGCGGATGGACACCATCAGTTCGATGTCGCCCAGGCCGTCCTTGTAACCGATCAGGTTAGGGCAGCGCTCGGCCAGTTGTTCCAACTGCACGGCGTTCAGGCGGCAGACGTTACGGTTGTAGACGATCACGCCGATCTTCACCGATTTGCACACGGCTTCGACGTGGGCGGCCACGCCGTCCTGGCTGGCTTCGGTCAGGTAGTGCGGCAGCAGCAACAGGCCTTTGGCGCCCAGGCGCTCGGCTTCTTGCGCGTATTCGATGGCCTGGCGGGTGGCACCGCCCACGCCTGCCAGGATCGGCACGCTGGTGGCGCAGGTGTCGACCGCCGTCTTGATCACTTCGCTGTATTCGCTGGCAGCCAGCGAGAAGAACTCACCGGTGCCGCCGGCGGCGAACAGCGCGCTGGCGCCGTAGGGGGCCAGCCACTCCAGGCGCTTGATGTAGCCTGCGCGATGGAAGTCGCCCTGGGCGTTGAAATCGGTCACCGGGAAAGACAGCAGACCCTGGGAGATGATGGACTTGAGTTCTTGTGGATTCATTGTTGTTCGCGCCTCGCCTGTTGCAGAGCTGGATTGAAAGTTACCGTACAGTTGTACGATGTCGTATGACTGTGACGACATCTTACAACCTTTCGCGGGAGTTTCAAGAGCCCTGGCTACAATTCACGGTTGCCGGTGCTCCGCTCGACGGCCCCTTCACCGCCACGATGACCACCACCATCCCCAATGCACACACCCCCGCCGCTACCACGAACGCCACGTTGTAACCGCCGCCGTACTGCACCACCAGCCCGGTCAACGACGGCGCGATGATGCCGGCGCAGTTGGCCAGCAGGTGCACGAACCCCCCGGTACCGCCCACGCGGTTTTTCGGCACGATGTCCTGGATCAGCGACCAGCAGATCTGCGGCGTCACGAACAGGAACACGCTGGACACGGTGATGCAGGCCACCGCCAAGCCCAGGCTCGACACCTGGGTGGTCAGCAGCACGCAGGCCGCCGCCACGCCCAGGCCTACCATCAACATGCGCTTGCGCGCCAGGATCACGCTGCCCAGGCGCCGGCCCAGCCAGTCGGTGACAAAGCCGCCGCCCAAAAAGCCCACCGCCGCGCCCAGCCAAGGGATCACGCCGATGATGCTCATGCTCTTGATGTCCAGGTGCTGATAATCCATCAGGTAGCTGGGCAGCCAGGTCAGGAAGAAATACAACACGTAGTTGAAGCAAAAGAACGCGGTGGCCACCGCCAGCACCGGGGCCGAGAAGATGTAGCTGGCCAGGCTGCGGCCCTCCTTCACGCCTTCCACCACCGGTTCCGCGCGGCTGGTGCGGATCAGTTCGCGCTCGGCTTCATTAACCTTGGGGTGCTGGTCCGGGGTGTCCTTGAACATCACCAGCCAGGCGGCCAGCCACATCGCACCGAGTACGGCAATGACCACGAACGAGACGCGCCAACCGAAATTCAATGCCACCAAACCCACCACCGGCCCGGCCAACGCCGCGCCCAGGGGCTGCCCGCAGTTGGTGAAGCCCAGCGCCCGGCCCGCCTCTTCACGGGGGAACCAATTGGTAATCGCCTTGTTGGTGGTGGTGCCCATCGGCCCCTCCCCCATGCCAAAGAACACCCGGAACACCAGCAGTTGCAGGTAGCCGGTGATCAAGGCCGTGAGGCCGCAAAAGATCGACCAGGTGCCCGCTGCCCAAGCGAATACCCGCTTGGGCCCGTATTTGTCGGCGGCCCAACCGCCAATGAAACACAACGCGCAATAGCCGATGAAAAAGCTGCTGAAGATAAAACCCATCTGGGCGTCATCAATGTGCAGTTCAGTCTTGAGCAGTGGCGCCACCACGGACAGTGCCGCGCGGTCGAGGTAGTTGAGCATGCCGGCAAAAAACAGCAGCCCGGCGATTCTCCAGCGGTAGTTGCCTATCATTTTTATATGGCCTTTATTGTAATGAGGGTGCAGCTCAGTCGATCAGTGTGCGGGCGCTGCAGTAGTGGTCGATGACGGCTTGGTCGGGTGTGAACCCAAGCCCCGGCAGCGGCTCCAGTGACAGGGCCGGCTTGAAATCCAGCGCCGGGTACAGCAACCGCTCGAACTCGATGAACGGCACTTCCACCGCCACGTCTTGCGGCAGCAAGGTGCACAAGTGCGCCACGGCCAACAGCCCCGGGCCGTAGTAGAAACAGTGCGGCACCACCCGCACGCCGTACTGGCGAGCCAACTGGAACACCTCCAGCATCGCGCCGATGCCGCCAATCTTCGCAACGCTGGGTTGCGCCACGTCGATCGCCTGTTGCTCGAACAGCGCCCGCAAGCCATTTACCCCGGCCGCGTTTTCACCCGCCGACAACGGCACGCCCTGGCGGCGAACCGTGGCCAGGCCATGGGCATCGTCAGGCGGCCACACGGGCTCTTCCAGCCAGGTCAGCTCCAGCCCCCGCAGCTGTTCGGCCACCTCGCTCGCCTGCGCCACTGTCCAGGGGCAATTGACGTCCACCATCAATTCGCCTTCGGCCACGGGCAGCGCCGCGCGCGCGGCGGCAATGGCCTCGACGCGGGTTTCGTGCAGTTTGATTTTGCGAAAGCCTTGGGCGCGGGCCCGGCTTACCTGGCGGTGAACCTCTTGCGGGTCGCCGCCGTAGCTCACCAGGCTGGCGTAGAGTTCCAACGGCCTGAGCGTACCGCCCAGGTATTGATACAACGGTTGCCCCGCAGCCTGGGCAGCCAGGTCCCACAGCGCAATGTCTATGCCGGAGAGCGCATACAGCACCGGCCCCGTGCTGCCGAAACCGTGCAAGGCCCGGCGCGCCACCTCCATGCTGTGCAGGTGGTCGGCCACGGCGCTGCCTATGAACAGCGGCGCCACCATGTCGGTCAGCGCCGTGAAGGTCGCCGGGTTGGCGCCATGGCCAAAAGCCTCGCCCCATCCCACTAAACCTGTGTCGGTGGTGACTTTCAGCATCAGGCTTTCCATGCGCCGGTGCCGTGGTGACGCGGCGTTGAACGCGTCGTCGTCCTGCACCTGGCCTTGGGTCTTGCGCTCGGCGGTGCCGGCAGTGAAAGGAATACTGAGGCGGATGACTTCGATACTGCGGATGTTCACAAGCGCATCTCTCTATCGGTTTTCTTGTCAGGGATGTACGGCGTAAAGTTTTGACATACGTTATCGTACAACACTGAGCAAGACTACCTTTACCGTGACATTCCGTCGCACGCCAGGGCTGCCGGTGAACACTGACAACGCCTGGCGCTCCACTCAAAAGTAATACTTGGCGACCAGCTCGTATTCGTCCTCGCCCGTGGCCTGACCCGCCTTGTTTTTTGCCATGTCGAACTTGCGTTCCAACCCAATGGCCAAATGGTCATGCAAGGTAATCAGCGCGAAGCCTGCCACCGAATAGCCGCTCTGGCCGGCACTGGTTTTATCCGAGAGCAAGTTGATGCCACCGTAGGCCTTGAAGAAGCCCAGCTCGCCCATTTCCGGGAACGAATAGCTGCTGTAACTCTCCAGTGCGGTCGCTTTCTGGTATCCGCTGGCACCGGCCGCCGAGGCATTCAAGTTACGGTATTGGCCATACACCAAGGCGTGATACCAAGGGTGGCTGGTGTAGGTAATACCCGACAACCACCCCTCTGCATCCGGATGCCGAGTGGTGATATCGCCCTGCGCGTTGACTCCGCGTTCGGTCATGTCGGTATGACCGTAGGCCAGGCGCAACGACCACTTGGACGAGGGGTGCCAGATCGTGCCGACCTGGTACAAGCCATCCCGCGTACTGTCCAAAAACGTACTGGAGCCCACGCTGGCACTGCTCACCGAGTTGTGCACGGGGCCGGTGCTGCCCCCCGCCATCACCCCGAGTTCGAACGCGCCGCGCTTGACCCGGTAATACACGGTGCGTTTAGGTCGGGAAAAACCCAGCAACTGATTACCGCCATAACCATTGAACGTGCCCTGCCCCTTGGTCCCGTAACCCAGGTACCAATCGGTGATCGACCCGACCATGTCGAACGTCAGCGACTTTTGTTGGCCAACGTTCAACTGCCCCCACCGGGCGCTTTTCAGAAACACGTACTGGAAGCGCTTGGTGTGGGCATTGGACCCGTCGTAATAGAAAGGGTCGTACGCCCACTCCTGGCGCATGCCCAGTGTCCAGTCATCGTTAAGCTTGCGGCCGTAAATCATGTTGATACGGTGCCCGATGCTGCCGGTGTGCCGGCCCTGGATATAGACCTTGTCATTGGAGGCAAAGATGCCCTGGGCGTGCAGCTCCAGGCGATCGGTACCGTTGTTGATCAGGTCGATGGCCCAGGCCGGCGCCGCCCCACCCAGCGCCGTGCAGCCCATCAACAGGCAAAAATGGCGCACGGCTGCGCCGCGCAATACCGTGCGTAAAGACGAAGACTTCATTGATCATGCCCTGGCAATACCCGCAGGCACGGGTACTGCGCTTTCTTGGAGGAGCCGCCTGAACAGCGGCCCTGGAATGGTTGTTTTTATTTTTAGGAGTGCCGCCTGTTAGAACTGGACCGCCTGAGTCACCGCAGCCTGATCCGCCGAGGTCGACAGCATCAGGTCCCGCGTGCCTGCCGCAAGCCGCCAGGCCTGGTCTTTCACGGACCAGTACTGCAGTTTGCGCAGGGGCACCTGGATCGAGACGTGCCGCGTCTGCCCTGCCCCCAACGTCACCCGATCGAAGCCCACCAAGGTTTTCGGCGCGAATTCGGCGCCGTCGATCAAGCGCTGCGGCGGCCCCAGGTACAACTGGGGCACGTCGTCACCGGCGACCTTGCCGTGGTTGGTCAGCTGAAAGTCGACCTGCAGATCGCCATTGGCCAGGTGCCGGGTTTTCAGATCGCCATAATCGAACTGCGTGTAACTGAGGCCATAGCCGAAAGCAAACAGCGGTGCCTTGTGTTGCGCCTCGAACCAGCGATACCCGATATTGAGCCCCTCGGTGTAATGCACCACGCCATCGAGTTGCTGGCCACGCTCGGGAAAACGCGGGTCTGTCGCCGGGTAGTCCTGCAGCGTTTTGCCCCAGGTAAAGGGCAAGCGGCCGCCGGGGTTGGCCTTGCCGGCCAACAGATTCGCGGTGGCCTGCCCCCCTTCGTCACCCGTCCACCACATTTGCACCAGGCCCTTGACCTTGCCCAACCACGGCATGGCGACCGGGGTACTGGTGTTCAGTACCACGATGGTGTTGGGGTTGATGGCCGCGATCTCCTCGATCAGCGCATCCTGGTCGCCCGGCAGGCCAAATTGCGGGTCACTGCGCGACCAGGCGAACACCACCACTTTGTTGGCGCCCTTGGCAGCGGCAATCGCCTTGGCCCGGGTGTCTGCGCGCATGGCCGGCGTCACCCAGTTCAAGCGCACCTGCACCGGTGCCTGGGAAGTGTCGCTGTAGGTCGAGACTTCCAGCAAATGCTCGCCCTGGCTCAGGGTCACCCTGCGCCGCACGTTGTTCAGGCCGTCGGTGGTGGGCATCAAGGCGTCTTGCCCCGGGTGCACCACATCGCCGTGCAATGCGTTTTTCAACGAACTGCTCTCGCCGACCACCACCCCATCCACCTTCAACACCGCACCGGCGCCGAGCATCTGCAGGTTGAGGTCGTAATCACCGGCCTGGTCGATGTTCAGATGGGTTTGCCACACAGGCAGAGCCCCAGGCTTGAGCGCGTTGCCGGTGCTGTCGGCAAAGGCCAACTGGCGGTCGCGCACGGTTTGCCCCGCTTCGCTGCGCACCCAGCCCGGCTGCCCCTGGAACGATACCTTGTCGGCAGCGATGGCCACCCCGGTCATGTCATTGGCAACCGCCACGGTGATCACGGCATCAGGCTCAAGGGTGCCGAGTGCCTTCGCCGGCCCTACCTGCAAGGCGGGTATGCCGATTGCGTGCTCGGCCGAGATGCCCAGGGCGACCGGTTGCACGGCACCGGGGCCAATCATGGCCAGTGCGCCCAGGTCTTTTTTCGTGAGGGGCAGCACGTGGTCATCGTTTTTCAGCAGCACCGCCGAGTGTTCGCTGGTGCGCCGGGCGATCTCCATCATCGCGAGCGTCACGGGCGTAGCCTGGGGTTGATGCCCGGGGTGATCCAGGTAACCGAACCGCTCCATTTGCCCCAGGATGCGCCCAGCAGCGGTGTCGATGTCCTTTTGCGCCACGGTGTGGTCGCGCAGGGCCTCGAACATATTGCTGGGCTTTTCGTCGTTGGGAAACTGCCCCAACAGCACCACGGGGCGCTTGCCCACCATCCACTCCTCGGGCATGGGCCGGGCGAAGACCTTTTTCATGCTGCCCATGGAGGTATGCAACGCCGGTTGCTGCTGCGCGGTGTTGTCGTAGTAGGAGCGCATGATGTCCCAGAACGGGTGGTGCTCATCGATCCGCCCGGGCATTTCCATGTCCATGCCGCGCTTGATGTACTGGGCACTGTGCACGCCGCCCCAGTCGGAGGTCACGAAGCCCTTGAAGCCCATTTGGCCGCGCAATACATGCTCCAACAACTGCGCATTGCCACAGCCGAACTCGCCGTTGACCTTGTTGTAGGCGCACATGATCGAGGCCACCCCGGCGTCGATGGCGTCCTGGAACGGCGCCAGGTAAACCTCGTGCAGCGCCTGTTCGGGGATCGTCACGTCGAAGCCGGTCATGTCATAGCCGACGAAATGCTTGGCCTGGGCCATCACGCCCTGGGCCTGGATGCCCTTGATGATGCCGGCCCCCATCGCGCCGGTCAGCAGCGGGTCTTCGCCAAAGGTGTTCCAGCCGCGCCGAAAGCCCGAGTCGCGGAACATGTTGATGAAGGGCTCAAGCGCGATGTCGATGCCCAGGCGCTTGGCCTCGGTGCCGATCAGCACGCCGTTGTCATAGGCGTCCTGTTTGCTGAAGGTGGCCGCAAGCCCCATGGTCGAGGTCGGGATGATCGACGCCTTGCGGGTCAGGATGCCGGGCGGCCCATCGGCCAGCCGCAGTGCGGCCACCCCCAGCCGCGGGACACCGGGCAAGTACCCCGCCTGGCCCTGATTGGTCCTGTCATCCTCGGTCAGGCCGCGAATGACGTTGAATTTTTCGTCCGCCGTCATCTTCTGCAATAACGCATTGACCCGCGCCTCGTTGGCCACCGGGCGAACCTGGCTTTCATCGGCCATCGCGGCATCTGACACCGCCGCACAAAAAATCGAAGTGGCCAGAAGTGAGACGCGCAAACCTGACCGGCACGACGACGCACGCCGCTTAACAGTGTTATTCATTCTTCTTGTCCAGGGTGAGAACACAGGGATTTAGCGTTGTACCGGCTCTTTGACCAGCATCAGGCCTATCAACGACAGCAACCCGCAGCCCATCAAGTACAGCGCGGGCGCACTGGGGTTGCCGGTGAGGGAGATCAACAACGTGCAGAAGAACTGCGCGAAGCCACCGAAAATGATGCTGCTCACGCTGTAAGTTACCGACAGGCCGGTCGCCCGTACTGCAGGCGGGAAGATCTCGGCGAGCAGCGCCAGCGAGGGCACCATGTTGAACACCAACAGGGCTGACAGCGTGCTGGCCACCGCGACCAGCATGGGTAACCCGGGGAAGTGCTCGAGCAGCATGAACGCCGGGTAAATCAACGCCAGCAATGCCAGGCGCGACCAGAGGATCTGGCGCTTGCGACCCACTCGGTCACAGGCCCGGCCGGCACTGATCGCCAGCGCAACCTGCACGGCACCGGCGGCGCAGCCGGTCCAGATACCCACCGTCAACGGCAGGTGCAGTTGTGCCACGGCATAATTGGAGAGGTAATGCAAAATCACGTACGACCCCGATGTACCACCAATCGCAATCAACACGCCTGCGAGCAACGGGCGCCGATGCAGATTCCAACTCAAGCGATGGCTGGCCTGATGCTTGACCTGGTCACTCTCTTGCAGGTGTCGGCGCATGTAGGCCCCTACCGGAATCACCAACAACCCCAGTGCGAACGGCAGCCTCCAGCCCCAGCTCTGAACCTGCTCGGGGGTCAGCAGGTAATTGACCGAAAGCCCGACCACTGCGCCCAGCAGCACACTCAGGCCCTGGCTGAAAAACTGCCAGCTGGTGAAGTAGCCGCGTTCGTGCTTGCCGGCTTTTTCCAGCAGGTAAGAGGTGGAAGCGCCCACCTCGCCGCCAATGGCAAAGCCTTGTAGCAGCCGCGCGAACACAATCAACAAGGGCGCCGCGATGCCGATCTGCTGGTAGCTGGGGGTCAGCACGAACAGCAATGCGCCAATCGCCATCAGCCACAGTGTGAGCAGCATGGCGGCTTTGCGGCCGACCCGATCGGCGTACTGCCCCAACAGGATGCTGCCCAATGGGCGCATAAAGAAACCAATGCCATAGGTGGCAAAGGCCAACAGCAATTGGTTGGCGCCTTCGGCCGGGAAAAACTGCTTGCCGATGACCGTGGCGAAGAAGCTGTAGACGGTAAAGTCGTAGAACTCCAGACCGTTGCCGATCGTCACGGCGGCAATGTTCTTGCGCCGCCCGGCCAGTGGTGCACTGGGCTGTGCCGACACGGCTGGCGGCATGAGTGTGGTGTTGTCCATGGGGGTGAGCCTCACGAGAGAACCGATGGCCGGGCAGGCAGCATTTTTTCAACCAGCTTGATCCAATACGAAGCGCCCATCAGCAAACATTGATCGTTGAAATCGAACTCGGGATGGTGGCACATCACACTGCCCTCATCATCACCATTGCCTACGATCAAGTACGATCCCGGACAATGTTGCAGCATGAAGGCGAAGTCCTCACTGCCGGTGAGCGGGCGCATGTTCTGGATCAGCCCGTCCTCGCCCACCCAGTCCAACGCCGCAGCGATGGCCAGCTCCGTCTCCTTTTGATGGTTGACCAGCACCGGGTACCGACGGTTGTAATGCACCTGTGCGTCACCGCCCAAGCCTTGCGCGGTCATTTTCACCAGCGCGGTGATGCGGGCCTGCAGCAAGTCCCGCGTGGCAGCGCTGAGCGAGCGCACGCTGATTTCCAGTTTGGCGGTGGACGGGATGACGTTGGCCGCCTTGCCCGCTTGCAGCGAGCCGACGCTGACGATGGCCATGTCCAGCGGGTCGATGTTGCGCGACACGATGCTTTGCAAGTTGAGCACAATGCTGGAGGCAATCAGTACCGGGTCGATCGCCTTGTAAGGCACCGCGCCGTGGCCACCCTTGCCCAGCACG
Source organism: Pseudomonas abieticivorans (assembly GCF_023509015.1). NCBI lineage: Bacteria > Pseudomonadati > Pseudomonadota > Gammaproteobacteria > Pseudomonadales > Pseudomonadaceae > Pseudomonas > Pseudomonas abieticivorans. The sequence goes on from NZ_CP094975.1 coordinate 6,374,516, forward strand.
GTCACCGTGACGGTGTCGGAAGAGGCCATGAACGGGCCCGCCAGGAAGCCGAACTTGCCCAGCGGGTGCCCCGGCATGTTATGCATCGCAAAGATGGCGTCGCAGGGAAACAGTTCGAACAGGCCCTGCTCCACCATCTTGCGCGCCCCACCCAAGCCTTCTTCGGCGGGTTGGAAAATCAGGTTCACGGTACCACTGAAGTTCCTGCTGGTGGCCAGTACCTTGGCCGCCGCCAGCAAGGTCGCGGTATGCCCGTCGTGGCCGCAGGCATGCATTTTCCCTTCGTTCACGCTGGCGTAGTTCAAACCGGTTTCTTCGTGGATGGGCAGTGCATCCATGTCGGCCCGCAGCCCGATGGTCGGGCCTGGCCCGCGGCGCAACTGGCCGACCACCCCCGTGCCGCCCAGCCCCAGATGCACCGTGTAGCCCCAAGCCTCAAGCTTGCTGGCCACCAGGTCGCTGGTGCCGAACTCTTCAAAGCCCAATTCAGGGTGCGCGTGAATGTGCTGCCGGATGGCGATCATTTCATCGCGAATGTGTTCAATTTCCGCTAGTACGGTCATGGTGCCCTTCCCTATCAAGTCAGGCTTCATTCTGACCATCCTTGACGCCGCGAAAAGACAACGTTTAGGCTTGGTGACAACTTTTCCTTGTCATCAGGCACCATGAAAACCAACCAGTTCGTGGCCCTTGTGGCCGTAGCAGAAACAGGAAGTATTCGCGCGGCGGCAAAATCGGTGGGGCTCACGCAGGCCGCCATCACCCGTACGCTGCGAGAGTTGGAACTGCAACAAGGGGTGGAGTTGCTGGAGCGCACCCACACCGGCGTGCGGTTCACGGATGCCGGTAAAAGCCTGCTGCATCATGCCAGGCTGATACTGAGCGAAATCGAAAAAGCCAACGCCGACCTGGCGTTGATCCGCAGCGGGCAAGTCGAGCGGCTGCGCATCGGCCTGACGCCCACCATCAACTTTGCCTTCCTGCCCGAATGCCTGAGCCTGTTTCAGGCGCAATACCCCAACGTACAGTTGGAGATCTACGAAGGCCTGCACGGTATTTCACTGCCGCACCTGCGCGATGGTTACCTGGATTTTGCGATTATCCAGGCCAGCCGGTTTATCAGCGAGAATGAGTTTTCCATCGAACCGTTGCTGTCTTACCAAAGCCACGTGGTTGGGCGAAAGGGGCACCCGCAGCGTGATGCCACGTCCATCGACACGCTCAACTCCATGAGGTGGCTGGCCAATTTTCCCGCTGCCTGGCACATTAATTTCATCAAGGAGCTGCACCGCGACTTCCGGGTGTCGCCGCAGCCCAGCCATATTGTCAGCATCCAGTCCGCCGGCTTGCTATTCCCCCTGCTGGCCCAGACCGACTACCTCACGGTGCTGCCCGGGGTGTTGCTCAAAGCCCCCAGCTTTGCCTCGATCGTCGAGCCTTTCAGTGCCTTCAAAAGCTCCACCTCGCGCATCTTCGGCATCGCCGCCCGGCGGGGCAATGTCCGCAGCAAGGCGGCCAGCGCGTTCATCGACATCCTCAAGCAGGTGATCAAGCAGCACGCTCGCAATGCTCAATCGCCCTATGCCGATGCATTGCGCCCTACCGACCTATTCTTCTAGGCAATCGGTATCAACGGATCCGCCGCCGCCCACGCTGCTTCGCGGTTAGCCGCCGGCGGGTAGATCCACACGGTATTGATTTGGGTCTTCAACGCCTTGCCTTCCTGCCCGGTCAATTTCACCTGGCGATCCCAACCCTCGGTGTACACCGCGCCCCAGGCGCCCAGGTCCAGGCAGGTCACGTATTTGGGCTGGCGGTACGCCGTAGGGGGCACGCCCAGCAGTTGCGCGGCGACGTTGTTGCCGGCATGGCGGCCCAGCACGATGGCGTGCTGGCAGGTCATCAGCGCGTGGTTGCCCAGGTCATCAGTAGCGGCGTAAGCCACATCGCCGGTGGCGAAAATGTCGTCCTGGCCAATGACCTTCAGGTGCTCATCCACATGCAGGCGGCCTAAGGCGTCGCGCTGGGCGGGGATCTGCTCGGTCAAGGCGCTGGCGCGCACACCGGTGGTCCAGACCACGGTGCTGGCTTCGATGCGCTGGCCGTTGCTCAGGCTCACGCCGTGGGCGTCCACCGCCACCACCGAAGCGCCCAACGCCCATTGCACGCCCAAGGTTTCGCTGGCGTGGGCGATGTACTGGCTGATCTCGGCGCCCATGGAGGCGCCGACCTTTTGCCCACGGTCGACGATGAACACCTCGACGTCGGCCTGTTCACCAAGAATCTCGCGCAAGCGCCCCGGCATTTCGGTCGCGGTTTCGATCCCGGTGAAGCCGCCACCGGCCACCACTACCGTGTTGCGCGCCTTGCTGGCGGGCTGGTCGGCCAGGGCCTTGAGGTGGCTTTCCAGGCGCACGGCCTGCTCGATCTGGTCGACGTCAAAGGCATGCTCGGCCACCCCCGGGGTGTTGGGCAAGGCCAGGCCACTGCCGCTGGCCAATACCAGTTTGTCGTACGCGCAAACCTGCTCGGCGCCTGCCGCATCCACGTAGCCTACCTGCTTGTGCGCAACGTCCACGGTGTGCGCCGCGCCCTTGATGAAGTTAACCCCGACCGCCTCGAACAACTCGCCCAGTGGCGTTGCCAGGGTGTGGGCCTGTGGTTCGTAGAAACGCGGGCGCACCCGCAGTTCGGCTTGAGGGGCCAGCACGGTCACCGTCGCGTCGGTGTGCCCGTGCAGGTCGAACAGGCGGGTGGCGCTCAATGCCGTCCAGAGGCCGCCAAAACCTGCGCCGATAACCAAGATGTGCTGCTTCATTGTTGACTCCCGAAATGGATGGCCTGTGCCGGCCCAGCAACTACGACTATAATTGTCGTAGTTATTCGTGGCAATGGTTTTTTTCAGCACGCGACTGCCACACCCTCAGATCCGCTTGTGTAAATGCTCTACCCCAATGATCATGGCGCGGTTAGGTTGAAATCGAGGTGACCGGTGGTTCGTTGCCAGCGCGCAGGGCTGTTGCTAGAATGGCGACTTGATTAGTCGGAGATTAAAATGTCTCTTTACAGCGCGGGCGTTGAGTACGGCATTCATTGCCTGTTGTTTTTGGTCGGCAGCGGTGGCGAGAGCCGTGAAGCCAGCGTGCGCGACCTGGCCGAACTGCAAGGCGTGCCGCAGGATTACCTGGCGAAGATTTTCACCAAGCTGGCCAAGGCCAAACTGGTAGCGGCGACTGAAGGCGTCAAAGGCGGTTTCAGGCTGGCCCGGCCGGCCGATGAAATCAGCATCCTGGACATCGTCAATGCCATCGACGGGCAGAAGCTGATCTTTGATTGCCGGGAAATTCGTGGCCGTTGCGCGTTGTTCGAAGGCGCCCCGCCCGCCTGGGCGCTGGACGGCGGCTGCGCGGTGCATGGCGCCATGCAAACCGCGCAAAAGCGCATGGAAGAGGCCCTGGCCCAGCAGACCATCCTGGACCTGGCCCGCAAGCTGGGCCGCAAGGCACCAGCCGAATTTGCAGGCCAGGTGGATGAGTGGATCAGTGGCCGCAAGGACAGGAAGATTTCAGTGACCGATGTTACGGGCTGATATTCGTGGCGCGGCCTTCGCGGATGAATCCGCTCCTACAGGGGTGAGGTGCGCCTGTAGGAGCGGATTTATCCGCGAAAAGACCGCTGCGTTGTGCCAGGCATACCGTGAGCGGCCTTCGCGGATGAATCCGCTCCTACAGGGGTGAGGTGCGCCTGTAGGAACGGATTTATCCGCGAAAAGACCGCCGCGTTATGCCAGGCATACCGTGAGAGCGGCCTTCGCGGATGAATCCGCTCCTACGGCGGTGAGGTGCGCCTGTAGGAGCGGATTTATCCGCGAAAAGACCGCCGCGTTGTGCCAGGCATACCGTGATGCGGCCTTCGCGGATGAATCCGCTCCTACGGGGGTGAGGTGCGCTTGTAGGAGCGGATTTATCCGCGAAAAGACCGCCGCGTTGTGCCAGGCATACCGTGAGAGCGGCCTTCGCGGATGAATCCGCTCCTACGCAGCATCAGGCGGAGCGTTTTGCGGCGCTCACCGCCGCCCTCAAGCCCAACAGATAGCTGTCGGCGCCAAACCCGCAAATCTGCCCGCTGACGATTTCGCCAAACACCGAATGGTGCCGAAACGCTTCGCGGGCATGAATGTTCGACATGTGGATCTCCACCACCGGCACCGTAAGGATCGCCAAGGCATCACGAATGCCGTAGCTGTAGTGCGTCCAGGCACCGGCGTTGATCAGTACCGCGTCCACCTCGTCGAAAAAGCCCTGGTGGATGCGCTCGCACATCGCCCCTTCGCAGTTGGTTTGGAAGCTGTCGATGCTCGCCCCCAATTCCTCGCCCAGGGTGCGCAGGCTCGCGTCGATCTCGGCCAGGGTAGTGGTGCCGTATTGCGCCGGGTCGCGCTTGCCGAACATGTTGTGGTTGATACCGTGCAGCATCAGGATCTTCATCAGCGTTACACCAACGGGATGGTCAGGCGGTCGATGACCGGGCGGGTTTCGGGGCGCACGCCGCGCCACCAAGCGAAGGCTTCGGCCGCTTGCTCCACCAGCATGCCGACGCCATCGGCCAGCAGCGGCACGCCGGCGCTTTGCGCCAGGCGCAAGAACGGTGTAAGGCCCTTGCCATAGGCCAGTTCATAGGCCAACTGCACCTGGCCAAACAGCGCCGCATCGATCGGCGGCAGCTCCCCGGTCAGGCTCGCCGACGTGGCGTTGATCACCACATCGAACACCTGCCCCGCCAACGCCTCATAGCTGCACACCTCGAGCAGCGGGTTGTTCAATTCAGCGACCAGGGTTTGGGCTTTGCCCACGTCACGGTTGACGATCACCAGCCGCGACGGCGCTGCCTGCAAGAACGGCAAGGCAGCCCCGCGCACCGCCCCGCCCGCGCCGAGTACCAGCACCCGGCGCCCGGCCAGGGGCTGCTTGAGGTTGTGCTCGATGTCGCGTAGCAGGCCGATGCCGTCGAAGTTCTCGGCGTAGATCTTGCCGTTCTCGAACTTCAGCGCATTGCTCGCCTTGGCCAGGGTAGCCCGCTCACTGCGCGCTTCAGCCAGCTCGAACGCTTGCAACTTGAACGGCGCGGTGATGTTCATGCCACGCGCGCCGCTGTCGCGAAACCTGCGTACGTCGCCGGCAAAATCGTCCAGCGAGCCTTCAATGGCGCTGTAGGCGAGGTCCTGATCAGTCACCTCAGCAAACAGGCCATGAATCAGCGGCGACTTGGTGTGGTTGATCGGCCGGCCGATCACTGCATAACGGTCTGTCATTGTGCAGCCTCCTGGGTGAACAGCACGCCATCGGCCTGCATCTGGGCGATTTCCTCGGCGCTGAAGCCCAGCGCAGCAGCCACTTGGGCGTTGTGCTCACCCAGGTCCGGCGCCACTTGGTGGATAGTGGTGTCGCAGTCGGAAAAACGAAATGGCAGGTTGGGCATGCGCAAGGTGCCGTAGCGTGGGTGCTCCTGTTCCACCACCATGCCGCGGGCCTTGATCTGCGGGTCGCCCAGCACTTCGTCGATGCGCTGGACCTTGGCGCTGGGCACGTCGATCTCATCGAGCAGCGACAGGATGCGCGCCACCGGGTTGGCCGCGACCCAGCGCTTGACCACTTCAAGGATTTCCAGCCGATGACTGTTGCGCCCGTTCAGGCTATGGAATCGCGCATCCGAGCCAAAGCCTGGCGGCGCCCCGTTGGCTTCCAGCATCACCGCAAAACGCTTCCAGGCATCGTCGACCTGGGCGGCAATCACCAGGTCCCCATCAGCGGCGCGGAACACCCCGTACAGCGTCGAGGTGGGCATGTCATGGCCGGTCTGCTCCGGCACCACGGTGCCACCCGACAGGGTGTAGCACTGCACGGCGTACTCGTGCATCGAAAACAGGGTGTCGTACAGCGACATGTCGATGTGCTGGCCGCGGCCACTGTTGACCCGGCCCAGCAGGGCCGCGTTGATCGCCGCCACGGCGTGGATGCCGGTGTACATGTCGCCCAGGGAAATACGCAACAGCGGCGGCGCCTCCCCCGGGGTCCCGACCATCTGCATGATGCCGCTCTTGGCCTCGGCGATCAGGCCGAACCCGGCGCGGTGGGCATCCGGGCCGGTGTGGCCGTAGGCCGAGATCGAGCAATAGACCAGCTTGGGGTTGCGCGCCGACAGCTCGGCGTAGCCCAGGCCGAGTTTTTCCAGGGCGCCAGGCCGGTAGTTTTCGATGAACACATCGGCCGAGTCACACAGCTTCTGCATGAACGCTTTGCCACGCGGGTCTTTCATGTTGACGCTGACGCCCTGCTTGCCCATGTTCAGCTGCAGGAAGTAACCACTTTGGTGGTCATCCAGGGTAAAGGCGTGCTGGCGACCGGCGTCGCCGGTGCCTGGGCGTTCAACCTTGATCACTTCGGCGCCCAGGGCTGCCAGGCAGCGGCCCACGTAGGGCCCGGCCAGGAAGTGGCTGTAGTCGATCACGCGCAACCCCTTGAGGGGCAATGGCTGGCTCATGGTTGTGGTCTGCGTGGGACCATCAGACGGTGTTCGCCGCGTTGCACGACCTCGCCTTTCTGGTTGATCAATTCGGAGGGCAGCACGACGATGCCCCAGTCAGGCTTGCTGTTGCTGGCGCGCATGCTGCCCACGCGAAACTTCACGTGCAGCACGTCATCCACCTTGATCGGTAGCAAAAAGTCCCAGGTCCAGCCCAGCGACATGCCCGGCAAAAAGCGATAGTCGCTTTGGGTCTTCAAGCCGTCGGCGATGCTCTGGCCGAACAGCCCGTGGGCCACCAGGCAGCCAAAGTGGCTGGCGTTGGCATAGGCTTCGTCGACGTGCACCGGGGTGTGGTCGCCGGTCAGGTCGGCGTAGGCCAGGATGCGCGCCTTGGTGACGGTGTACGCGGGGCTGATGCACTCATCGCCTTCGCGGGCATCGTCCCAGTATTTCTCAATGATGGTCATGGTTGGCAGCTCACGAACGCGGGTTGATGGCCAGGGCCTGGGCAACGCAGGCCACGGGCGAGGCTTGAATGAATTCCACTGCCAGCCCATCGGGCAAACGCAGCCAGTTGCGGCCTTGGGGCATTTCAGTCACGTCGAATTTCCAGGCCGCGCTCAAGGCGTATTCCATGTCTTCGCACATCACCCCCAAGTGCCCCAGGCGCCCTTCCGGCCCGGCAAACTCAGGTGCGCTGATGAACTGCATGCCGCCCAGGGTCCAGTACTGGATGGGCTGCTCGACGGTGCCCTGCACTTCGCGCAGGGTCATGCCGAACACATCGTGGAAAAAGCGGATGTGCCAATGGATGTCTTTGACCCAGACGGCGACGTGTTCCACGTAGGCTTTGGGGATGCTCACGATTTGGCTTCCTCTTGTTGGTGGTCGGCCATGGCCCGCTCGATGCCTTTCATGCAGGCCACCAGCGTTGCATTGACCGGGGTGGGCACGCCGTGGCGCTGGCCCCAGCGCACGACGGAGCCGTTGATGAAATCAATTTCGGTGATCGAGCCTTTTTCCAGGCTTTGCAGCATGGAGGTCTTGAACGAGGCCGGCAGGCCCTCGCTGGCCATGTTCCAGGCCGCGCCCGGGTTGGTCAGGCTCAGTTGCACCCCGGCCGCGATAGCCACGGCGATGGCTTCGGCCACGGCGGCCAGCGCCGTGGCCTTGAGCAGCGGCTCGCTGTACAACTGGCCATAGGTGAGCATGGTGATGCCGGTGAGCGCCCCGGTGGCGACATTGATCAGCAACTTGTCCCACATGGTGCCCAGGATGTTGTCGCTGACCGTGGTGGCCAGCCCGGCGCCGTTGAAGGCGTCGGCAATCTCTTGCACGCGGGGGCTGAGCATGCCGTCCAGCTCGCCGATGTAAGTGTGCTTGCCGGCGACCCCGGCGCGGATGCTGCCCGGTTCCAGCAACACGCCGCCCACATAGGTCTTGCCGGCCAACACCCGCGAACGGCCCACGGCGTCAGCCAGGATGTCTTCGTGGCCCAGGCCGTTCTGCAGGGACAGCACCAGGGTCTGCGGGCCCACCAGGGCCATCGCGCCGGCCATGGCTTGGGCGGTGTGGAAGGACTTGACCAGCACGACCACCAGGTCGACCGCGCCGACCTCATCCGCCGTGGTACTGGCCTTGACCTTCACGGCGCGCTCACCGCGCTCGTCGTGCACCTTGAGCCCGTCGCGATTGATCGCCTCGACGTGTGTGGCGTTGCGGTTCAACAGCCAGGTGTCGTGCCCTGCCTCGCTGAGTGTGGCGCCGATGGCGCACCCCAGTGCACCAGCGCCAAGAATGCAGATTTTCACGAAACGGCCTCCTGTTTTTTTTGCCACCTTAAGTATCTGGACGTTGTTGAGCTATACAATGAACTCAATAAGCCCATTGAAATTTACAATAATGCTAAATGCGACCCACCTGCCCGAACCGAAATTGCTGCAGCTGTTCGACGTGCTCTACAACACCCGCAGCGTGACCCGCGCCGCCGAGCAGCTTGGCCAGAGCCAGCCGACCATCAGCATTTGGCTGGGCCGCCTGCGCGAGCAACTGCATGACCCGCTGTTCGTGCGCACGCCCACCGGCATGGCGCCCACGCCACAGGCCGATGCCTTGATCGGCCCGTGTCGGGAAGTGCTGGAGTCGTTGCGCCGGCTCACGGCCTGGGAGAGTGACTTTGTGCCGGCCACGGCGCAGCGACGCTTTCGCCTGTGCGTCAGTGACGCCAGCCACATCACCCTGCTGCCGCAGTTGCTCGAGCATTTACGCAAGCAGGCCCCCGGCATCCGCCTGGAGGCTGCACGCATCGACGGCAATAGCGAACGGGCGCTGGAATCCGGCGAAGCGGACCTGGCCGTGGGGTTCGTGCCCTGGCTGGGCGCCGGGATGTACCAGCAGGTGCTGTTCCCGCAGGACTGGGTGTGCCTGAGCAGCGCCACCCACCCGCGCATCGGCGCGGCGCTGAGCGTTCAGACCTACTGCGCCGAAGGGCATGTGCTGGTCAGCGCCGGCACCGGCCAGAAGCTTTTGGAAGCGGGCTTGGCGCGCATGGCCGTGGAGCGACGGATCATCCTTGAGTTACCCGGCTTCCTGGGCCTGGGGGCGATCATCGGCACCACCGACCTGATCGCCACCCTGCCCCGCCACATCGGCGAAACCCTGGCGGCCATGCACCACCTGGCCGTGCATGACTGCCCGGTGGCCATCGAGGGATTTTCGGTGAAGCAGCACTGGCATGCGCGTTACCACCTGGACAGTGGCAACCGCTGGTTGCGAGGGGTGATGCTGGCGTTGTTCAAGTCTGATTGAAGCAACGCCAACGGCGCCCACTGGTGGCGCCGCGAGCTGGCGGGCCGCTTACGAAATGGCGGCGTCGACCAGCACTTGCGCCTCCGCCACCAGGCGCTGCAAGTGCCCTTCGTCAATGAAGCTTTCGGCGTAGATCTTGTAGATGTCTTCGGTGCCCGACGGCCGCGCGGCAAACCAGCCATTGGCCGTCATCACCTTGAGCCCGCCGATCGCCTGGTCGTTGCCCGGCGCATGGCTGAGGATCTGTTCGATTTTCTCACCGGCAAGCTCAGTGGAGGTGACCTGTTGGGGCGACAGCTTGCCCAGCGCGGCCTTCTGCTGCGGGTTGGCCTTTGCCTCGACGCGGGTGGCGAAGGGTTCGCCCAGGGCCGCCGTGAGTTCGTTGTAGGCCTGGCTCGGATCACGGCCAGTGCGCGCGGTGATTTCCGCCGCCAGCAAGGACGGGATCAAGCCGTCTTTATCGGTGGCCCAGACACTGCCATCGCGCCGCAGGAACGAGGCCCCGGCGCTCTCTTCGCCGCCAAAGCCCAGCGAGCCATCGAACAGGCCGTCGGCGAAGTACTTGAAGCCCACCGGCACCTCATACAGGCGCCGGCCCAGGCGCGCGGTGACGCGGTCGATCAGGCCGCTGCTGACCACGGTCTTGCCGACCGCGGCATCGGCACGCCACTGCGGGCGGTTCTGGAACAGGTAGTCGATGGCCACCGCCAGGTAGTTGTTCGGCGCCAACAGGCCGCCGGTGGGGGTGACGATGCCGTGGCGATCGTGGTCCGGGTCGCAGGCGAAAGCCACGTCAAAGCGGTCCTTGAGGCCGATCAGGCCTTGCATGGCATACGGCGAGGACGGGTCCATGCGGATCTGCCCGTCCCAGTCCACGCACATGAAGCGGAAGGTCGGGTCGACACTGGTGTTGACCACGTCCAGGTTCAGCTTGTAGTGCTCGGCGATGGCCGACCAGTAGTTGACCCCTGCACCGCCCAGCGGGTCGACGCCCAGGCGCAGGCCCGAATCACGGATGGCCACAAGGTCGATCACGTTGCCCAGGTCGGCCACGTAGGTGTTCAGGTAGTCATGGCGGTGCGTGGTGGGTGCCTTGAGCGCCTGCTCGTAGCTGATGCGCTTGACGCCCTTGAGGCGCTCGCCCAGCAGTTCGTTGGCCTTGGCCTCGATCCACTTGGTCACGTGGCTGTCGGCCGGGCCACCGTTGGGCGGGTTGTATTTGAAGCCACCGCTTTGCGGCGGGTTGTGCGAGGGCGTAATCACCACGCCGTCGGCCAGGCCCGAGGTGCGCCCGCGGTTGTAGCACAAGATGGCGTGGGACACTGCCGGGGTGGGCGTGTACTCGTCATTTTCGGCGATCATCACGTTCACGCCATTGGCGGCGAACACTTCCAGGGCGCTGACGCCGGCCGGGGTGGACAGCGCGTGGGTGTCGATGCCGACGAACAGCGGGCCGTCGATGCCTTGGGCAGCGCGGTACAACACGATGGCCTGGCTGATGGCCAGGACGTGCCATTCGTTGAAGCTTGCGTCGAACGAGCTGCCCCGGTGCCCCGACGTGCCGAAGGCCACGCGTTGGGTGGCGATGGCGGCGTCGGGCTGGCGGGTGTAGTACTCGCTGACCAGTCGAGGGATATCGACCAGCACGCTGGCCGGAGCCGGTTTACCTGCCAAGGGACTGAGCTTCATGCATTACCTCGAAAATGGGGGTTGGAACACTGCCGAGCAGTTTACTGAGTGTTGGACCGGCGCGGCAGGGGTTGTATCCCTCGCCAGTCAAATTAACGTGATTTGTACCTGACATAACATCACAGCCCTTACCAGCGCCACCACTTGGGAAAAAGCTGCTGCACCCGGCTCTCGCCAAACCGATCATCGATCAGCACCACCACGCCGCGATCGTCGACGCTGCGGATCACCCTTCCTGCTGCCTGCACCACTTTCTGCAAGCCGGGGTACAGGTAGGTGTAATCGTAGCCGGCGCCAAATATTTCACCCATGCGCTGCTTGAGTTGCTCGTTCACCGGGTTCAACTGGGCCAGGCCCAGGGTCGCGATAAATGCGCCGATCAACCGCGCACCCGGCAAGTCGATGCCTTCGCCAAACGCCCCGCCCAACACCGCGAAGCCCACCCCCTGGCTGTGCTCGGTGAATTGCATGAGAAAGTCACGCCGCCGGCTCTCGTCCATGCCGCGCGATTGCACCCACAGCGGTACCTCGGGGTAGCGCTGTTGCATCACTTCGACCACCTGTTGCAAGTAGTCGAAACTGCTGAAAAACGCCAGGTAGTTGCCCGGCCGCTGGTTGAACTGCCGTGCAATCAACGCGGCAATTGGCTCAAGGGAGGCGCCCCGATGCTGGTAACGCGTGGAAATGCGCTGCTCGATGCGCACCTCCAGTTGCTCGGCACTGAACGGCGACTGCACGTCGACCCACGCGGTATTGGCGGGCATGCCCAACAGGTCGGCGAAATAGTGCCGTGGGCTCAGGGTGGCGGAAAACAACACGCTGCTGCGCGCGGCCGCAATCCGCGGCCCACTCAACGAGGCCGGCACCACGTTGCGCAGGCACAACAATGCGCTTTTGCGCGCCCCGCGGCCCTCGCGAAGCTGGATGTCGAACACGTAGTGCTCGCCAAACAGCTCGGCCACGCGGCCAAAGTGCAGTGCGTCGAAATAGAAGTCCAGCAGTTCGCGGTCAAGGCCCTCGGGCTGCTCGTTCATCAGGTCGCCGATCAGTGACACGCAGCGCATCAGGCACAGGGTAAATTTGTCGGTGGGGCTGTCGTAGGCCTGGTACGCCGCCACCTGGTCCTTGTACAGCGCGTTCCATTCGCGGTTCAGGCGCTGCAAGGCCGGCTTCAGGCTGGCCGGCGGGTTGCGGCGCAAGGCGTGCAGGCGTTGCTGGTCCAGGCTTGCGCTGTACATCTGGCGGGTGCGTTCCACCAGGTTGTGCGCCTCGTCCACCAGCAAGGCCAGGCGCCACTGGTTGGCCTGGGCCAAGCCCATCAGCAAGGCACTGAGGTCGAAATAATAGTTGTAGTCGCCGATCACCACGTCCACCCAGCGGGCCATTTCCTGGCTCAGGTAGTACGGGCACACATCATGGGCCAGGGCGACCTCGCGCAGGGCCTGCTGGTGCAGCACGGCGACCTGCGCGGCTGCAGCCCGGGCGGCCGGCAGACGATCGTAAAAGCCCCGGGCCAACGGGCAGCTCTCACCATGGCAGGCCTTGTCTGGGTGTTCGCAGGCCTTGTCCCGGGCCACCAGTTCCAGGCTGCGCAACTTGAGGTCGGGCGCACTGCGCTGCACGTGCTGCAAGGCGTCCAGGGCCAGTTGGCGGCCCGGGGTCTTGGCGGTCAGGAAGTAGATTTTGTCCAGTTGCTGCGGCACCAGCGCCTTGAGCAGCGGGAACAGCGTACCCAGTGTCTTGCCGATGCCGGTGGTGGCCTGGGCCATCAGGCAACGCCCGGTGCTGACTGCCTTGTACACGGTTTCGGCCAACTCACGCTGGCCGCTACGAAAACCCTCGAACGGAAACTTCAAGCTGCCCAGGCCACTGTCGCGCAAGGCCGTACGGGCCATTTCGCTGCGCGCCCAGTCCAAAAACAAGCGGCACTGGCCGTAGAAAAATACCTGCAGGTCGGCTGCCGTCCAGTGTTCTTCGATCAAGGTCTGGCGGTCGCTGTCGACGTCCAGGTACACCAGCGCCAGGTTGACGTCGGCCAGGGCCTCCTGCTGGCAGAGCAACCAGCCGTACACCCGTGCCTGGGCCCAGTGCAGTTGCCGATGGTTGGCCGGCTGGCGGGCCAGCTCGCCACGGTAGGTCTTGATCTCTTCCAGGCGGTTGCGCAACGGGTCGTAGCCGTCGGCCCGGCCGCGCACCGCCAGCTCCAGGTACTCACCGCTCAAGGCCACTTCACTGCGGTATCCGGCGCCGCGCCCACTGGTCACCCGGCGGTGCCCGGCGATGCCTTCCTGGGCGCTGGGTGACGGCGTGAAGCGCAGGTCCAGGTCACCGACCTTGGCGGTGAACTCGCACAGCGCGCGCACCGCGATCTGGTAACTCACGGGGCGCTCGCTGCCCATTGCACGTAGCACACCTGGACCGGCATCTGGTGCTGCGCGCAAAAATCCAGCCAGCGCAATTGGTTGTCCTGCAGGCGATCGCCCGGGCCCTTGACCTCGATCATGCGGTAACGTTTTTCCTGCGGCCAGAACTGGATCAGGTCAGGCATACCACTGCGGTTGGCCTTGACGTCTTCCAGCAGGCGCTCGAAGCAGCGGCGCAGGTGCTCGGCGGGCAGGCAGTCGAGCGCCACCGCCAGCAATTCCTCGCTCAGCGCGCCCCAGAACACGAAAGGCGACTGCACGCCGAATTTGCTGTGGTAGCGGGTGCGGATGGTCGCCTTGTAGCGCTCATCGCTCAACTCTGCCAGGCATTGGCCGAACAAATCGGCGCGGCGGGTGTGGAAGTCCGGCTGCATGAGGTCGGCCGGGCCGCTTTGGAACGGGTGGAAGAACGCCCCCGGCAGGGCCGCGAAGATCGCCGGCCAGCAGAGCAGGCCGAACAACGAGTTGAGCAGGCTGTTTTCGACGTAGTACACCGGCCCGTCGTGTTCGTGCAGGTGGGCCTGCACGGCGAACTCGACGCCCATGGGCACCTCGCCCGGCGCCAGCTCCACATGCAACGAGAGCACCACCGGCTTTTTAGACCGAGCAGTCGCCGGCAGCCCCAGTTGCCGACGCAAGCGCGGTATCACCCGGGGTAAGTGCTGGGCTTCCGCCGCGCTTTCGGGGGCCTGTTCGGCCAACAGCGCCAGCGCGTGGGCCTGCTCGAAGCGCTCCAGGCGCTCCAGCACGCGGATCTGCCGGGCCCGGCTGCCGGGGTAGGCGCATTCGGAATAAATCGCCAACGCCTCTAGCAGCAGGCCTTGGCGTTCGCATTGGTAGGCCAGGCTAAACAGCAGCTTGTCGCGACGGCTGCGCAACCACGGGTTATCGCTGGCCAGGCCGCGCAGTTGGGCCAGCAAGGGCATCAACTCAGCGCCTGCTTCCAGGGCTTCGCGGCAATGGTGCAACTGCAGGCCCAGCTCCACATCGGCGCGGTTTTGCAAGCCGCGGGACGCCAGCGGCATGTCCACCGTTTCATAACGAAAGATGCCCAGGTCCGCCAACACGAAGTCGGTCCAGCCCTGGTGCAGGTTGCCAAAAAACAGCAGGCGCAAGCGCTCGCACAGGGGCCGCACGGGCAAGGCGTACACCTGGTCGTCAAGGTGCGGGCACCACAAGCCAAACGCCTGGGCCGGGGGCGCGTGCTCGGCGATTTGCGCCAGCAGCTCGTCCTTGCGCGCCGATGCGCGGCGGATCCAGGGTTTGAACGTGGTGATGATTTCGGGCTTTTGCAGCACCTCGAACAGCTCGGCCAAGGCCAGCGGCGCCTGCGCGTTCACCCAGCCTTCATCAAGCAGCGGCTGCACCGCAAGCGCCGTGGCGCCGATTTCGTCATAGACCAGCTTGCTGGCGCGGAACAACGGCCCCTTGCGCATCACCAAGCGCACCAGCAACGCCTGGGCGGGCCGTGGCACCTGGGCGAAACGGGCGATGAAACGCTGCTCCTCGGCGTCCAGCACATCGCTGTAGCGCAGGCTCAGCCAGTCGAGCACGCGCTGGAAGTTGACCAGGTAATAGAACGGATCATCCAAAGGGGAAACAGTCACGGTGCCGGGAGCCAAGCGCGAACAAACACTGTTTATACATACAGACCGGCACCCAAGGCAACTGCTTATGGATAGAAGGCACCTGCGTGATCAGGGTGTCGCCTGCACCAGCAGCCCCAGCGCCTGCAATTGGCCCGCGTCCACATCCGATACCGCGACAAAGCGCAGGTGCTGATGCTGCCACGCCAACACGTTGAACCCGCGCACGCTGAAGGCCTGCGGCGGGCTGTCCGGTTCATCGGTGGGCTGAATGAACAGGTTGATCACGTGGCGGTCATGCCGGTAGGTCAACGCCGCCGCGCTGCGCTGGCGCAGGTAGTCCAACCGACCGCCCAGCAACACGAAGCCCTGGTCGCTGAAGTCATGCACCGGTGGGGCGAAGTCCAGTTTGCCGGTGAACCAGGGCTTGACCGTATGGCGATCGGCAGAGGCCACGTCGTTCAAATGCTCGGCCATCAACGAACGTACGTGGCTGGACACCGCTTCCTCCTGCCACGCCGGCGGCGCCACGGGCGTGGCGATAAACAGCACAAGCGCCACGGCCAAGGCCACCCCGCTGGCGGCAGGCGCCCACCAACGGCGCCACGCGGCAGGTGTTTGCCGGGCGAGCAGGCCCTGCAGGTCGGCAGGTGCCGGATAGTAAGGGGCATGGGCTTTTACGGCGGCAATCAGGCTGCGCGCGGCCTGAAGGTGCTGCGCGCACTCGGCGCAATACAGCAGGTGGCCATCGACCTCGGCCACTTGGCTGGCGCTCAACGCTTGGTCCAGGTAGCCATCGAGCAGCGCCCGGCACTGTTTGCAGTCCAGTTCATGCATGGCCGCGCCGCCTCAGCAATTGTTCGCGCAATTGCCCACGTGCCCGCGACAAGCGCGACATGACCGTGCCCAACGGCACATCGATCACCCGGGCGATGTCCTGGTAGCTCAAGCCCTGCAGGTCTTTCAACACGATCACCTCGCGAAAACCGGGGGCCAGCGCCTGCAAGGCCGCTTGCACATGGGCGCAATCCTCGGCGTCGATGGCCAGGCCTTCCGGGGACTCGCCGTGGTCGGCAACCTCTTGCTCGTCCAGGGGCATCCAGCGCCAGGCCATGGCCGCCTTCAACCAGGTGTGGCTTTCGTTGCGCACGATGGCCAAAAACCAGGCACGCGGGTTGCTGCCGTCAAAGCGGTCCAGGTATTTGCAGGCGCGGTAGGCGCTTTCCTGCACCACGTCGTGGGCCGCGCTGTCGTTGCCCGTCAGCCACCGTGCCAGGTTATAGGCGGCGTTCATGTGCGGTGCAAACAGCGCCTCGAATCGATTCATCGCGGCCCTCGCCCTTCTGACACCTGAATAACTGCCATCGGCCGACTTTTATTCCAGCACTGGGGGAATAAAACCGCGCGCCGGGCAGTTTATTCAGCCGCACCCCGGCAACCGCCAGCCATGAGGAACCGCCATGAACACGCGCCGCCACGACAGCCTGCAAGACCCCACCCGCAGAACCCTGCTCAAATGTTCGGCCTGGGCCGGCGCGGGGGTGATCTGGGCCCTGGCCGGCGGGGTACCCAAAGCGTTCGCCCTGGATGACAACGGTAGCCTGTCGGACCCTACCGCGCTGGCCAGTGACTTTCATTTCGTGCAAATCAGCGACTCGCACATCGGCTTCAACAAGGAGGCCAACCCAGAACCCCTCAAGACCCTGCAACTGGCCATCGACAAGGTCATCGCCCTGCCCCGCCCACCGGCGTTGATCCTGCATACCGGTGACATCAGCCACCTGTCCCGGGCCGACGAGTTCGACCTGGCCGAGCAGACGCTCAAGGGCCTGCCCGCCCGCGTGCACTACGTACCCGGCGAACACGATACCCTGGATGCCGGCGGCGGCCAGTTGTATTTGCAACGCTATGGCAAGGGCACCCAGGGCAATGGCTGGTACAGCTTCGATGACCATGGGGTGCACTTCGTGGCGCTGGTCAATGTGTTCAACTTCCAGGCCGGCCATGAAGCCAGCCTGGGCAGCGACCAGCTCAAATGGCTGGCCGACGACCTGCGCGCGGTGTCGCGCAGCACCCCGGTGGTGGTGTTTGCGCATATCCCGCTCTGGACGATCTACCAACCCTGGGGCTGGGGTACCGAGGACGGCGACCAGGCACTGGCGCTGCTACGCGACTACGGTTCGGTGACCGTGCTCAACGGGCACATTCACCAGGTGATCCAGAAAGTGGAAGGCAACATCACCTTCCACACCGCCCGGGGTACCGCCTACCCGCAACCGGCGCCCGGGGCCGCCGCCGCGCCGGGCCCGTTGAGCGTGCCGGCCGACCAGTTGCGCAACTACCTGGGCATCACCGACGTCAGGGCGACCCAGGGCAACCACCCACTGGCGCTGATCAACACCACCCTGGCCGACCCGGTGAACGCATGAACGGCCAGGCATGGGCCTTGCTGGCCGGCTTGACGATGGCCCATGGCGCCAGCGCCGCCGACGCGGTGCAGGTCGATATCCGCGACTTCATGTTCAGCCCGGCGCAGTTGACCATCAGCGCCGGCACCCAGGTGACGTGGGTCAACGATGACCAGATCCCCCATACGCTGGTGGACACCAACAAGCACTTCCGTTCGGCCGCCCTGGACACCCAGGACCGTTTCACCCACACCTTCGACACACCGGGGCGCTATGAGTATTTTTGCACGTTGCACCCGCAGATGGTCGGCACCTTGATCGTCACGGCTCGGCCTTGAGCGGCCGGGCAGCCTGGCTCAAGGCCTTGCCCAAGGCCAACAGCACCGCGTCGGGCGGTGGGTCATCCTGGCCGCCACAACGCAGTTGCAGGCAGTGGCGATGCAAGCCGCCCACGCTGAACATTTCGCCCGGCTCGATGACAATGCGCTGGGCCAGCAAGCGCTCGAACACCCGGCCCATGTCGGTCGGTTGCCGTGCCCTGAGCCACAGGGCGGCGCCACCGGCAGGCCGGTCGACCCAGACCTGCTCGCCCAACAGCCGCTTGACCCGTGCGCTCAGTTGCTCAAGACGCAGGCTGAGCGAGGCGCGCAAACGCATCAGGTGCTCGTCCACCACGCCTGCGGCATACAGCCGCGCAATCGCCCGCTGGCGCAGCAGCGGCACCTGGAACCCGCGCCGTACGAAGGCGGCACGCAAGTCCGCGCCAAAATGCCGCGACAGCAGGTACGCAAAGGGCGCATCGCCGCCCAGGGTGTGCTCGAACGAGGACAGCACCAGCAGCCGATCCGGGTTGGCCAGGTCACGAAACCGCGTGCAGGCCTGGAAGCACAACTCGCCGTGGCTGTCGTTTTCCAGCAACCACACCCCGTGGCTGTCCAACAGACTGACGATGCAATGCTTGTCCAGGTCCGGCATCAAGGTGCCCTGGGGCACGTTGAACGCCGAATCGACCATCATCATGCGCACCTCGCCCTGCGCCAGGATCTGCGCCAGCCGGTCCTGGTCCACGCGCCCCACGGCACACAGGGGCAACTCGACCAGGCGCAGCCCGGCGTGCTGCAGTACCTGCAGGGCCTGTGGGCAGGCCGGCGAGGTGACCAGCACGCTGCCGCCACCCAGGCCCGTGGCCTCGATCAACAGCTCCAGCAGGGCCCGCCGATCGACCGCGATATACACCTGTTCGGCGCTCCAGCACTGCTCGGTGGACCGGGTGTAGCGCGCCGCCAACAGGCGCCGCAACTCAAGCTCGCCACAGGGCTGGGCAGGCGCCTCCGGCACGCGCGGGTACTGGCGCCACAGTTGCAATTCCTGGCGCAACAACGCCTGGCTCAAGGTCGCGAACGGTTGGCCCCGACCGAGCATGCGCAGGTCGGCGCGGATCGCGTTGAAGGCCACCCGCTGGTACAAGTCGCCCTTCTCGCTGGAACACGGCTGGCTGGATTGCGCACGGGTGAAATAGCCCGACTTGGCCACGCAGAACACCCGCCCTTCGTTCTCCAGCAAGCCGTAGGCTGACTGCACCGTGATGATGGAGACTTCGAGGTCGCGGGCCAAGGCGCGCAGCGACGGCAGCTTGAGGGTGGCGCCCGGCTCCACCGCGTCGATCAGCGACAACAGATAGCGGTACACCGCCTGGTAGGCGTAACCGCGGGCAGGTCGGCGGTCCATCAACGCCCCGTCATCAATACGCGCGGCGCATCACCCTGCGTGACCCAAACCTTGTCCGGGTCACTGGCCCGCACCCGGGCGATCAGGCTGCGAGGGTCGGCAAAATCGACCCGCGGCTGACGGTACAGGCGTTGCAGCAGGCCCATGGGCAACCCGCTGGTGTTGACCAGCCAACGCACCCACTTCCCGGCCACTGGCCGGCCGCGCAGCGCGTCGTGGAAATACGGCAGGGCGTCTTGCAAGCGCGGATGGCAGCGCTGCACAAAGGCTGCCAGCGCCGCGCCCTGCGCGGTGAACGGTGAAAACAGCAGGCACACCCATTGCGTGTCATCCAGGCCGAAGCCATCCCGGCCGTGTTGCTGCGCCAGCGCGCGGCGCTGCGACAGCTTGGCGCGGGTGTCGTAGGCGCCCAGGGCCAACTCGATCAAGTGCGCGGGGATGTGCTTGCGGCGCATCAGGGTGGTCGCCAATTCCAGGTACTGCGCCACGCCCTCGGCATAGGGGCGCTGCTCCAGGTACTGCGCCCGCAAGCCACGCAGGTGTGCCATCAGCAAGGGGTTGGCGCAGTCGGTCTCGCTGAAACCGAAAGCCAGTTCACTGAATCGAAAGCCCAGGAAGCTCACCAACAGGCGCCAGCCGTCCTCCAGTTGATCACCCACCAGGTCATGCACCGCGACGGTCACCGGCGCCTTCGCCAACTTAGGCATTGCCGGGCGCGGTGCCAATGGCGCCGCGCCATAAAGGGCGCGGTCGTAGGCGTCGCCCAAGCGGGCAAGCTGTTGCCAGGGCACCGTGGGCAAACTGCGCGGGCGTGCACACTGGGCGAGCCCGGCCTGCCCCGCCGCACGCAAGGCCCAGCCCAGGTAACGGCGCTGCTCACGCGGCGAATCGCTGGTGACCCAGGCGTTTACGCCACCCTGGAATGCCATCGCCCGCGGGTAGAAATCCGCCAGGCGCAGGTAGCAGCCATTGCAGAAGCTGGCCCGGGCATCGCCGGCGGTCAAGTGCCCGGCCATCAACAGGTCGTCACGGTTGCGCTGGCCGGTGGCCGCGTCCATCGGCTGCAGGTGATCGAAGGGCCGTACCTGATGATCGTCCACCACCAGCAGTTCGACCCGCGGGTCGTCCTGCAAAAACATCGCCGAATAACCGCGCTGGATGTTGTCGTAAACCGCCGCACCCAAGCCTGCATGCCTGCAGGTGGCCACCCGCAGCATAAAGGTGCTGCCCTGGCGGCGCGCAATGCTCAGTTGCGCGGCACGTAGCAATGCCAGCGCCAGGGAACTGGTCTTGCCGCCGCCATGGGCCAGAAACACCCGCAGCCCCGCCAACCCGCGCTGCCCGCCGGCGGCGACCGTTAGGCGCTGAATCAGCAACTGCACCGCCGCGCGTTGCGCGTGGGAACAATGGGCCAACAGTTTTTCCAGCACCTGGTGGTAGATATTATTCATGGCCTGTTGGTGAGTTTCACTGATTGTCATGCCTGACCCGTCTTATCCTTTATGAGTGTCCTAGGAAACTTCCGACAACTTCCTACACGAAGTTCAGGACACAAAAGCGAACACCGCCGCACACTCCGCTCCAAGCGCCACAGCCTGCGGTGCGCCGCTCTCGCCGGTGATTGTCGAGGGCATCTTATCGAGGTCAGGCCAGTCAATAAAAGATACAGAGACGCACAGGACACCCGTTCAGATTAAACGATTTTTCTGGCCGCCCAATTAAAAGACGCCCACGCGCAAGTACAGATTGAGCGTATCAATCTGTCACTGTCTGGAAGAGGAAATATAACTAGGAAACTTCGGAAGAATTTGCAGGAAACTTCTTACCCGCCCCGCACATGTCCATCGTTGCATGAACATGTGCGCCTGCCTGCACGCTTACAGTTGCAGGGCGATCCGGCCACCGCATGGGCAATTGTCCATGTAGCGGTGCGCTTCGACGAAGTCTTCGAAGGCGAAGGTCTTGATGATGTTCGGCGCAATCACCCGGTCGCTGGTGAACTGGTTGATCTCGCGCAGGGCCCGCTGCAAGGCGGCCTGGTCCTGGGTGATGCCCAACTCCGGCTTGCCGGTGAAATTGCCCAGGCAGTGCACGAAGAACTGGATGTTCTTCTGGAACGCCGCACAGGCCGGGAATGGCGTTTGGTTGCCGCCTTGCAGGCCGTACAGGATCAAACTGCCGCGCGGTGCCAGGGCATCGCCCAACAACGACATCTGGGGCCCGCCCAGGCCGTCCATGACCATGTCGACGCCACGGTTGTCGGTGTACTTGTTGACCTGCATCAGCAAGTCCTGCTCGTCGGTGACGATGACTTTTTCCGCACCCAGGTCGCGCAAATTGTCACGCTCATCCTCACTCTTGGTGGCCGCGAACACTTTGAGCCCCAGGGCCTTGCCCAGTTGCACGAAGGCCGGCCCTGCACAGTGGCTGGCGTCGGTCACCAACACGGTCTGGCCAGGTTTGGCCCGCGCCAGTTCGCTGTAGGCGAACGAGGCGATCAGATACGGCGTGTAGTGCACGGCCGCTTCGACCGGGGTCAGAATGTCCGGGTAACGGGTTACCGCCAACCGCGGCAACACGATCAGGTCGCCGTACACCGGGTAGTCGTTGGGGCTTTCGGCCGGGAAGCTGGCGACCTTGTCGCCCACCGCCAGGTCGTCGACACCCTCGCCGACAGCTGCCACCACACCCGCCATCTCGTGGCCGATACCGGCCGGCAGGTGGGCATGCGAGGGGGCCAGGTTCTGCCGCCAGAGCACGTCATACCAGCTGATACCGATCGCTTCGACGCGCACTTGCACTTCGCCAGGGCCTGGCTGGCGTGCGGTGTACTCTTCAAGCTTGAGCACCTCGGCACCACCGAATTTGTGGAAACGGATCATGCGGGACATCGCAAACCTCGCCTTTAGAACCTCTATTGCCATGAACTCTATAGGGACTATCGTCCGAACACTATCCGTGGCTGTTAATAGTCAACATGCCTGCCATTGATTCGAGAGCGCTGACTTGCCCACGGCAGGCAAAACATAATTTACCGGTGCAGGTTACCAGCCTTTCACCGTAAGATTCACGCCTTGGCCCTTTTGTTCACCTTTCTGTGAAGCGAACCCGATGAACCGCAACGACCTGCGCCGCGTCGACCTGAACCTGCTGATCGTGTTCGAAACCCTGATGCATGAGCGCAGCGTGACCCGCGCCGCCGAAAAGCTGTTCCTTGGCCAGCCGGCCATCAGCGCGGCCCTTTCACGCCTGCGCAGCCTGTTCGACGACCCCCTGTTCGTGCGCACTGGGCGCAGCATGGAGCCTTCGGCGCGAGCCGTGGAAATCTTCGCGCTGCTGTCCCCGGCACTGGACTCCATCTCCACCGCCGTGAGCCGCGCCGCCGATTTCGACCCCGCCACCAGCACCGCGGTGTTTCGCATCGGCCTGAGCGACGACGTCGAATTCGCCCTGCTGCCACAACTGCTCAAGCGCCTGCGCGCCGAAGCCCCCGGCATCGTGCTGGTGATCCGCCGGGTCAACTACATCCTCGCCCCGCCGTTGCTGGCCTCGGGCGAAATCTCCATCGCGGTCAGCTACACCAGCGAACTGCCGGCCAACGCCAAGCGCAAGGTACTGCGCCGCAGCCGCCCCAAACTGCTGCGCGCCGACACCGTGCCCGGGGCCCTGAGCCTGGACGACTTCTGCGCCCGCCCCCACGCCCTGGTGTCATTCGCCGGCGACCTGAGCGGGTTCATCGACACCGAGCTCGAAAAACTCGAGCGCAAGCGCCACGTGGTATTGGCCGTGCCGCAGTTCAACGGGTTGAGCACCTTGCTGTCGGGAACCGACATCGTCGCCACCGTGCCCGATTACACGGCGGACGCGTTGACGGCGGCGGGTGGGGTGCGGGCGGAGGACCTGCCGATCGAGATCCAGGGGTTCGAGCTGCACATGGCGTGGCGTGGGTCGCAGGATAATGACCCGGGGGAGCGGTGGTTGAGGTCGCGGATACAGATGTTTTTTGGCGATCCGGATAGTCTTTAGGCGTCGTCTGGCAGGCTGTTCGGCTGATCATTTCTGCCTTTCCACACACCATAGAGGTCTAATCACTTCCAGTGGATTGCTACATTGGGGCACATCTGAGGGCATGCTTTGGATGGTTTGAAAATGATACCCCCAGTCTAAGGTCCATCTGTAAGGGGACAGCGACCACACCTTCCCGACTCCACCGCCGAAGGCCATGGTGTTCACTTAATGCGCGGGCACCATCGGCTTTAATGCTGGAGCCCGGAAGGTGACTTTGCCGAACGCTTACAAACAGAAATCGTATGCGCGACATCCTCCACCAGCGCCTCCCCTATCCCGCTCAGGTAATAGCTGCCCACACCAGGTCACCTTCCTGTCCTGTACCTGCCTACTGCATCCAGGTCCTAGACCAAGTACCTAGGGACAGTTTGTTATGACGCGGCTCCATCACCAGTAGATGGATAAAACTTTAGCCTTATCCCACGCGCCTCTTCGACAAGCCCAAGTACCGAGAGCGGAATGTCCTCGAGCACCTGTTTGGCTGGCTGAAGGAGCACCGCAGCCTGGCGGCTCCCTACTGCAAGCGCGCAACAAGTTATGCAGCAATGCTCACATTGGCCTGCTGCCGGCGGTGTTTACGACATCTTTTTTCGTACAGAGCCTAGTCATTGCGGTCTAGCTACCAGAATATCGGCACTCATTGCAATTTGATATCATCGCAAGCAATAATCGGATCCAAATATAGCTGAATTGGTCATTTGCTAAGGGGTAGTAATGAGCAGGATTGGCGTCAACTCAATCACGGTGCGGCTTCTGAAGCCGAACCTAGATCCAGAGGACGGCCTCAGCCCGAAATATGGGCCAAGCGGCGCTAAGGAGTTGAAAGGGCAGGACTGGGAGGGTGGCGGGCGGCCAGCCCCGTGACGATGGATTTGCCAAGTTTGTTGCCGGCAAAGACGCGCTAAGCCTGGACGCGCCGCTGGTTCCTTCCAAGTTTCACTACAAGTGCGCGGAAATTCTGAAGGCTTATAGGTCAATCGCCTACAAGCGCGATCCACGAAGCTGCGCAAATCGTCGAGCAGCCGCTTCAACTGCTCCTCACTCCAGCGGTAGGGCCGCTGATACTCCGGCAGATGCAGCCGGCCAAAGATGACCCCACCGTCGCTGCAGGGGATGCGCTTGCCGTTGAACAAATTGTAGAGGCTCGCAGAGGCGACAGCGATGCCCTCCACGTCCAATGGCAATTGCGGGGCAATCGGCGGTTCACTCACGGCTTGGTTCATAGGCCAGTCCTTGTACTGGATTCCGGCGGCCAGCGTCCCCGGAGAGAACGATTAAAGGACGCGATATGGCACAGGGCTACCTGATTCAAAAGTGCCATCAGAGCAGCCGCGCGGTCCTGCTCCGCTGTGGCTGGGAACACGGTTCAACTGCGGTTTGGCGAAATATGCCTGAGCGGTACGGCCCTTGGTCTACGGTTTATGAGTGGTTTCGGGTCGTGTCCCGAAGTAGCTTTTCCTGGCAAGCTTCTGAGCCTTCCCCCTGCTTATGCTTGATTAGCGTAGAACCGAGATTGACCGAGTAAGGATTATTCCTTACCATCCACTCAGCATACCCGGGAGAACACTCATGCCTGCCATCCACGAAATCGCCACGTTGACCTCGAAGGGGCAAGTCACACTGCCCAAATCCGTTCGCCAGCTACTGGGCATTGACACAGGTGGCAAGATTGCATTCGACGTACGCGAGGGTGAAATCGTGGTCAGCCGCGTAGAAACCACTCACGAAGACCCTGCCATCGGTGCGTTCCTAGGTTTGCTAGAGGCTGATATCCGAAGCGGACGCAACCTCACCACCCTGCCGGAGGACTTGGCGCAAACCATGCTCGCTAACGCAAACCACTCCGTAAACCTGGACGAAGATATAGATGGTGAGGTCGCGATCTGATGCTGCGACATGGCTGGACACTGTTGTTCCATGAAGGTGTGACTTTACAGCTACGAAAATTGCAAGAAGCCGCCGCCCGAGCCGAGCAGAACGATCCGCAAGGTTTTGAGAGCAACGCCAACGTCAAGCTGTTTCGGGCGTTGAGCCATCTGATCATGGAGGCTGTGCCTGCCGACCCAGGCCGTGATGAATTCCGCCAAGGCAACACGCTGGGCACCGCCTACAGACATTGGCGCCGCGCAAAAATCGGCAGGCGCTTTCGGCTGTTCTTTCGCTACGACTCAAGATCCAAGGTCATCGTTTATGCATGGGTCAACGATGAAAATACCCTACGGTCCGCAGGCAGCAAATCCGATCCATACGCCGTATTCGAGAAGATACTGGGCCGCGGCAACCCTCCTGATGACTGGGATGCGCTGACTGCTGCGACGCGTAGCGACTGGGACGAGCCCAAAGCGTAAGTTGCGCAAATGGGTGAGGGATTGCACGTTTGAAACCGAATCCACGACTCACGGGGGCATAATTGGGGGCAAATTTCGGTTCCTTCAAAAGGATGCCCCCACCGATGCCTTCAGATAATGCGGTTGTTTTCAAACGAAAACTCAGCGATACCATGAACCGCTCACTGACCGAACCCGGTACACACGCCGATGGCGAAGTTCCTGGCCTCTACTTGGAGGTAAGGCCGTCGAGCAAGGTCGGCAAATCCCCTTCCAAGGTTTGGCGATTGAAGTATCGGCTGCATGGGAAGGAAAATCGCTTCTCCATCGGCGCTTACCCCGATATTGGCCTCAAGGAGGCTCGCGACATTGCCCGCGGCGCACGCCGCGACGTGGCTAACCACACCGCTGCGCTCAAGGCCAAGACCGCCAAGATCGAGGCACAGCTGCTCAATGAAGAGCGCACGTTCGCGTACGTGGCCGAGCAATGGTTGGCATTGAAGTCTGCCTAACTGGTGACCAAATCCATCTCGGGGTTTAACGGAGCGCTGAACAACCACATCTTGCCCGTGAATGTTAAAAAACCGGTCAGCGAGATTAAGCTGGAACACATCACCACAGAGATGAGGCGAGAGCATTTTTGGTAACCCCCGCTATCGCGACCCTCGCCCAGTGTGCGATCAACTGCGACGGTGCAACGCCAAAAATCCGGCCAGCGAAAGCATCACCACGCCGCAGCATTGATTCAATCGCCGCATGCCGGTCTGCGTCAGCACTTTTGCCAAGTGAATGCCCCCGGCGGCATACAGCGCCATGACCACGCAGTCCACGCACGCCGAGATAACTGCCAATACCGCGTATTGCGCCAAGGCCGGCTCGGTGGGGTCGATGAACTGGGGTAAAAACGCGGTGAAAAACAGCAGCACCTTCGGGTTTGTCATGGCCACGGAAAAACTGCGCCAAAACACTTGGAGGTGCCCGGCGCTGGTGTCCACGGTCGACTCGGCCAATGCCTGGGGGTGGCTGCGCCATAGCTGAACTCCAAGCCAGGCTAGGTAACACACGCCAAGCCATTTCAGGGCCGCGAACAACACCTGCGAGGCCATCAGCATGGCACCCAGCCCAATGCCAACGGCCGCGATCACCAGAATGTCGGACAGCGCGGCACCGACCATGCCGATGGCCACCTTGCGCACGTTGCCCGACGCCCCATTGGACATGGCCAACAGCGAGGTCGGCCCAGGAATCAGCGCGCCCATGACGCAGCTGGAGGTGTACAGCACGATTATCGAGGCATTCATTCAGGCACCTGGGGCATTGCGGCCAATAGACTGTCGGTGAACAGGGCCATGAACTCGTCGGCCACTGGCGTACGCGGGATGTCATCACGCAGCACCAGGCCGAACGAATACGACAGCACGGGCAGGAAAGGTCGCGTGACCACGGGCAGGCTTGCAAAGTCGTTGGCCAAAAGCTCGTTGATAATGGACACGCCCATGCCCTCGGCAACGAACGCACAGGCGGCGCTGACCGAATGCACTTCCATGCGCACGTTGGGGATAATGTGAGCGTCCCTGAACATCTGGTCCATTTCCGTACGCAGATTGCGCTGGCGGCCCAAAAGCACCAGGGGCACATCGCGCAGGTCACGGGCGTTGATCACAGGCTTGGCAGCAAGTGCATGGCCTTGCGGGAGAACACACACCCCTTTGGCTTTCAACACCGGTAGCACTTCAAACCCCGGCATTTCCGTTGGCAACCTGACAAAGGCGAAGTCAGCGCTGCGGTCCAGCACGGCGCGCTCAAGCGTGTCGTAAGACCCGGTCAGTACTTCAATGACCAGGTCTTCACGGCCCCTCATGAACTCAGAGACGACACGGGGCAACAAGTGCTGCGTCATGCTGGTAGGCACCGCCACCCTCAACAACTGCCGACGCGAATGCCCCAGGCGCAAGTCATTGGCCATGCGCTGAACCCGTTGCATGTTGTCCACCAGCCCCGAGACTTCCGGTAAAAACGCCTCGGCTTCCGGTGTCGCGGCCAACCGGCCCTTGCGGCGCAAGAACAACGCAAAACCCAGTGACTCTTCCAGTTGCCCAAGCAGACGACTGATGGCTGGTTGGGAAAGCCCCATGCGAGTGGCCGCATCAATGGTCGACCCCGTGGACATGATCGCCTTAAAGGCCTCGAGCTGTTTGAGATTCACGATAGGACTCCAAGCGAACATTGCCACGCACCCAGCCAGCCTGCCGCAAGTGTAACTGCCGCGTTCAGGCCGATGCCTAGATCGGCGCAAGTGTCTGCCAACCGGGGCAGCCGAGTCCAGCACGTCCGACAACATCAGGCTTCACCACAGCTTGATGTCATAGGTCAGGTACAGGCGGTTATAGTCCCAACTGGTCAACACGTTGGACCGGTAGGCGGTGTTGCGAAACTCGGCGCCCAGGCCTTTGAACGTTCCGCCTTGGATAACGTATTTGAGGCTGGTGTCCAGTTCATGCTCATCGGCCGGCAAGCCGCGATAGTGGGCATCAAAGCCTTTGTAATAGCGCACCATGAACGCCAGGCCCGGCACCGCCAAGGCGGCGAAGTCATAGTCGTAGCGCAGCATCCAGGTCTTTTCGTCTTGCAGGATAAACTTGCTGACCCCAGGGCTTGTGAACGAAGACGTGGCGCCGCCATTTAAATACGGCAATGCCGAATCACCGGACACTTGCTGATAACCGCCTGCAAACGTATTGCCTCCCAGGCGATAACTCAGCAAGCCGCTGAACATATCGGCATCGGCGGCACCATTGTAAGCGGCCCCGGCGCCCGCGCTGTTGAAATAACGCAGGTCGGTAGTCAGTTGCCCGGGGCCGACGGCCGTTTTATGAACGGCCCCTGCAAAATGCTGCCGGTAGAAGTTTTCCAATTCGCCGTAGTAATACGTGAAGGCCAGTTGCTTGTTCAGCGTGTAGGTGCCGCCGGCAAAATAAAAGTCGCCATGTTCCGCCCCTTTATAGCCGGTGGGAATCAAATCGACATTATCACTGGAGTTTCGCAGTTTCGATTGGTCCAATCGCCCGCCCAGCAGGTACAGATTGGAAACACCGGTGTACTCGAACTGCGTGCCCTGGTAAGTCTGCGGCAACAAACGGCCATCGTTGTAACTGACCACCGGTATTTTGGGCAACAGGGTCCCGGTTTTCAACACCACGCCAGCAAAGCGTACCTTGGCGGTCAGGCCCAGGCTTGAGAAGTCATTGGCCGCATGGCCATCGTCGTGCACTGGCAACAGGCCCGTGCCCGCTTTTGCCGGGGTTGAGTCAAGCTTGAGGCCCAGCAGGCCCAGCGCGTCCAGGCCAAAGCCGACACTGCCTTGGGTATAGCCCGAGCGCAGGTCCAGAAGCATGCCTTGGGCCCATTCCACCCGATCATTGCCGGCACTGCGGTTATCGTGGTTGAAATAATAATTGCGCAAGGCCAAGGTGCCCGTGGAAGATTCCAGAAACCCATCGGCTCGCACCTCGGTGGCGCAAGGCGCCAACAATCCTGCACACAACAGCCCACCTGTCGTCATGAACGCACGCATCTAGAAACCCTCGGCAATGTTATATTTTTTGGCTGGCAGCGTTTGCAATGCGGCAATATTTTTTATTGTGCGGCGCCTGTCGAATCAAGGTGCAAGGCCGCTTGGCGCAGACCCTATCGAATTGATTTCATATCATCAACGTTATGATGAACACACATTGACCTATGCAAAAAACAACCTTTAACCCCCCTAAAGCGCATAGCTTTATCCGTGTTTGTCATATCGTTGTAAGGTTTAAATATTTGCCCTACTGTGAATTTGTAGCGTTCGGCTACGTAAAAAAACAATATGAGCACACCGCTATGTCACCTTTCCAACAGCGCACGATGTCCAGCGTTTCTCACTTAGGCAGCGACACCCTGCGATGCACCCGTTTACCCCTTGAGCATTCTGCCGTTACCCAGGGCGCCGCTGCCCTGATTCCTATGCAACGTTGCATGCCTCGAGTTTGCGCACGGTGACCCTCATGAACCATTGCCCCAAGCCCACCCCCCTCGCCTGCGCGCCAAGCGAGACAACGACCCAACCGCCCCGCAAGAACGCCCAGCTCAACCCGGCGATCATCCTGTTGAGTATTATATTCCTGGCAATGGCACTGACTTACGGAGTGCGCTCCGGCCAGTTCCAACGCGAAGATATCCGGGTAATCCCAGGCACCTACCAGGTACTGGAAAAAAACAGCTCCCTGAGCCAGTTGTTTACCTTGGCGCCCCGCCCTGCCAACAGTGCCATCGCCCAACCGGTGTCGCTGGCCGAAACTTTCATGGCCATCCCCCTGGCTATTGAAAAGCGCTCGGGGCTGATTTTCATGGTGCTGTTCATTGGCGGCATGTTCGCGGTACTGAACAAGGCCGGCACTGTAGACGCCGGGCTCGACCGCTTGCTGGGCGCCACCCGTGGCAATGTCTACATCCTGGTGCCCACCTTAATGCTGGTGCTCTCGGCAGGCAGCACGTTCATGGGGCTAGCCAAGGAATACATCATGTTCGTACCGGTGATGGTGGCCATGGCCAACCGCCTGGGCCTGCCCAGCATCGTAGGCCTGGCCATCGTCGCGCTGTCGGTCAAAACTGGCTACATGGGCTCGATTTCCAACCCCATTGCCTTGTCGGTGGCGCAGCCGTTGGTGGGCCTGCCGGTGTTCAGTGGCCTGAGCATGCGCGTGGTTGCCTACTTCACGTTCGTCCCCCTGGCCGCGGCTTACATCCTTTACTACATCCGCCGCAGCGGCTTCGACACCAGCGCCACCTTCTCCCATGCCGGCGCCAAGCTATCGATACGGCACACGCTGAGCCTGGTTGCCTTGGGCCTGGGAATCGGTTTTCTGGTCTATGCCTCCAACCAATGGCACTGGAAATACCCGGAATTGTCGGCCTACTACCTCGCGCTCACCATGGTGTTCGCCGCCATCGCCGGCATGCGCCCAAGCACCACCGCCAGCACGTTCGTGGAGGGCATGAACAAGATGCTGATGGCCGGTGTGTTGATTGCGCTGGCCACGGCTGTGGAATCGATCCTCGCCACAGGCCAGGTGCTGGACACCCTGGTCAACGGCCTTTCCCACGCCATTGGCCAGCACGGCCAGTTGCCCGCCGCCTTCGGCATGTTCTTCGCCCAAATGAGCCTGGACTTGGTGATCCCCTCCACCAGCGGCCAGGCCGCCGTGACCATGCCGATCTTCGGGCCGCTGGGCCAACTGGCCGGGGTCAGCCCACAAAGCACGGTGTATGCCTTTTTGCTGGGCAATGGCCTGACCAACATGATCACCCCCACCTCCAGCGGCTTACTGGTGCTGTTGGCCGCCGCAAACGTTGGGTGGGGGCAGTGGGCGAAATTCGTGCTGCCGCTGTTTCTGACCTGCATGGCCGTGGCGCTGGCCTTGCTCGCCTTCGCCGTGCTCAGCGGTTACTGATCCCTATTTTTGCCAAGGCACAGACATGACGATGCCCTTCACCCCCGAATTTGAACACATGACCGTTTTGCGCAACAAAATGATTGGCCTGCGCGACGGCGTGCACCTGGCCACGGACATCTACCTGCCCCAAGGGACGGGCCCCTGGCCTGTGGTGATAGAGCGCACGCCGTATGACAAGGCCAAACCCTCGCGTTCGGAAAAGCGCCTGGACGGCCAGCACCTCACGCGCGAGCAAATGGCGGCGGCGTTGACCCAGCGCGGTTTCGTCGCGATCTTTCAGGACTGTCGCGGCCGCTATGCCTCCCAAGGGGTATTCACCAAATACGTCAACGAAGGCCAGGATGGCTATGACACCCTGGCCTGGATCGTCGAACAACCCTGGTGCAACGGCCGCATTGGCAGCATGGGGCTGTCTTACGCCGCCCATACCCAACTGGCCATGGCCTGCCTGAACCCGCCGGGCCTGGCGACCATGGTGCTGGACTCCGGCGGCTTCGCCAACGCCTTCCAGTGCGGCATTCGCCAAGGCGGCGCCTTCGAGCTCAAACAAGCCACCTGGGCCTACAAGCAAGCGCGTGAAAGCGCCGCCGTACAAGCCGACCCTTTGCTGCGCGAGGCGCTAGACCGCGAAGACATACGCTCCTGGTTTGCCCGCATGCCATGGCGCCCGGGTTACTCGCCGCTGCGCCACGTACCTGAGTACGAGGACTATCTGTTCGAACAATGGTCACACGGCCAGTTTGACGACTACTGGAAGCAGCTGGGCATCTATGCAGAGGGCTATTACGACCAGATCCCCGACATACCGGTGCTGTTCATGTCCAGTTGGTATGACGCCTATGTCAGCAGCACGCTGGACAACTTCAACGCCTTCACCCGTACCAAGCAATCGCCCCAGCGGTTGATCATGGGCCCCTGGCTGCACGGTGACCGTAATATCAGCCACAGCGGCAATGCCGAATTCGGCCAGGCGGCCAACTTTGACGGCAACCTCGATAAAGACTGGCTGAGCTGCCGCCTGGACTGGCTGCAACGCTGGCTACAACCTGGTGACGACATCGCAGGCGCGCCCCATCAGGTCGACGTATTTCTGATGGGCGGAGGCATCGGCCAAAAGAACCCAGCCGGCCGGCTGGAGCACGGGGGCCAATGGCTGAACGCCCAGCATTGGCCGCTGCCGGGCAGCCACGAACACCCCTTGTACCTCACGGCGCAAGGCGGCCTGGCAAGCCATGCGGCGGCGGCACCCGAGCCCACCTTGAGTTACTACAGCGACCCGGCCAACCCCGTACCCACGGTAGGTGGCGCCTTGACGTCAGGGGCCCCGGTGTTTGTGGGCGGGGCTTTTGACCAGGTCGAAAGCCCCGATTTTTTCGGCACGCGCGGCGACAACACGCCCCTGTGCCAACGCAGCGACGTGCTGAGCTTCGAAACCCCGCCCCTGGAGCAGGACCTGATCGTCGCCGGGCCCCTACGCATCGAGCTGTGGGTGCAAAGCAGCGCACCCGACACCGACTTCACGGCCAAACTGGTGGATGTGTACCCGCCCAGCCGCGACTACCCCAAGGGGTACGCGATGAACATCACCGACGGCATCCTGCGTTGCCGCTATCGCCACTCTTGGGAGCACCCCCAGCTCATCGCCGTGGGCGAGCCGTTCAAGGTTGTGATCGAACCGTTCGCCACCTGCAATCGCTTCAAACGCGGCCACCGCATCCGCCTGGACATCGCCAGCAGCAACTTCCCACGCTTTGACGTGAACCCCAACAGTGGTGAACCCGAAGGCAAGGGCGAACGGCCGCGCATCGCCCTGAACATCCTGCACCTCAATGCAAAACACCCCTCAAGATTGATCCTGACCGTACTGCCTGCAGCCTCTCAAGAAAATGCTCCCACACCAGCGGGTTGATCAGGTGCGGGTACGCCAACTGGGGGCGGACCTTCCAAGTGGGCACCGGCTCGTCCAGCTACAAAGTCCCGCCACAAACCAATGACCTGGAACCGTCCATCAACCAAGGCTGGGAAACCGGGGTGAAATTCACCCCGACCGACTGGGTCGATGGGCGCTTGGCCTACCAACAAGAGGCCTCTGGCGAGGTCAGCCGCCGGCTGAACGACCCCAGTGGTGCCTCAGACAACGTCGGCCAAACGCGGCGTGGGGTTACGACCTGCAAGTCAATCTGCACCCAAGCGAGTTGAGCGAAGCGTGGCTGGCCTACTCCTGGCAGTACTTGAAAATCCTCAAGGCCGGCGCCACCTACCCCGACAGCCAGGGCAATGAAATCGATCACGTGCCCAACCATGTCTACAGCGCTGGCACCACCTACCAGCTGACACCCAAGCTGCAACTCACCGCCTGGATGAATGGCCAATCCGATTACTACCTTGAGAAAAACAATACCGAGGGCACCTATGGCGGTTATGTGCTAATGAATCTTGGCGCTACCTACGCTCTCAGCGAGCACCTAAGCCTGGACGTGCAAGTCAAGAACCTGGCCAATCGGTACTACGAATACGTCTGGTAAGACCCTGACGGTGCGTTGGCATCGCTGCACTCACCTGGCGACGGCCGCGCGTTGTACACCGGCATAACCTTGGACTTCTGAAGCGCAGCCGCTGACGCCCCGCCCGTACTCAGTCGGTTGGCATGCGGTGTCACTGGCTACTCCTAGCCGGCTCAGCGCCGCCCCTGTCCGTCACACAGATACTGCTCCACTTCATCGACCGGCAACGGCTTGCTGAACAGGTACCCCTGGGCCTGGTCGCAGCCGTTCGCTGCCAGAAACTCCCACTGCGCCTGAGTCTCGACGCCTTCGGCAATCACCTGCAACTTAAGGCTATGTGCCAACTCAATAATGGTGCGGGCGATGGCAGCGTCTTGTGGGTTACTGGTCACCTCACGAATAAACGCGATGTCGATCTTCAGCTTGTTGATGGGAAAACGGCGCAGGTACGCAAGGCTTGAGTAGCCGGTGCCGAAATCGTCAATGGATATCCTGACCCCCAATTGCTGAAGCGCCTGTAAGCTTGCGATCGTATGCGCGGTATTTTCCATCAGGGAGCTTTCCGTGAGTTCGACTTCGAGCCACTTGGCCTCTATTTGATGCTCGCGCAGCGCCTGCTCGATACCCGCGATCAAATGGCCTTCGGTGATCT
This sequence comes from Pseudomonas abieticivorans, assembly GCF_023509015.1. Taxonomy (NCBI): domain Bacteria; kingdom Pseudomonadati; phylum Pseudomonadota; class Gammaproteobacteria; order Pseudomonadales; family Pseudomonadaceae; genus Pseudomonas; species Pseudomonas abieticivorans. The sequence goes on from NZ_CP094975.1 coordinate 6,408,723, forward strand.
GGTCGCCGGAAACGTTCACCGCCACTTGCAAGGGCGCCAACCCCGCTTGGCGCCACAAGGCCATTTGCCGACACACCTGCCAGATCACCCATTTGCCCACTTGCGCCAGCAGGCCGAGCCTTTCCAGGATCGGCACAAACACCGCGGGCGAGATGTCCGGCTGCCCTGCCCGACGCCAGCGCAGCAGCGCCTCCAGGCCACAGACAGCACCGTCAGCCACCCACACTTTGGGTTGGTAAAACAGTTCGAAGGCCTGCTGTTCGACGGCTTCGCGCAATGCGGTCTCGATGCCCAGCCGCGCCAGCGCTTCGACGTTGATTTGCGCGGTATAGAAACCATAGGCATCGCCGCCCAACTTCTTGGCTCGGTTCATGGCAGTGTTGGCGTGTCGGATCAACTCGGTGCCCTGCGTCCCATCCTCGGGGTAAAGGGCTATACCGATGCTGGCGGTCATGGCCGTGGCCTGGCCTGCCAAAGGAAACGGCGCGCGCAATGCCTCGCGGATGCGTTCGACCATCTGCTGGGGGCCAGCCTGCCCTTGGCGAATGATCAGGATCATTGCAAACTCGTCGCCGTCCATGCGCCCAAGCGTGTCGCTGGCGTTCAGGCAGTCAGACAAGCGCCGCGCAACCTCTGCCAGGACCTGGTCGCCCTGCAGGTGCCCCAAGGTTTGGTTGATGTGCTTGAAGTTATCCAGATCGACCGTCACCACCGCCAATTGCCAATGGCTGAGCGCAGCCTGGGTGAGCCCCATGTGCAAAGTCGTGAAAAAAAGATCGCGGTTAGGCAGCCCGGTCAAGGTGTCGTAGTGAGCCATCTTGAGCATGCGCTGGTCGGCTTCTTTACGCTGGCTGATATCGTGGGCGATACCGACGATGATCCAGTCCTCTGCACTTTTGTACGCCTGGCGGTGGATCTCCACCGGGATATGGGCGCCGCCCTTGCAGTGCAACCTGGTTTCCTCGGGCTCGCTTGGGCCACTGCCCGCGATGATCTGGTCATACAGTTGCTCAAGCTGCTCGCTGGAGGCATCACTTAATTGGGCGGGGGTAATACGCAGTAATTCGTCGGCGGTGTAACCCAGCACTTGGCACGCGCGACGGTTGAACTCGATCAGTTGCATCGTACTGCGGTTGATCAGGAATATGGCATCGCCTGAGGCATCCATGGCCGAGCGAAAACGCTCCAGGTCGATGGTGCGCTGTTGCAGTTGCTCTTCAAGCATCAGGCTGTGGCTTTTGAGGTAATCGCCAAAGGCCTTGAGCCTTAACAGGTTTCGCACCCGGAGCCACAACTCGCCACTCTCGACCGGTTTGCTGAGAAAATCCTCAGCCCCCGCTTCCAACCCCGAGAGGCGTGCGCCGTGATCGCCAAGGGCCGAGAGCATGATGATCGGGATATTTGACGTCTCGCCGTTGGCCTTCAGTTGGCGCGCCACTTCATAGCCGTCCATGCCCGGCATCATGATGTCGAGCAGAATCAAGTCCGGCGGCTGCTGCTCTACCAGCGCGAGCGCCTGCTCCCCGGAGCCTGCGACCAACGTTCGGTAGCCTTGGTTTTGCAACAGCACTTCCAATAATTTGCGAACCGTAGGTTCGTCGTCGACGATCAATAGCGTGGCAGGCGTAATAGGCATGGCGGGCGCTCAGACCAGAGGCTGTGGGGGCGGAGGGTTTTCCAGCAGGGTATCGATCACCCGGTAAAGCTCTTTGTAGCGCAGGGGTTTGACGATGTAGGCGTTACACCCGGCGAGGCGAGTTTTTTCCTCGTCTTCCTTCATGGCCATGGCGGTCAGTGCAATGACCGGTATGGCGGCCGTTTGCGCGTCCTGCTTCAAAATAGAGGTGGCAGCCAACCCGTCCATGCCGGGCAGTTGAATATCCATCAAGATCAATTCAGGCTTGCGCTCACGTGCCAAGGTCAAGCCTGTTTCGGCATCCCGGGCACAGAGCACGTTATGGCCGACAGTGGTCAGTAACAGACACGCCAGGCGCATATTGGCGGCGTTATCTTCAACAATCAGGATATTAGCCACGGCGCCTCCGCAACGGTTGAACGACGAATGGGCAGCCACGCCACGAAACACGCCCCGGCCCCCTCACGGCTGGCCACGGCCACGCTGCCACCTTGCAGCTCAGCCAATTGCTTGACCATGGCCAGGCCCAGGCCCGTGCCTTCGAATTTGCGCGCCAGGCTACTATCGATCTGGCTGAACGCCTTGAACAGCTTTTTCATGCTGTCCACCGCAATGCCGATCCCAGTATCGCTGACACTCACTTCCAGAAATTGCGGGCAGTCACTGTCGGTTAGCGCAAAGCCGTAGATCGGCCAATCACCTTCAATCAGGCCAACCTGCCCACGCGGGACCTGACGTACTGCCAGCGTCACCGACCCGCCTTGCTCGCTGAACTTCACGGCATTGGCGAGCAGGTTGTAAACAATCTGCTTGGTCTTGCGCAAGTCCAGCTCAAGTACCCCCAGGTCGGCATCCATCACCAGCTTGAGCTGGATGCGCTGCAGGGCCGCTTTTTCGCGAACGATCAGCAGGCTATTGCTGAGCAACGATTGCAGTTCAACGGGCTCCAACTCCAGCGCCATCATCCCAGCCTCGACCTTGGACAGGTCGAGGATGTCATTGATCAGCGACAACAAGTGTTGGCCACTGTTGAAGATGTCTGTGATGTACTCGCGCTGGGTATCGGTCATGTCCCCTACCATCCCATCCTTGAGCGCCTCGGAAAAACCGATCACGGCGTTGAGCGGCGTTCGCAGTTCATGTGACATGGTGGCCAGGAACTCCGACTTCATCAGGCTGGCATGCTCAAGCTCGACGTTTTTCTCCTCCAGGGTGCGCTCGAAGCGCTTGCGCTCCGTCACATCCCTGGCCGCGGCAAACACGCCCTGTAACTTGCGATCACGGTCATGGAAGGTGGCCGCGTTGTACGACACAACGGTTTCAGCGCCGTTATAGGCCCGTACGGTCAGCTCATAATCACTGACCTTGTGTTCACTGAGCACCCGTTTGATGGCAGCGTCAGCGCGTGCCGGATCGGTGAAGAAGTTCTTGCACGGCGCGCCGATCAACTCGTCGCGCGTGCGCCCGGTCAACGCCATCATCTGCTGGTTGACGTCAGAGATGATGCCTTGGGGGTCGGTCATCATCAGTGCGTCGATGTTCGACTCGATCAAGGAGCGGGTATAGAACTGCTGGTCGCGCAACCGCTGGTCAAGCAATGCCTGGGTCGCCTCCTCCTGTTTGCGCGCGGTGTTATCGGTACCTATCAACAAATAGCCGATGATGGTTTCGGCGCTGTCACGCAACGAGGTCACCGAGACCATGGCCGACAGTCGGCTGCCGTCCTTGCGGATGTAGGTCAGCTCGTAAATGTCTTCGATGCCCCGCGACGCCTTGAACACCAACGCCTCGAAGCCCGGCGTGATGGGTGTGTCCAGCTCCAGGCTCAAGGCAGCGGCGCGGGTGATCAGCTCTTTGGGGTCGGAGATATCGGCTGGGGTAATCCGGTTGACCACATCCTCGGCCTGGTAACCGAGCATGCGCTCGGCGCCCACGTTGAAAATCTGGATAACGCCCTTTTCATCCGTGGCGATGCTGGAAAAATACGCACTGTTGAAAATGGCGTCCTGCAGTGCGCCGGTCTTGAGCAAGGTTTTCTGCCGGCGAAACTCGACGATCTTTTCGGCTCGGGACTGAGGTTCTGAAGGGGGGCGGTCGGTCGGTTCTTTATCCATCGTTTCGAATCCCATGACCTACGCTCGTACAGCTTTTGTACAGCTTTTTCGATAGTAGCTTGAATGGGCCTTGAACGCTGACATCTATCGTTAGTGCGGCGCAAAAAAGTGACGGCACTCGCCGCCACAAAGAAATGAACCTTGGCTCAGAGGCACAGGTCACAAGGATGTCCAGACCGGACACCTATCCTACGGGGAGCACTACCATGAGCGGCACATCAGACAAAATCAAAGGCCTTGCCAACGAAGCCATCGGTAACGTAAAGCAGGCCGTCGGTAAAGCGACGGGCAACGAAGAGCTTCAGGTGAAAGGGGTTGTACAAGAAAAGAAAGGCGAGGCTCAACAGGTAGTGGGCAAGGTCAAAGACGCCGTGGACAAGCACTGAGTATTGGCTGGTTGATGCCCACCTCGACGTGGGTGCCAACCGCGCCCGCAAGATCATCGAGCGCCCGCGACGTGGGGTACAAGGCTCCTTCACGGGCGCTCCAAAAAAGACTGGTTTGGCGACAGACGAAAAAAAAGCGCCCTTGCGGGCGCCTAAAACACTGTGCTCAACCTCATGCCGCGTTCAACGCTGCTTGAGCACAATGGTGATTCAACACAGTTAATTCAACGCTGGTTTTCCTGGAAACGCGCCGGCTTCCTGAACAGGCGGAAGTCATCGAACTTTTGCCCGTACACGAATGGCAGGTACGCGTCGCGGTCCGGCAATACCGCCAGGCGTGGCACCGTCCAGCTGGACTCGCCTTCGCTGTAGTACGCCGCGCCCACGGACACCACCGGGATGGTGTGCAGCGGGTCCAGGGCGGTGCCGTTGAGTTTCAGCGTGCCCGTGCCCAGGCGCCTCACGCGCAGGTTCTCCTGGTTTCTCATGCAGTTCAGAATCGGATCGTGCTGCAACCCGTAACCGCTGGAATGCGGCACCGCCTTGATTTCGAAGTCCCAGGCTTGATTGCTGGCCGGCCCCAGGTCGGCGCCGAACTCGGCCTCTATCTCGATCAGGCGCGCGCCATTGCGCTCGCAGAATCCATAGGCTTGGTGGCCGTCCAGGTATACCTGCGCGGTACCGGTTTTTTTCGCCTCGCCCCACATTTCCCGGCCAATAGTCACCGGCATGTCGCCGCTAACGATCAGCACCAGCATGGTGGTGCCTTCCAGTTCCTGGTAGCGGCATTTCAGGGAAATGATCCCGCAGTCGAATTCACCGCACAGCTCGCTCTGCCAGCGCGACACGCTGGCAATGGCGATGGGCTGCTCAGGCAAATCGAAACAGGGCGGCAACACCGCGCGCAAAAATTCGAAGGTTGTTTCAAACTCGATGGAAACAGCCTCGATGGTGCAGCGCCCTTCGGCGAGAATGCGTTGGATGTCCTGCAGTTCTTCAGGTGTTTTAACAAAGCCCATGGCGGGTGTCCTTAAAGTCAGAAAGGGAGTGTTCAGCCTTTGAGCAGCTCGATCACCGCGTCAGCGACCCCAACCGAAGAGGCCGGGTTCTGTCCGGTTACCAGCAACCCGGACACCACCACGTGGTGTTCCCAATCGCCGGCTTTGGCGTACAGGGCGCCCAGCGCCTTCAGTTCACGCTCAACCAGATAGGGCACGTCCTTTTCCAGCCCCACGGCCGCCTCCTCGCTGTCGCTGAACGCGGTGACCTGCACGCCCTGCACCAGCGGCTGGCCATTACCCTTGCGCGCCTCAAGCAGCGCGCACCCGGCATGGCAGAGCGTGGCAACCGGTTTGCCCGTGGCCACGGCGCGCTCGATCAAGGCGACCGAGTGGGCGTTTTCACGCAGATCCCACAGCGGGCCATGGCCACCGGGGTAGATCAGCGCGCTGACCTGTGATTCGACGATGGAGGCCAGCACGGCCGTGCCCTCAAGGCGCGCCTTGAGCACCCCATCGGCCACGTAGCGCTGGTACAGCGGGCTGTCTTTCAGCGCCTCGACCGACAAAGCGTCCACCGGCACCGGGCCGCCCTTGGGCGAAGCCAGGCACACAGCGAAGCCTTCATCGATGAAGCGGTAATACGGCGCCAGAAACTCTTCCAGCCACAGCCCGGTGCGCCTGCCCGTGTCACCGAACTGGGAGTGGGAAGTCAATACAAACAAAATACTCATCAGGTGCGCTCCGCAATTGAACAAGGGTGGCCAAGCGCTTCAGGCCGCCGTTTGCTGATCCCACAGGGCTTGTGCGGTTTCCCAGGTTTGGTTGATGTCACGCCCGTCTTCGGTGCGCCAGGTAATGGGCCCGACCATCTGCAAAATGAAGGTGGTGTCGGCGAGCATCTTGGTCTGTTCGTGGTCGGCGCCCGTGGCCTCGTAAAGGAAGCCGTGCTGGATACACAAGGCACCGCCGTTTTCCGGACCGCCGCGCAGCTCCAGGATCCCGTCGAATACATACCCCTCGGCCGGGCCGTGATGAATGTGCGGCAGCAGGATCGACCCGTTCGGGCAATAAAACAGCACGGTCCAAATGCCCATTTCCGGGGAAACGTGGAGCAGCTTCCACTTCACCCCACCGGTATGGAACTCGGCAGGAAAGGCCTGCCAGGCGACTTGGTCAACCTGCACATAAGCGTCTTGTGGTTTTTTGATCAGGGTCATTTCAGGCCTCACGGTGGCTGGGTTTCGACGACCTGAAGGTAGCGCTGCAGCCCACGTGCCCCTAGCCAGATTCGGCAATGCCTGCGCACTGCGAGGGCTTGAGTCGTGATTGCCGATATTGGCTAGTTCAAAACCCTGGCCACGCATAGCTTCATGTCGGTATCCAACCCGGCGAGCCTGCCTCGCCTATTTCGAGGACGTAGAACATGGTCAAGACAATCACAATCATCGGCACAGGCCTGATGGGTTCCGGATTGGCACGCACGCTGCTGGCCGCGGGTCGCCAGGTCACGGTATGGGATGGTCGACCCGAGGCCGCGCGGCCCCTGGTGGAAAAAGGCGCGCGCCTGGCCCACTCTTTCGTGGACGCCGTACAGGCCAGCGAATTGACCATCATGATCATCAGCAGCGCCGCTGGCGGCGCCTCGCTGCTTGAACGCCATCTGCAAGACTTGAATCTGCACGGTCGCTTCCTGGCCAACCTGAGCACCTCCATGCCCGAGGACGGCGAGCGTTTTCGGCGCCTGGTGGAAGGCAATGGCGGGTGCTTTATCAATGCCGCGATTTCCTCCTACCCCGACCTTATCGGCGGCCCCTATACCGCCATCCAGTACGCTTGCGCCCCGGCGGTGTGGGACGCCATCGCCGACACCGTAAAACCCATGGCGCCTGAGGGGACCCTGTACACAGGTGAGAACCTCAGCGTGCCGCCGATAGTCGATGCGGCCATGACGGGCAGTTTTTATGCTGTGGGATTGGCGGGGTTCCTGGAAGCGGCTGCGTACGCCAGAACCCAAGGGGTCAGCGCCGGCCAGTTGTCCGAATTCGCCGACAAGATGCTCGACCTGTTGCGCTACAAGGTGCAAAAAAGCATCAAGGAAATCCAAGCCAACGACTTCAGCACCATCCAGGCCACGGTAGACGTGTACCTGGATGCGGTGGTGCAATGGCGTGACGCCCTGCAGGCCAGCGGGCTGAGGGCCAGCCACATCGCGGCGCTGGCCGACGACCTGAAGATCGCCCAAGACGCGGGCCACGGTAGCTTGGGCTTCAATGCCCAGTACCTGGTGGCCAAGGCCTGAACGCTCAAGGCGCCGGCATCACCTCAATGATGCCGGCGCTGCCCGCCCAGTCGGCTGACCGTCTGGGACGGAAGCTCGCCGAAGAAGTCCTGGTAATACCGGGAGAAACGCCCCAGGTGGCTGAAGCCTGCGTCCAGGGCCGCGCCCTGGATGGTTTCGGACGGCGAGCGCACCAACAACTTGCGCGCCGTGTTCAGGCGCACTGAGCGCAGGTAATTGAGCGGGGACATCCCCAACACGCTTTCAAAACTGTATTGCAGCGTGCGGCGGCTGATGCGCAAGTGGTTGCACAGGTCCAGCACACCGAACTGCTCATCCTGCACATGCTGGGCAAAAAACTCGCAGCTTTTCTCCACAATGTAGGTACGGGTGGACGGCGGCACGACCAGGCGGGACGAATCGGCCTCCCCATCAAGGATCTCTTGCACACACCCCATCACCCGATCAAGGCTGGGGCTCAGCCCACCCTGCCCCAGGCCCGCCTGCACATCGCCCAGATGGGACTTGAGGTTGCGCTCGAAATCAATCCGGGTTTCCCGCCCGGGCTGGATAAAGCGTTCGAACGGTTTTGACTCGATGGCCTTCAGGTTGTCGATGGCGAAACGTTCCAGGAAGTCGGCCTTGCTGACCGTCAGCATCAGCGCCTCGATGGGCGCCTTTGCCAGGGCATGAAAGGCCCGCCCGCAGGAGATATGGAACGTATTGCCATTGACGTAGCGGCCATTGAGCAGCACGTCCGCCGCGGACCGCACATTGACGATAACGATAGAGTCCAGGGGCACATGGCAGATCTGCTCCACGCAGGGGCTGTCCATGGTCTCGCGGGTCACTTTCAACTTCCCGGCAATGGAATGGCTGGCGATGGCCCCGTGAAACCGCGCACGTTTTTCCAACTGGTGGTAGCGGTTGTCGTCCCACTCGTCCAGGCCGCCAGCGTGTTCGAACGCATCGTGGGATTCCAGGAAGTGAAACTGGGTGTCGGGCAGGGCGGGCTGCAGGGGCATGGTGGCGTCTCGGATTCACGGGTAACCCTGGGAATGAGCAACCTCCATGCCGGAATGCCGCCGGCAGCTGCCTTGCCCTGGCCAAGGCCCGGGTTAGAGGGGCCGCACGGCAGCCCGCGCCCTGCAGTTTCCGGGTATAGCTGCCTAGCACTGACGCCACTATGGGTCACTAGACCCAACTTGGTGCTTTTATACCCATATGTGCCCGACCGCGCGGGAACAAACGACACACCCTGCTGCCCGCCAATTTGCCGAAAACGGATACGAGCCAATTGAGGTGCAGGCGTAGGCTCAACACAGGGCGCACAGCGGGCTGACCGCATGCAGCACCACAACAACGCGCCCGGCAAGACCTGTACCCGCTGCCATAATAATTTCCTAACAGCCAAAGCGGACGTCATCGCAAGACCTCGTCCCGAGAGTACCGACATGAGTAGAGCCGATACTGAACACAGCACGGGAATGATTAGCACAAGCGCAAGCTTGAACACGGATCTGTTGAAACAACTGGAAGCCATGCAGGGGCCCGAACACACCGGCTCCGACTGCTGGGGCAGCGCCACGCCGCTGATCCGCGAGGCTTCTTTGTGGATCATCCTGGGTGCCGCACTGTGGATTGGCACGCTGCTGGCGATAGGAGCCTCGTCATGAGCACGCACAACGTCGAACAGCAAGCCCTGGCCGGGCGCTTGCCCGTGCTTAGCGGCAATCGCGTCTACAAGACCTATGGCTCATTCCTCTGGACCTGCTGCGCCTTCAGCGCCGCCACCTGGGCGTTCCTGATCGGCAGCTACTTGCCGTTCGTGGGCGATTGGCGCCTGGGCGTGATGGGCTACGTGATCGGCCTGATCATCGGCATGGCGCTGGTATCGCTGGCCTCCGGGGTACCCAGCTTCAAATACGGCACCGACCCAATCGACACGGCCAAGGCGTCGTTTGGTTATCGCGGCATCGTCATCCCGTTGTTCGGCCTGCTGGCCACGTTGATCGGCTGGTCTTATGTAGTGGAAGCGCTGACGGCGCGCGGCGCGGCCAACGTAGCCGCGACGGTCACGGGCACCCAGGTCACGGGCGACTCCCACGAGCACTTGGTCATTGGCGTGGCGCTGCTGGCGTTGTTCATCGTCTGGCTGATTACCTGTAAGGGCCCCCAGTTCTTCGAGCGCCTGAACGGCTACATCGGCCCGTTGCACATGTTGATCACCGTGGTGATGCTGGGCATTCTGGTGCACAAGTTCGGCCTGCAGAACCTGTGGCAGAACCAGTTGCCGCCCGACCAGATGCTGTCCCACGACCCCGTGCAAGGGCTGGCCCTGGCCGTGGAATTCGGGGTGTCCAACGCCATGACCTGGTGGCCGGTGATGGGCGGCCTGACGCGCCTGGTCAAGCACAAGCACCACGTCATGGGCCCGTCGATCATTGGGGTCGGCATCCTCGGCGCGGCAGTGGTGTCCACCGTAGCGGCGCTGGCGGCGATCAGCGCCGGTACCTATGACCCCACCGTGTGGATGATTGCCGTGGGCGGCCCGGTCTTCGGCTCCATCGTGATGAGTATCGTGCTCACGGCCAACATCGCCACCATGGTGGTGATGATGTACCTGGCGGGGGTCTCGATTCAGCAGGTCAAGTTCTTCGCCAGGCTGCGCTGGGAGCTGTTGCTGGCGCTGTTGCTGCTGCCCGGGGTGTATTTCGCCTTCGAAACCGAGTGGCTGCTGTCCAAGGTGATGAGCTGGTTGAGTTACAACGGCGTGATGTTCGTGGGCATTTCGGGGATCACCCTGGTGGACTACTTCATCCTGCGCCGCGAGCAACTGGATGCGCCCAGCCTGTTCGCCACGCGCAACAGCCATTACGCCTACTGGGGCGGGGTGAACTGGCTGGCGGTGGCCATCAGCATCGTGGCCGTGGGGGGTTACCTGATGATGTACGACCCGGTGACGGTGGCCATGAGCGGCTGGTTCCGCTACCTGGGCGCGTCCATCCCGGTGATCGCACTGTCCGGGCTTGCGTACTACCTGGGCGTACGCCTGGTGATCGTCCCGCTGGGCAAAGGCAGCTACACCCGCGGCACTGCCCTTTCCAGCCGCCCTACCCTGGACCTACAACCCCAGCCTGGCTGCATGAAGGTCGGCCTATAACCTGAATGCCGTGTGGCCGCTGCCGCCAGGCTGCGGCTACACGCGAGGTGCCAGGACATTCGCCCACAGGTTGATGGCCGCCTCCACCAGTCGCTCCCGCTGCCCGGTACCGGCTTGGAGCTGGTCCTGATAGAAGAAATTGCCGTCGATCTGCGTGGCAATCAGCGCGGCGTACGTACGCACGGTCTCGGCTGGCAGTTGTGGGTCGATGTCCGCCACCAACTGGCAGATCCCTTCCAGAAAACTGTCGTACTGGCGCGCCATCTGCGCCTTGATGGCAGGATCGTAGCTGGCCAGCGCCCCCACCTGGAAAAAGAACCTGGCCGTGTCGGCATCCAGGGTGGCGGCGGAGTTTTCCCGAATGGCCACCGCCAAGCGCTCCAGCGGCGTGGCGGGCGAGGCATCCGCCACCAGCCGGTCCACGCCCTGGACAAAATACGCCAGCCTGGCCGTGATCATTTGCAGGCACAGGTTTTGCGTATTGCCACAGTAGTGCTGCAGGTTGTTCAGGCTGATGCCCAACTCCTTGGCCACTTTCCTGGCGGAGAACTGCCCATGGCCGTCACGAATGAACACCCGTGCGGCGGCTTCATTGATTTGCTCGACACGCTTGGCCCGCTTGCCTGCGCGGCTGAAGGGGCCCGGGGCACTAGTGACGTCGCACACGTGGGTTGCCTTCCTCAGGTTGGTTGCTCAATGGCCCGATGGTAGCAAACCGCAGCGTGGCTGCCGACCGCCACGACCCGGTGCAAACGGCAAAAGCCCTGGGGCCATGAGGTCCAGAGGCTTGAGAGGTGACAACGCCTACAGGTGCTTGAGGAACCACTCCACCGCCGCCTGGCTGGATGGGTCGAAATACCTGAGGTAGGGGTCGAAATGCCCGCCCTCCAGCAACACCAGCGCCTTGGGCTGCAATGCTTGTTCGTAGGCTTTTAACGCCAGGTCAGTCACTGTCAGGGTGTCCTGCCTGGCCACGATCATCAGCAGTGGCGTGGGGCTGATTCGCTCGATGTCACGCCCAGGCTCGTACTCATTGAGCATCTCGATGCTTTTGAGCGTCACCTGGTTGCACCACGCGGGTGCCAGGGTACGCCCACTGTGGGCGAAAAAATCATGGGCGTCCTGGCCCGGCAGTGCGCAATCGCTGGCCGGATCCGAGTTCACCACGTCCAGCATCATCGGCGGTTTGCCCAGGTAACGTGACTGGCGGTCCTCTGCAAAGGCTGCGAACAAGCCCGGCAGCAGGTCGGGGCGAATCGCCAGCCGCACGTCCATCGAGCCGCTGATGTCGGGCACCTGGGCCACCACGCATTTGACCCGCCGATCAAACGCGGCCACCTGCAGCACGTGGCCGCCACTGTAACTGGACCCCCACACGCCGATACGCTGGCCGTCGATGGTTGCCAGGGCGCTGGCATAGGTAATGGCATCGCGGTAGTCGCGAACCTGCAACACCGGATCGGCCTCTTGCCGGGGCTGGCCCTCGCTGGCACCGAAGTTGCGATTATCAAACACCAGTGCGGCAAAGCCTGCCTGGCAGAACGCCTCGCCATAGCGGTCAAGGTATTGCTCCTTGACTGCGGTAAAACCGTGGGCCAGGACAATGGCCGGGTGCGGTCCGCCACCCGGCGGCGTGTACAGCCACCCCCGCAAGGTCAGGCCGTCGCTTGTTTCAAAGCTCATATCAACGCGATCGTGGGCTGTTGTGCCGTGCATCGGTTCTCTCCAGGACGTTCACCAGTCCTGACGCGTTATACAAGCGCAGCGGGCATCCCCTTAGCCGTAATCGGCAACCTGCGAGGTGGTTAGGTTGGGGCGCGCTGCCGTGATGGCCGGCGCGCACCTGTTCAGTGCGCACGCGATGGATGTACAACCCAAGCATCACCCGATACTGCGTTCCGACCGCCTGGATCCCTGCCATGACCGACTCGATCACGCCTTACCAGATCCCTCAGTGGGTGCCCGGCGAAACCCTGGGCAGCAGCGACAACCTGGGCTGGCAAGGGGTTATCCAGCGCTCGTATCGGTTGCGCGCGGTCGATGTGGTGGTGCCGCCCGTGGACCACTTCGCGATCATGCTGCAATGCTCGCACGCGGTCCAATTGCAGCGCCGCACGGGCAGCCACTGGGTGCGCGAGCGCTACGCGCAAGGCGACGTGTCGCTGCTGTCGATTGCCCAGCAATCGCACTGGCGCTGGGCCGACACGCTGGATGTCTCGCATATCTACCTCAGCCAACCGCTGCTGACCCAGGTGGCCGAAGACATCGCCGGCCGAAGCGTGGCCAGCGTCACCTTGCACGACGTGCTGGTGACCACTGATCCATTGCTGGCGAGCCTGGCCAAGGCGATCACCGCCGAAGCGGCATCGCCAGGGCTGGGTGGCACCCTGTATGCCCAAGCGCTGGCCACCCAGATGGCGGTGCATTTGTTGCGCCGCTACTCAAGCCTCCACTACCGCGAAGACGCCCTGCGCCCCAAGCTCGATGGCCCACGCCTGCGCGCGCTGCAGGCGTTTGTCCAGGAGCACCTGCACGATGCCTTGTCGGTGGCGTGCCTTGCCGAGCAGGCGGGCATGGGCAGCTGGGCGTTTTCCAGGGCGTTCAAAGCGGCAACCGGCAGCCCGGTGCACCAGTACATCGTGGGTGCGCGGATCAAGCGCGCCCAGGCACTGCTGGCTCAACCCGCGCTGGCGCTGACAGACATCGCGGCGCAATGCGGGTTCAGCGACCAGGCGCACATGACCCGCCTGCTCAAGGCAACGCTTGGGGTTACGCCTGGGCAACTGCGCCGCCGCACGGGTGACATCGATGATGGCCTGGCGAACGATTGGGCCTGAGCGCGCCTCACCCGATTATTCAAAAAACCCCACCGGCGCCTTCAAGACCGCCCCTGCCCTGTTCTATAGCGTAACCAAAGACCCCTCAGTGGTGCCTGCATTGCCAGGCCGTTGCTGACGCTTCGCTCTCTATAAAAATAAGATTTGGAGGCTACATGAACACCACCGCATCAACGCCCCGCCCCGCCGCTGCACAGAATATCCAGCGCTACGACGCCGTCATCATCGGCGCCGGTATCGGCGGCCTGTATCAGCTTTACCGTCTGCGTGAAGCCGGGCTCAACGTTCTGGCCATCGATGCCGGCACCGGTGTCGGCGGTACCTGGTACTGGAACCGCTACCCCGGCGCACGGGTCGATTCCCCCAGCCACGTTTACCAATACTGGTTCAGCGAAGAGCTCAACAATGCCTGGAACTGGAGTGAGCGCTTCCCGGCGCAACCTGAGACCGAGCAGTACCTGAACTTCGTTGCCGATCGCTTTGCCTTGCGCAAGGACATCCAGTTTTCCACCCGCGTGCTGTCCTGTGATTTCGATGAACACCGGGAGCGCTGGCAAGTGCGGACCGACAAGGGCATCACCCTCGACGCCAAGTACCTGATCTCCTGCGCGGGCACACTGTCGACGCCGCTTAAGAACCTGTTCGAAGGCGAAGACTCGTTCAAGGGCGAGGTCTACCACACCGCGCGCTGGCCCAAGCAGCCGGTGGACTTCACCGGTAAACGCGTTGGCGTCGTGGGCACTGGCGCCACCGGTATCCAAGTGATCCAGACCATCGCCCCGCAGGTGCAAGCGCTGACCGTGTTCCAACGCACCGCGCCCTACACCATCCCGATGCGCAACCAACGCTACACCGATGCCGATCGGGCGACACTCAAGAGCCGCTTCCACGAGATCAAGCAACAGGTGCGCAACAGCTTTGTAGGCTTTGATTTCGACTTCACCTACGGCAGCTATCACGATGCCTCGCCGCAAGATCGCCGGGAGATCCTCGAGATGCTCTGGGACGATGGTTCGCTGGCGCTGTGGGCCGGCTCCTATGGCGAAATTTTTACCGACGAGGGCGTGAACAAGGAGGTGTCCGCGTTTGTTCGGCAGAAGATGGCCGAGCGCATCAAGGATCCCGCCCTGATCAAGCAACTGGTGCCTACCGATTACGGCTTCGGTACCCGCCGAGTGCCTCTGGACACAGGCTACCTGGAGACGTTCCTGCGGCCGAATGTAAGCATCGTCGACATCAAGGCGGCACCCATCGAACGTATCGTCGAAAATGGCGTACAAACCGCCGATGGCAACATTCACGAACTGGACGTATTGATCCTGGCCACCGGCTTCGACGCCTCCACCGGCGCGCTGACGCAGATCGACATCCGCGGCCGCGCCAAGCAGTTGCTGCGCGACGAGTGGGCTCAGGACCTGCGCACCACCCTGGGCCTGATGGTGCACAAGTTCCCCAACCTGTTCCTCACCGCAGCGCCGTTGTCGCCCGGCGCCGCGCTGTGCAATGCGCCGACCTGCCTGCAGCATCAGGTGGAATGGATAACCGATTGCATTCAGTTCCTGGAAAACAACCAGCGCAACACCATCGAGCCGACGCTGGAGCAGCAGGACCACTGGGTGGCGCACCACGACGAAGCCGCCTCGACCTCACTGCTGGCCAAGACCCGCTCTTGGTACACCGGCGCCAATGTCGACGGCAAGCCCAAGCGCCTGCTGGCCTATGCGGGAGGCGTCAATGTCTACCGCGAGCATTGTGACGCCGTGGCCGCGCAGGCCTATGCGGACTTTCGCATCAACTGATCGGCACGCCGGCCTGGTGCCGGCGCTTTTCCGTAGCAGCAGGTAAAGCCATGACTTCGCATGCCTATTACAATCAGGAAATCCACGGCCCCTATGAGCTCATGGACATCGGTGAACTGCCACTGGCCTCGGGCAAAACCTTGCACCGCTGCCAACTGGCCGTGGCCACCTTTGGCCAGCTCAATGCCGCAAAAGACAACGCGATCCTGATCCCCACCTGGTATTCAGGCACCAGCAAGATCATCCAGGACGTGTTTATCGGCGCCGGGCGCGCCATCGATCCTGACAAGTACTTCATCATCGTCGTCAATCAGCTCGGCAACGGCCTCTCCAGCTCGCCGCACAACACCCAGGGCCCACAAGCACGCGGGCACTTTCCGAAAATCGCCATCGCCGATGACGTCAGCGCGCAGCATCGCCTGGTGACCGAACACTTCGGATTGACCCAGTTGGCACTGGTCATGGGCGGCTCGATGGGCGCACAACAAGCCTACGAATGGGCGGTGCGCTATCCGTCGATGGTGCAGCGCCTGGCGGCCATCGCTGGCACTGCCCGAACAAGTGCGGTCAATCAAGTGATCAGCGACGCGATCGTCCACGGTTTGCGAGCGGACCCGCAGTTCAACGGCGGCGGCTATGCGAGCTCCACCGCCGTCAGCGCGGGTCTTGAACAGCACGCGCGGTTAATGACGCTGCATGGCTTGAGCCCGGAGTTTTTCGAGGGCCAGCACTACAAGGCCTTGGGCTTCGACAGCGTGGCCGGCTTCGTGGAAGGCTTCATGACACCCTACTTCGCGCCCATGGACCCGAACGCGTTGATTAGCATGTTGGAGAAATGGCGGGGTGCGGATGTCAGCCATGTCACGGCGGGTAATCTGCAGGCTGCACTGGGGCGCATCACCGCCAGGACGGTCGTGCTGCCCATCACCCAGGACCAGTATTTTCCGCCGTCGGCGTGCCAGGCGGAAGCACGGTTAATCGCGGGCGCGACCTGCAAAGCCATCGACAGCCCGTTCGGCCACTTGGGGTTGTTCGGTGCCGACGCCCACTGGCTGCAACAGGTGGATGCCGAGCTGAAAGTGCTGTTGCGCTGAGCAGGATCGCACCCTGGCTTTTTGGACGTCGCCCCCATTTTATTGGCCGCCACGCACCTGTGCCCGCGAGCGCCCGCCACTAGAATAGCCCCTATCGATTACCGTCGATGCCAGCAGGCGCAGCGCCTTACCAACGCTCCACTCGCCTGCCTGGCTCACCTGGCTAAGCCCTTGGTTCAGGTGATTGCTCCAGGCGCCCTCGTGGCGCCTTTTTTACGCCTGCCAACTTCTCCCGGGCACAAAAAAAGGCAACCTTCAGGCTGCCTTCGATCGGGCCGCAAAACCTTAGTGCATACCACCCACCAGGCCGAGGGAGCGCACGACGTCTTCGGCTTGCAAGTGGATGATCGGGCTGACCATCTTGCCGCCATGCTCGACCCAGCCCATGAAGTTCTCGCCAGCGTCCCAGCCCAACAGGCGCTGCACCTCTTCGGGCATGCCCTTGAGGACGTCGAAGGGTACCGACAAGTACTGGTTCTCTTCCTGGCGAACGCAGCCCAGGTCAATGCCCATGGTCAGGCCCACACGCGCGACGTCACTGCTGTTGGTACCGCCACCGTGGTAGGTGGAGCCGATGAACAGCAGGGCCGAGCCTACCGCCATCTCGGCGTCCACGGTTTCTTCAGGCTCGGGGCGACGCTCGTCATCCCACTTGTGGCTGCCCGGGATGACCTTGGTCGCACCGGTTTTTTCGCTGAACTCGGTCATCGCCAGCATGATCTGCAAACGCGCCTCGCGGCCATACTGTGGGTGGCGCCACAAGAAACTGGTGTCGTCACGGTGCAAGGGCTGCTTGCCCTGGCCTGGATGAATCTCGATGGCCTGGGTCATGCCGATCTGGATTTGCGGGGTGACGGTGGTGCGCTCGTGGCCGAACCACACCGACACCGGCTTTTGCAGGATTTTGCGCGCCGCCCCCAGGTACAACGGGTGCAGGACCACGTCGACCATGCGGCTGGCCCGTGCGAACAGGCGGCTGGCGCGGCGGGTGGAGGTGCCGACGAAGAAGTTTTCGTGGCCGAAGGTGGAGGTGTCCAGGGCCGCGTCGATTTGCTGCTTGAGCTCCTGGAAGGCGCTGCCGGTCAGGAAGTCGGCAATGATGACGCCGCCATCGCGCTCGATGATTTCAACCACCTGCTCGACGGACGCATTGCCTGGCAGAGTAACGAGGGAAGCCTTGGACATGATGAATTCCTTGCGGATCGGTTAACCGCGCAACGCTGGGCGGCGCGCACGTGAAGTGTTTCGTCGAGCGAATATAGGATGGCGCCCACGGGGGTGACAGGTTGGCGCCAGACATTAACAGGTGAATAACGGCCACGCCGGCAGGTGCCTGCCGTGGCCGTTGCAGCCGCCAGCCGCCGGATCAGAAGGTCCAGGTCACCAGCGTCTCGAACAAGTTGGAGCGGGCGTTGTCACCGAACGCCTGCTTGGCCCCATCACCCGCCGTAGCCAGGCCATACACGGCGCTCAGGGTGAGCGCCGGGGTGACCGACCAGTTGGCGTACAGGTCGATTTCCTTAGCGAAATCGCGGCTGGTAATGCCGTCCGGCTTCGTGTCGAACTGGAACTTGTAGCCCATCAGGCCAACGGTCAAATCCTGGCGTGGGGCCACCGCCAGCTTGAGCATGTCGATATCCACGTTGCTGTTGAACAGCATGTATTCGCCGACGATTTCGCCCTGGTACCAGTCACCGTATTGACCGCCGTAACCGTAGGTCAGCGGATCGTAGTCATCACTGTACTGAGTGCGGCGGTAGGTCAGGGTCGGGGTCCAAGGCAGGTTGCTGAACGCGTAGCTGGCCTGGGCATACCAGCCTTGGCCGGACTTGCTGGTCTCGCCGCCTTTTTCCCAGACGTATTCACCGGCCAGGCCAAGCTGTGGCACTGCGGTGAACGGCGTGCCCTTGGCGCGCAGGTCATACACATTCAGGCCATCGCGCGCGGCGTTGTCGGCGTCCACAGTGTGCAGATAGGTGGCCCCCAGCGTGCCCAAGGTGTCGCGCCACTCAAGGTTGGCACCGCGCAGGCGCAGGTGCTCGTGGTAGTCGAAGTAGTCCGTGTTGGCGTTGGCGCGCAGGTCGAACAGGTCGGCGTGCACCTTGCCGGTGTTGAGCTGGGCGATCAGGGTATTGCTGAACGCGGTACGCGGCCCGATCCAGGCGGCGGCGTCCTTGCCCTGGTCGGCATGGCCGTCGCCCACCAGAAAACCATCGCCGACCATGAAGGTCTGCTTGCCAGCGCTCAAGGTGATTGCGTCCTTGCCCAGGCCTGAGAACACGTCACCGCTCTTCCAGCCGGCGAAGGCTGTTTCCAGGCTCACGCGCTCCGGATCGTCACGGGTCAGGCCGGCCGCGTCGCTGCCACCGCGGGTCATGGCGCCGACTGCCGAGACGCCGCCAAAGAAACTGCCGTAAGCGGTTTGCGGGCCGGTGATCTTGAGGCCCGGGAGCACAAAGCCTTCGAAGCGACTGGAGGAACGATCCACGGGCAAACCGATGTAACTGGTGCGCCCGCCAAAGGCCTGATGCTTATCGTAGAGGTAGGCTGCGCCCACCGTAACGCTGGGTTCGACCAGTACATCACCGATCTGGAAACTGTCGAGCGCAAAACTCGAACTCGCGTACAGCGCCCCTACTCCGGCCGCGATACAACCTGCTGAAAACTTCATGACTGCTCTCCCCCATTAGCGTGATCGGAACCGCGACCGATGCTGGCCGCTTGAAACCGATTGTCGGGGCTGGGGGCATTGGGCTGAAGGCGCAAACAGGTCAAAAAGGGGGATCGTCGAAGACACCGCCGACTCAGTGCTTGACCTGCAATCGGTATTGCGAAGGGGTGCATCCACTCCAGCGCTGGAACGCCCGGCGAAAGGCCGCGGCCTCGCTGAAACCAAGGTTCTCGGCAATCCTGGCGACCGGTATCTGCCGCGACAGCAACTCCTGCGCGCGTTGATAACGCGCCTCGCACAGCAATTCGTTGAAGCTGGTGCCGGCTGCGCGCAAGTGGCGTTGCAAGGTCTTGCTGGAACAGGCCATGGTGGTGGCGACATTGCTCAGCGACGGCGAGGTATCGAAGCCTGCGCAGATGGCCGATTTCACGCTGGCAAGAAAATCGCGCGGGCTTTCCAGGTGGGACTTGAGCACCGAGCAGTGGGCTTTCATTTCACTGTGGGCCGTGGGGTTGGCACACGGCAAGGGCTGCTCCAGCCACGCAGCATCGAATGACAGGCTGGTTGGTCGGGTAACGTCGAACGTCACCGGGCAGTCGAAGTACTGCCGGTAAGCCTCGCACTCAGGTTCGCAGGCAAAGCCGATATTGATCGCCGTCAGCGGCAGCGGCTGGTATAGCAGGTCGGCCATCACGCTCTGCAGCGCCGTCAGCGAGAACTCGATGGCCAGCCAGCGCAATTGGTCTTCGATATCGAACGTCGCGTCGACGTTCAGCCAGGCCGTGCCCTGCTCCTGCACCAGGCGCAGTTCGAAGCCGGTGCCCAACGGCAAGGGGTATTCGAAAAACAGCTCCAGGGCCGAACGCAGGTCGCGGCTGGACAACAAGGTGAAGCCAAACACGCCATAGGCGGCCAGGCGGCAACGATGCCCCAACTCCAATCCCAGGTGCTGGGCCTGGGTCAGGCGCTGGGCGTTGCGCAAGATCACGCATTCCTGTTCCACCGAGATCAATTTGTCGCCAGCGCGCAGGTCATCGGCCACCAACTGGGTGCCCTGCAAGAGGGGCTCGGTCGCATGCCCCGACTCGGCGACGAAGGCATTGACCAAGGCAATGAAATGCAAGGTTGCCAGGCGATCGATGTAGTGGTCAGAGGTAGCCATGGTGCACACCCGCAAGTCCGATTCGGCCTTGAGCATAAAGCCTGGGCCGGCGGTACCAACAGGTGAGCAGTGACCTAAAAGCGGGGAGTGATGGCCGAGAGGGTTCGCTTAGCCGGCGCGAATCATCATCAGCCACATGGCCAAGGTGGTGTCGACGGTCTCTTTCCAGTTTTGTTTCAGGGCATTGGTGTGTTTGTGGTAGAACAACAGCCCTTCGATCTGCGACGCGATCAGCACGGCGAAGACCTCTGCGCGGGACGCGCTCAGTTGCGGATTAACCTCCAGGATCAACTGCGCCATCACTCGGCAAAACGTCTCGTAAATGACGGTCAGGTGCTCGCCAATCGCTTGATCGTGTTCAGCCAGGGCCCAGCTCTGGAAGGAAAACGAAGCGATCCACGGATCACGCGCAGCTTCCATGTCCTGCTCGATTACATCTACCAGGCGCTCCTCGGGGCTGCGCGAGGTGTCACTGGCGATGGCGACGAACTGGGTCACGAAGACTTCGATCTTGGCGCGGATCATCGACAGCAAGAGATTCTCAGTGGTGCCGCAGTAATGTTGGAGGTTGCTCAGGCTGATGCCCATTTCGCTGGCAACCCGGCGTGCGGAGAACTGCGCATAGCCATCGCGTACGAAAATCAGGGCGGCGGTATCGATAATATCCTCGATGCGCTGCACGCGTTTTTTCTCGCGGGGGCTGGCAGTACGCTCGAACAGCGACTCGGCTCGCGAAACTTCACTCAACATTGACATGCTCCATAGCAATAGCCGGTAACACAGAATGCCTGCCGCAGAGCGGTGGGCGCAACCCTGCGGCTATGGGCATCGTGCCGGTTAGCCGCCCGGATATGCTTGGAGTGTACTGAACTGGGCAAACCAAGGTCAACCGACCTATTAACTAGAGCGGCCGGCCTGGTCTGCCGATGCCCAGGCTCTACAGGTCCTGGCGACCGATACGGCGGTAGGAATCCGGCTTGGCGGCCCGCAGGTACAGCGCCAGCAGCATGCCAATGACCGGTACCGCCCAGATGGCCCATTGCAGTGCCACCGCGTCGCTGCCCGTGACACCGACCAAGGTTTCGAAGTTGGTCACGGCAAGGTAGAACACGTAGCCCAGGCCCAGCGCGGCGCCAACCGGCGCGACGAAGGTGCGCAGCCGCGAGACTTTCACCGGCGCAGGTTTACGCAGGAAGTACACGGCGATCGACACGCTGGTGATTAGCATCAAGGTCAGGTAGCCATAGGCGCCCACGCCGGATTGATGCGCGTAGAGGGTGGCAGGATCGGCACCGTTGAAAATGAACGGCACTTCCAGCAAGGCGACGATCAGGGTGGCAACCAGGGAGCCCATGTACGGCGATTTGTTGCGCGGGTGCACTTTGGCCAACAGCTTGGGCAGCGCGCCGTCCATGCCCAGCGAGTACAGGTAGCGTGACATGATGTTCTGCATGCACAGCAAGCCGGCGAAGATCGACGTCACCACCAGCACCGCCGCCAGGTTCACGCCAAACTGGCCCACGTACTTGCCCATGGCATCCGGGAACATGCCGACGGTGTTGTTGGTGGCCACTTCAGCCGCATGGCTCACGCCATAGGCCGTCACCATCACCCAGGCAGACCCCGCGAAGAACAAGCCGATCAACGCCACCACCAGGCCCGTGGCCCGCGGGATGGTGCGCTCGGGGTTCTTGGTTTCTTCCCGGAACACCGCGGTGGCTTCAAAGCCGTTGAAGCACAGCACGGCGAACAACATGGCCAGGCCGAACTGGCCGCCGGTCAGTGCGTGCCAGGTGAACGGCTCCATGGAGCGCCCTTCCGGCCCGCCGTTGATCAGCACGGCGATGTCGAACACCGAGATCACCGCCAACTCGATGACCATCGCCACCACCAGCAGGTGCGACGACACTTCGAGTTTCAGATAACCGCAGTAGCCGACGACCGCCCAGATGACAATGGCGTACCAGTACCACTCGATCACCGGGCCACCCAAGGTGCTCGCCACCAGGGTCGAGGCCGAAATGCCAAAGAAGGTGTAGGTGCAGGCCGACATCATCAGGTAGGTGAACACCGCGAGGAACGCCGAGCCCAGCCCTGCTACCCGGCCAAGGCCAGCGGTGATGTAGGCATAGTACGCGCCCGGGTTGGGCAGGAAGCGACTCATGGCGGTAAAGCCGGCCGCAAAGATCCCTACCAGCACTAGCCCGGAGAGGTAGACCGCCGGAGCACCGATGCCGCCGAACATGACGATGATGGAAATGTAGCCAGCCACGGTCACCAACGGCGCCGCGAAGGCCAGTACCGCCCCCATCAGCCGGAACAGCCCCATGTCGCCTTCGAGACCGGCATTGACCAGTTCGACCGCGCGATGGCCATCCAAGGGCGCACCGGCGCCGGGGGTGAATACCTGGCTGATGTTTTCAGTGGCCATCCTCGGCACACCGTCTGGGTGGAGATTGGAGAGATTGTTTGTCGTACTCACCGGATAGCCCTTCTGTTGGCCCTGAGAGGTAAATGCCCACGCGATGCAAGGAGCTAGCGTGCGCATAAAGCGGATGACTCGGCCCCAAAACGGGAACCTCGTGGGTGCTAAAAGTAGGGCCCGGCGCGTTGGCCAAACAGGTGCCGAAGGGTCATTTTGGGGGATCGATTGTCCTGCCCGGCAATCCCTCCCGCTGAGCATATAGTTGTGCAAGCGGCGGCGAAACACCGGCGGATATACGGACGTATCTATCCGCGACCGGCACGACATACGGGCGCTGAAAAAGTTGACTTAGGTCAATCGACCGTGTTTTATAGGTCGCACGACCTGATCGCTACGAATTCAGGCGCAGCGACAACCACCCACTTGCCGTGCTGCACTTGCACCACCTCGATGATCCCCGGCCTGCCAAGACCACGTTACCTGCAATGTCCCACCCCGGCGCCGCCGTCGCGCGCCGTCCTGGAACGACTTGGCTAGCCGATGAGGGCCCTACAATGGTGTCAGTGCAAGCTTCACCCATCACTCCTGAAGACCGCGTCTTCTCTACCGTCGAATTGCAGGCGCTGTTGGCCCGGCACAGCGACGGGCGCGCGGCCCTTATGTCGGTGCTTGCACTCAACGGCCTGCACGCCGAAGCGGTCGACGACCCCGCCACACGCCTGTCCCTGAGCCAATGGCTGGGCGCCCTGACAAGCTGCTGCCATGATCGCCAGGAACCGTTGCTGGCCTTGCGGGTGGGGCAACAGATGCATCTGACCGCCTACGGCATGCTCGGCCTTACCCTGCTCAGCAGCGCCTCGTTGCGCGAAGCCCTGGACATCGCCAATCACTTCGGGCTGCTGGCCAACCTCAAGCACCAGCTGCACCTGGAAGTGGATGGCGAGGTCGCGCATCTGTACCTGCGCGAAAACTTCGCCTTGCTGGGGACCGAGAAATACTTCTCGACCCTGCTGGAGACCACGAAGATCCTCACCCTGCTCGGCGATATGCTTGGGCATGGTTTCAAGGCTCAGGCGTTGCGCCTCAACCTCAATGCCGAGGCAGTCGATGCGCAGGGCATTTCCCAGGCCTTGGGCGTCCCGGTGCAGGTCAACTGCGTGGCCAACTGCATCAGTTTCAGCAGCCACTATGTCGATCAGCCTTTGCCGCAATCCCACGCCATGACCCACCAGTCGTGCAAGGCGCTGTGCAGCGCACAGTTGCGTGGACTCAGCCAGCGCTACGACCTCTGCTACCAGATCCAGAAGATGCTCCTGGCCTCGCCAAGCCGCATCCCGCCGCTGCCCGAAGTCGCCTCGCGCCTGCACCTGTCGCCGCGCACCCTGCGGCGCAAGCTCGAAGCCGTGGGCAGCTCCTACAACCTGATCCTTGAAGATGTGCGCAAGAAACTCGCCATCCGCTACCTGCTCGATACACCCCTGACCACCGAGGCGATTTCCGAGAAGCTCAGCTACAGTGACGCCGCCAACTTTCGCCACGCCTTCAAGCGCTGGACCGGTACCGCGCCACGCGCCTTCCGCTCGCAGAACCGCGAGATCGACTGGAGCATGCCGCCGGCCTTCACCCTGCCTGGCACCAATACCGCTACGCGGATTCACGCCCACGCCTGATCAACTCCGCCACAGCGCCGCCACCGTCGGCGCATCAACGACAAAGGCGTTCATATGAACGCCTTTGTCGTTTGCAACGCTGAGCAACCGCGGCTTACAGCCCTACCCTCACCTTCTTCTCGGCCAACTGCCTGACGTTGCGATAGCCACCGCGATAGCTCGTGGCGATCACCAGGCGCATCAACAGGTAGTAAGCAGCGATACAGATCACCAACGTCGGAATGGAAGCACCCACATACCGGAACGTCGGCCCGACCTGCAGGGACAACGGATCGAACAGCATCAGGTAGACCACCACACCCAGCACGATGATCAGCATGGCCACCCAATTGACCCCGCCCCAGAACCAGTAGGCACTCTGCTGATCTTTGACGAACAGATGCGCCGGTAACACCACTTGGCGACGCAGCAGGACGTAATCGGTGAGCATCACCGCGGCGATACCGACGAACATGGCGCTGTTGTAGGCCAGCCAGTTCATCACATGACCGATCAGCCATTGCGTGTTGAACGCAACCACCAGGCCTGGCAGCAACAAGATGGCGACGATCAGATCCCAGCGCATCTTGGCAAAGAAACGCACCTGCTGTACCGACACCCCGGCAAAGTAGAAGAAGCTGAGTAAAGTGCCCAGGTTAGCCAGCAGCAACAAGGAGACGATGACCGTGCCCAGCCCGTTACCGGCGGTCTTGACGACCCATTCGGCCGGCTCGGTGGAGCCGGTGGCAATCGCCGCCAGGGCGCCGACCGCCGAAGTAAATCCGGCACCGATGACACCGGCACCGACCAGCGAGGGGGTAATCAGGTGCTTGCGCTTGTGGATCAGCCGCGCAATACCGCCGAAGAACGGCACGCTGGTCAGCGCGTTGGACGCCCCGAACTCGACACCGTAGGCCAACTGCAGCAATGGATCGGTGGCATAGGCTTGCTTGGGATCCACGTTGGTATGCAGCAGCGTAGTAAGGCTGACGTCACGGGTAATCAGATACAGCAGCACGCAGGCGATGATCAGAATCGCCGGCGAGGTAAAGCGCGTCAGCAAGGCGATCATCGCCGGGCCTTTCTTCAGCAGTACCCAGACCAGCAAAAGCATCGACACTGAAACCGCGGCAACAAAGCCGTTATCGATCTCGCCACCGGGGTTGAACAGGATTTGCTGCAGCCGGCCAGCGGCCTGCCCGGTCATGGCGATCAGCACAAACGCCCAGCCCAGGGTGGTGACCAGGATCAACGCCAGCAGCAGCGACGAGCCGCGGGTACCCATCGAGCTTTTGGACGCATCCACCGGATCGACCCCCAGGCGGTAGCTGATCAGCCCTGAAGCCAGGTACACCGGCGCCAGCCCAACGATCAAACCGATCAGATAGCCAACGATGCCGATGCTGGTATTGCCGATATAAGCAATGGAGGCGCCGAAAAGGTAATTGAAACTGGCCGCGCCGATGGCGACGCATGCCGCGACCAATGAGCCGAATCCTTTATAGAGACGATCGCCCCCCTGAACAGGCAAGCGCCCTGCAAGGGCCTCACGAGCGGTGACGGCGCTCACCTCTGTATCCGAATGACTCATGTCCACATCCTTCTAAATCGTTGAAAAAACCTGGGTCGATTATGAGCAAGTCATGCCAGGCAAACAGGTGCGCCGTGGTCAATTTTCAGCATGCTGACGCCGCAGCTCCGATAACAAAAGCAAAGGCTTGGACGGTTGATCGAGGCCTTTGCCAGGCTGCATCGATGCAGCCATCTTCAGCGCTGGAACATGGCGACCACCGTATCCGCCATGACCTTGTAACCGCAGTCGTTGAGATGCAGGTGGTCACCGCTATCGAATCTGGCATCCAGCCTGGTCGGCTCGGTTGGGTCACTCAACGCCGCATCGAAATCAGCGATGCCATCCAGGCCCGCGCCATTTCGCAACCAGTGGTTGACGGCTTGCCGATGGGACTCACCGCTCGCCGAGAAATAATCGAACAACCCAGTCGTTCCGCCGGTAGGCGTCAAGGTGCCCGCGTACACCTTCAGGCCATAACCTCTGGCGCGGTCACGCACCTGCCGGGGCCATATGCGCGGCGCCGATATGGATCGGCCGCAAGCCATATTGATTTGACAGCCACACGCGCATGGCGCTGCCGCAGCTGCGCAGTCTCACCGACTGGCGCAAGGTCAGCCCATCGAGCCGCGGCACTGCATAGGGATAGGCGACCAGTGGATCGTTCAATGATTGCATTGCCGCCCGCCAGGACGCCGTCCAGCGTGAGGCTTGGGATAATGCCGATGAAGTGATGGGGGGTGTCATCAGACGTAGAAGCCCACCAGAGCCCACAGCGCCAAGCCGAAGATGAACCAGCCGGCCGCCGTGACGAGAATTGAACCCACTGGCTGACTGGTCTCGTCGACGAGGTTTTCAGCGGACTGCAGCGCCACCAGGCTCTTCACCAGATCAAGATCGAGATCGCCAATGGATTCGTCTATCAAGAACGAATGATCGCCCAGTAAATGAACGCAGGATGCATCACGCATTACGGTACTCCTGAAACTGGAAAGGGCAGGATTTCCATGGACTCATGATTGTTTTGCAGACAGTCACGTCGCGCGGCGGTGACTGTCCATGGGCAGATTATGCCTGCGCCGCGCATGGCCAACAGGTGATTGGAGGCCATCTTTGCGCGGCGCGGACGACTAACGCGGACGAAAGGCTTCGTAAGCGGCCGGCAATTCGTCCGCTTCGTGACCCTTGCTCACCGCCTGGTCTACGTAGCCCGAAAACAACTTCAACAGGCTATGTTCGACACCCACGTTCTTCGCCCGGTCGACCAGTGACTGGACACCTAACGAGTGAACGTGGATCGAGGCTTCGTTGCCGGAATAGTCCTGACTGTCGATGGCCTTGATGGTGCGCGCCCAGGCGCTTTCGATCACCGGTTTGAACGCTTGCAGGGCGGTAGCGAAATCCTTGATGTCGAGGTGCTCGGCCTGGAGCATCGCCGCGCTTTGCATCAGGGCGAACGTATTGCCGTAGTACATGGTCAGCAGCGTGCCGTCGAGCACGTTGGAGGCGCCTGGGTTCTCGCCGACGTAGGTCATCCGCCCGCCCAGCAGCATCATCTCGTCCGAGCAATTGTCCCAAGTGGCCTTGGGGCCCGAGACCAGCAGCATGCAGTCCGGCGTGCCGACCTTGGTGGGGTAATCCATGATGGCACCGTCCAGATAATGCAGGCCGATTTCCGCCGCCCACTGTGCACCGGCCAGTGCCTGCCTAGCATCGCCGGTGGTGAATTGCACCAGGGTCTTGCCGTTGAGCAAGGGCGCGATGTCGTCCTGCAGAAACAAGGCATTGCTGCTGGTGTAATCGGACAGGCACACGATGATCAGCTGGGAGGCCTTGAGCGCCTCGACAAAACTGGCCTGCGCCACCGCCCCCAGGGCCACCAACGGTTCGGCCTTGGCGATCGAGCGGTTCCACACCGTCACCTTATGGCCTGCGTCGATAAAAGGCGGTACCAGCGCCACGCCCATTTGCCCAAGCCCGATGAACGTCACGTTTAACTGTTTCATGGCGCATTTCCCTTCAAGTGGTAGGCGTCGGCGCCAGTGCGCCGGCCAGCCAAGACTCTAGGCATGCTGCGGTGCGCAAAAAAGGTGATTAGCGGCCAAGAAAATGACCCTGGCGGGACACCCGCGCCCTCGTCGCCGCTAACGGCAAGCTGGCCTCACTACCTTGCAAAGTTGGCCCTTGCTCACCTGTTGGCGGCTGCTGCGGCGCCCCTAACATAGGGCCACAGCCATCAGGGCCGGGCGCAACGCCCAAGGCTTTCATTTCATCCATTAAGCGAGAGCGAGCGATGACCATCATCAAAGCAGACCACATCATGTTGAACGACCCGGCGCACGTCCGGTTGGCACACGAGCCCCAATACGGTCACGGCTCGGCTTTCATCCACGGCACGTACGTGGACATCGACAACGCTGCCATCCCGATGTCGGACCTGGGCTTCACCCAGGCCGATGCCTGCTACGACGTGGTCAGCGTCAGCAAGGGCTACCTGTTTCGCCTCGAAGACCACCTGGCGCGTTTCGAAAGCGCCTGCCGCAAGTTCCAGCTGACCAACCCCTACACCCAGGCACAAACCGTCGAAATCCTCGAAAACCTGATCAAGCAGGCGGGCACCAAGGAAGCCTATGTCTGGTGGGCCGTGACCCGTGGTTTCATGCCCGATGGCAAAGACCGCATCAACCCTGCGGCCTATGAAAACCGCTTCTACGCCTTCGTGGTGCCTTACGTGTTCATCAGCGATGACGAACAACGCGCCCGTGGCCTGGACGTGCTGGTCAGCAAGTTGTTCATTCGTATCCCACCCAAGGCTGTGGACCCTACCGCCAAGAACTTCCACTGGATGGACCTCAAGTTGTCCCTGTTCGAAGCCCAGGCGGCGCACAAAGAGTGGTCGGTGTTGTGTGATGCCGATGGCTACCTCACCGAAGCCCCGGGCTCGAACATCTTCCTGATCAAGGATGGCGCGCTGTACACCCCCGACTCCGGGTGCCTGGAGGGCATCACCCGCAAGACCACCCTGGAACTGGCCGACGAACTGGGCCTGCCACTGCACGTGGAACGCGTGCACGTCGAGCAACTGCTTAACGCCGACGAGGCGTTCTTGACCTCCACCGCCGGTGGCGTGATGCCAATCAACAGCGTCGACGAACGCGTGCTGGGCGGCAAGGCTGGCCCAGGTGAACTGACTACCCAACTGCACAACCTGTACTGGACCAAGCGCTGGGACGGCTGGTTGGGTACCGCGGTTGACTATGACACACCCGCCACGGCTTGATCCGAGCTGCCACCCGGCGGCCGGCCCCTAGGCCGCCGCCACTTACTCGCAGAGGAATGTCCATGTCCCTAGCCAATCCATCCGTCAGCGTCCTGGGCCTCGGTGCCATGGGCGGCGTGCTTGCCCAGACGCTGTTGCTAGCAGGCTGCGCGGTCACCGTGTGGAACCGCAGCGCCGAACGCGCGGCGCCCTTGGTGCAAGCCGGTGCGAGCCTGGCGGCAGATGTCCAATCGGCACTGCTGGCCAGCGATCTGATCATCATCTGCATGATCGACAAGGCTGCATCCGAAGCCGTACTGCAGCGCCTCGGGCCGACCTTCGACCTGGGCGGCAAGACGCTGGTCAACATGAGCACCGGCACCGTTGCCGATGTCGAACGCCTTGCACGCTGGGCCGACGAACACAACGCGCAGTATCTGGATGGCGGCATCCTCTGCTATCCCAAGGACATTGGCGCGGCCCATACCGCCATCCTGTATTCCGGCAGCCCGCAAGCCTGGGAGCTGCACGAGCAGACCCTGAAGATCCTGGCAGGCAATCCACGCTACCTGGGCGCCGACCCGCAAGCCTGTACCCCGACCTACCTGGCGCTTTACGCTTTCTATTTCGGCGCCTTCGCCGCCTGGCTCGAAGGCGCGGTACTGGCTGCAAGCGCCGGCGTATCGGTGGACGCCTTCAAGGCGCTGTCATCGATCATGACCGACATGCTGGTGGATGGCATCGATACCGCCGCCCAGCGCATCACCACCGGCCAATACGGCGGCGAACAGGCCTCGGTGGATGTCCACGTCGCCGGCCAAGAGGTGGTGCTCGATGCCTTGGTCAGCGCCAAGGTGCCCCACGCCAGCACCGATGCCTATCTGGCCTACTGCCGCCTGGCCCAAGCCGCCGGCATGGGCGACCAAGACATCGCCGCCGTCTACAAAGCCATGCAACCCTGAACAACGTCCAGCCAGAGAGCGCACATCATGACCCCTGCAGCCCGCCCGCTTTACCCTCAGCGCGTCGCCATCATCGGCCTCGACCCCTTTGGCAGCAGCATTGCCCGCGCATTGGCGCGCCAGGGCTTCGCGGTGGCCGGGCTGGACCCCTTGCGCAACACCCTGGTTGCCCCCTGCGAAGGCTTCACGTTGCTGCGTAACCTGGAACAGGCGGTCGACAGCAGCGATGTGGTCATCACCTGCTTCCCCGACCAGTTGCTGATGAACGCGCGGCTGTGCAGCCCGGAGACCACCTTCGGCCTGCATGGCAAGGCGCTGATCAGTTTCAACACCACCCAGACCCGCCCGGCCTCCTCGGCACGCTCCATGGGCGAATGGGCGCGTAGCGAGCACATCGACTACCTGGAGATCAGCCTGAACGGCCGGGCCGACAGCATTGGCCAAAGCGACTGCGAACTGGTGTGCGCCGGCCCACGACGCGTGTACGAACGCCTCAAGCCGTTGTGCCGCAGCCTCGGTGCCTCGCTGACCTATCTGGGCAGCGACTGTGGCGCGACCCTGGAACACCAGCCCGCGGGCATCTGCGGTTAAATCAGCGCGACCGCTCTACCCTGCCGTTCCCTGCCTGCTACCCCCCTACCCCCCACTTTGCATCAATAAAACTCACTCGCAAGCAGTGAGTTTTTTTGTCGGACGCATACATCCGTCACTTGACCTAGGTCACTCGACCGTATTTAATCGGTCACACGACCTAGTTGATCGCTTCGCGCTCTGCAAAGTCTTGTGTGTCATTGCAATACCTACCTGATAGACCAACAAAAAACAGGGCGCCGCATGCCGGTCCCGATAGGTCAGGAGATAAGAAATGAGGTCGAAGACCCGCCGTAACACCACCGTTCTTCCTGTAAGCGTTATTCCCCGGCCTGCCCAAGCCAATGCGTTGAATTCGGAATGCTTTTAATTCGAAAAACATTCGACGCGGATGTCTCCTTTCGATTGCGCCTCGCTGCGCGATCCACTTGCGTGATTATCGCTGTGAGGGCTGCATGATGGGACTGATCGACACCACACCAGTAACGTGCGACGACAAGATTTTCTCCATGGCGGAAATCCTCGCCGCCGCGCACGTCAGCGGCTGCAATGAGTTGCAGTTGGGCCAATGCCTGGCGGCCGGGGGGTTGACCCCCGCGGACCTGCACAACCCCCACGGCAGAATCTCGCTCAATCAGCACGCGCTGATTCATAGCGCCTTGCATCGCAGTTGCAACAATCCGCTGCTGGGCCTGGAGGTGGGCAAGCGCATGCACCTGACTTCCTACGGCATCGTCGGTTTCGCCCTGCTCAGCAGCGCCACCCTGCGCGAAGCCTTGACCGTCGCGGCTCAGTTCGGGCTGCTGATGAACTTCAAGCTCGGGGTGCACATCAATGACGATGACGCCAGCGCCTGTCTGGAGCTTAGCGACCATTATGGCCTGAACACTAACCAGGAAGGCTTCTGGTACTACCTGGAAATCTCCAAGCTGATCACCCTGCTGCAGGACATCCTGGGCCTTGGCTTCTCGTGCGACGGCATCGAGCTGGTCATCGATGCCCCGGCCGATGAGCAAGCCCGCGTACGCGAAAGCCTGGGCATCGACGTGCGCTTCAACTGCCCGCGCACCGCCATCCGCTTCGCCGGGCAGTGGCTGGATGCCAAGCTGGCCCAGGCCAACAGCATCACCCATGCCAGTTGCAAGGCCACCTGCCAGGCGCAGATGCGCGAAGTGATTCAGAAGTACGACCTCAGCTACCAAGTGCAGAACCTGCTGCTGGGCTCTGGCCACTGCATCGCCTCGCTGTCGGATATCGCCGATCGGCTGCACCTGTCGCCGCGCACCCTGCGCCGACGTCTTGATGCGTTGGGCACTTCGTACAACGCGTTGCTGGTGGAAGTGCGCAAGAAGCTGGCCATTCGTTACCTGCTCAACACCCCGATGACCACCGAGGCCATCTCCGAACAGCTGAACTACAGCGACGCGGCCAACTTCCGTCACGCCTTCAAGCGCTGGACCGGGCGCTCGCCGCGCGAATATCGCGTGCTCAACAACGGCGGTAAATATGCCTTGCGCCTGGGCCATGGCAAAAGCACCCACGGCCAGCCACTGCACGCATCGGCCACCTGGGCTGAACAGAGCATGGCAGCAGTGGGCTGAGGCTTGCCAAGCCCCCTGCCCTATCCAGCATCACTCCCAATAAGGAACACATCGATGGACATGAAACTGTCAGGCAAAGTCGTGGTGATCACAGGCGCAAGCACCGGCCTTGGGCGCGGCATTGCCGTAAAGCTCGCCCAGGAAGGTGCCCACCTGGTGATTGGCGACATCAGCGAGGCCGCCAGCCCCAAGGGCTTCGACGAGCAGCCTGAACTGACCACCTGCCAACTGATCAACCAGCGCGGCGGGCAGGCCATCTATCAACAGTGCGATGTGACCCGTCGCGATGACCTGACCACCTTGGTGCAGGCAGCAACCGACAAATTCGGGCGCATCGATGTGATGATCAACAACGCTGGCGTGTACCGCGACGGCAAGTTGATTCATGAATTCAGCGAGCAAGAACTCGACCTGTGCCTGAACGTCAACGTCAAGGGCACCTTCTTTGGCGCCCAGGCGGCAGTGACGGCGTTCCTCGCTCAAGGCGGCGGCGGCAACATCATCAACCTGGTGTCCACCGCCGGGTTGGGCGGGCATCCGTGGCAGTCGGTGTACAACATTTCCAAGGCCGCCCAGGCCAACATGACCCGCTGCCTGGCCATCGAATACGGCCACCAGGGCATCCGCGTCAACGGCATCTGCCCGACCTACGCGAAAACCGCCCTCACCCGCGCGCTGATGGAGCAACCGGGGTATGTCGATGATTTTGCCGAAACCATTCCGCTCAAGCGCTGGGGCGAAATCGATGACGTGGCCGACCTTGCGGTGTTCCTGGCGTCCGAACGCTCCAGCTATATCCATGGCGACCTGATACGCATCGACGGCGGCGAGACCTTGTCGCGTTATTCGGTGTGATGCGCTCATCACCTTTTCACCTGTCCGCAATGGAACCAAGCCCATGAGTATTTTCAAGCCATTCACCTTCGACACCGTCGCCTCCATCGTCGCCGAATGGGGTGCCGCACGGCGCCTCGGCGAGATCCTCGGCGCCTGGACCGAGTCACGCAACCTGCTGATCGTCACCGACAAGTTCCTGCACACCAACGGCCTGCTGGACGCCGCCAAAGCCTCTTTGCAACAGGCAGGCTTCACTATCAGCGTGTTCGACGATGTGGTCGCCGACCCGCCCGAGTCGGTGCTGCACGACTGCGTCGGCCAGGCGCGCGCCGCCAAGGTGGACCTGGTGCTGGGCCTGGGCGGCGGTTCGTCCCTGGACATCGCCAAGCTCGCCGCCGTGATGATCCCGTCCAACCAGCCGTTGGCCGACCTCTACGGCATCGGCAAGGTCAGGGGCAGCCGCTTGCCCCTGGTGCAAATCCCGACCACCGCCGGCACCGGTTCGGAGGTCACCAACATCACCATCCTGACCACCGGCGAAACCACCAAGATGGGTGTCGTGGCCCAGCAACTGTACGCCGACAAAGTCATCCTCGATGCTGAACTGACCGTTGGCCTGCCGCCGCTGATTACAGCAGCCACCGGCATCGACGCCATGGTTCACGCCATCGAGGCCTACACCAGCCGCCACCGCAAGAACCCGATTTCCGATGCCCTGGCACGCGAAGCACTGCGCCTGTTGGCCGGCAACCTGATCGCCGCCTGCGAAGACGGCAACAACCGCCTGGCACGCGAGGCCATGCTGCTGGGGGCCACCCTGGCCGGACAAGCGTTCGCCAATGCCCCGGTGGCTGCGGTGCATGCGCTGGCCTACCCCTTGGGCGGCCATTACCACATCCCCCATGGCCTCTCCAATGCCCTGATGTTGGGCCCGGTGTTGCGCTTCAACCTGAGTGCGGCCGCGCCCTTGTATGCCGAGCTCGCCGACGTGCTGTTGGGCCCAAGCAACGCCACGGTCACCTCGCGCGCCACCCGTTTCGTGGAATTCATGGACGACCTGATGAACCGCTCCGGTGCGCCACGGCGCCTGCGCGATGTGAAGGTGCGCGAAGACAGCCTCGCGCTGTTGGCCCACGACGCCATGAAGCAGGAGCGCCTGCTGCAGAACAACCCGGTGGAGCTGCGCGAAGCGGACGCTTTGGCGCTCTACAAAAAAGCTTTTTAAACCGGCGCCTCGCCTTCTCCCAGCGTACAAGAACAAGGAAAAAGCCCATGTTGAACGCAGCACAATCGACCTACGACATTGTTATCCTGGGTGCCGGCTTCGGCGGCCTGGGCATGGCCGCGCAACTGAAAATGCAGGGCATCGACAACTTCATCGTGCTGGAACGTGGCAACCGCATCGGCGGCGTCTGGCGCGACAACGCCTACCCGGGAGCGGCTTGCGACACCGAATCCCACCTGTACTGCTACAGCTTCTTCCCGCACCTGCGGGTCAGCAAAATGTACGCCGACCGCCAGGAACTGCTGCGTTACATGGACACCTTGGCCGCGCACTATGACGTGCTGCCACACGTGAAGCTCGACAGCGAGCTGAGCGAGGCACGCTGGGATGAAAACGCCCAGCGCTGGGGGTTCCTGCTGGCCGATGGCTCGCACCTGCAGGGGCGGTTTTTCGTGCCTGCCTGGGGCCAATTGAACAAGCCGGCCATCCCCGCCTTCAAAGGCCTGGGCAACTTCGCCGGGCAATACTTTCACTCGGCGCAGTGGCCGGCCGATGCACACCTGGCTGGCAAGAAAGTCGCCAGCATCGGCGCTGCCGCCAGCGCCGTGCAGTATGTGCCGGAAGTGGCCAAGGAGGCTAAACACCTGACCGTGTTCCAGCGCAGCGCCAACTGGATCATGCCGCGCAACCAGATTGTCTTCACGCCAGCGCAGCTCGACGCCTACAGCGCCAAACCCGAACTGTTCCACGAAAGCCGCCGCGAACTGCACGCGTTTCGCGAGAACGGTTTTGCCCGCACCCGCCACGGCACCGAGGCACAGCAGGAAGGCATCAAGATGGCCAGCGGTCACCTCGCCGCTCAAGTACCGGACGCCGAGTTGCGCGCCAAGCTTACCCCCGACTACGAGTTCGCCTGCAAGCGCATCCTGCGCTCCGACGACTACTACCCGGCGTTGATGCGCAGCAACGTCAGCCTGGAGACTGTCGCGGTGGATCACTTCGTGCCACAGGGCATCGTCGACAAGAACGGCACCCTGCATGAGTTCGACGTGGTGATCTTTGGCACCGGCTTCGAAAGCCAGGCATTCCAGGGCGACTTACAAGTGATCGGGCGTAACGGCCAAACCCTGCACCAGCGCTGGCAGGACGGCGCCGAAGCCTACCTGGGCATGACGGTGCCGGGTTTCCCCAACCTGTTCATGATCTATGGCCCCAACACCAACCTGAACCATAACTCGATCATCACCATGCTGGAGATCCAGCAGCGCTACATCATCCAGGCGGTGCAACACCTTCAGGCCGCGGCCCTGGACGTTACCGAGGAGGCTTTCGGCGCCTACAACGACGCCCTGCAAACCAATATGCAGTCCTCGGCGTTCTCTTCCGATTGCTCCAGCTGGTACAAGAATGCCGCCGGCAAGGTCATCAACAACTGGTCGGGCACGGTGGACGAATACCGCGCCCTGGCTACCGACTGGCGCGCCAGCGACTACCATCTGTTGGGCGTTTGAAGCGAGGGCCTCTCATGAGTCAAGGCATTGCACTGGAACAGGTCGCCGCCGACGCGGTGGACCTCGTCCGAGCGTTTCGCGCCAACGGCGAGGTGTCCTTTCAGGACGTGCCGCTGGCCGAGGCCCGGGCTAACTACCTCAAGGCCTGCGCCGCCAATGGCGTTGCCTGGCAACCGGTCGCCGAGGTTCACACGCTGGAGTATCCGGTGGCCCAAGGCACCGCTGCCCTGCGTCTGTATCGCCCGGCCGGTAGCGCTGGCGAAGCGGTAACCCCCTGGGTGCTTTTCATCCACGGTGGCGGCTGGGTGATCGGCAACCTGGACAGCCACGACAGCCTCTGCCGCAGCCTGGCCAACCAGTCTGGTGCCAGCGTGGTGGCGGTGGATTATCGCCTGGCACCGGAGCATCGCTTTCCGGTGCCGTTGGACGATTGCCTGGCGGCGCTGCGGTTCGTACGCGACAACGCCAGCCAGCTGCGGCTGGACCTGGGCAACGCGGTGGTGGCCGGCGACAGCGCTGGCGGCAACATGGCCACGGTGCTGGCCAACCATCCGGCTTATCAGGTCGAGGGCGTCGCGTTCAAGGCGCAGGTTTTGCTCTACCCCGTCACCGACCTGACTGCCAGCCACGCCTCGTACCAGCGGGTCACCCAGGGGTTCCCGTTAACGGCAAAATCGATGCATTGGTTTCGCGAGCAGTATGTGCCAACGGGCCAGGACCCAAGCGATGCGCGGCTGTCACCGTTGCTGCATAGCGAGGGCCGGGTGCAACCGGATCTGTTCATCCTGACGGTGGGGCATGATCCGCTGGCGGATGAGGGGATTGCCTATGCTGGCGCGGCGGCCAGTGCGGGTACGGCGGTGGTGCATCATCATCTACCCCGCCATGCCCATGGCGTGCTGACCAGCGCCGGCAAGATCGAAACCGGGCGCCGATTGCTGGCCGAAGCGGCGCAGTTCATCACCGATCGAGTCAAACTTTCGCGCTGAACGCAACGTCCCTCCTACCTCGATCTGATAAACCACCTTGTGGCGAGGATGCTTGCACCCTCGCCTCAAACATCCCATGCGATCAGGGCTGGGCGATCTGCGCTTGGCTTACCGCTACCGATCCGATCAACCCCAGCACCGGTGCCAGCAGGAACACCAGCGGCAAATGGTTGACCCACCACTGGTCACTGCCAGTCATCACCGCGTAGTTGTCGATCATCAGCAAGAACGCCACCAGCATGCTTACCCCGCCCAACAAGGGCGCGACCGCCGTGCTCCATAGCGATTCACCAAGGCGCTCGCGGCTGAAATAACGAAATACCGCAAAGCTGGTCAGGCACTGCAGCAGCACGATGCCCAGCACGCCCATGCCGAACAGCGCCACGCCCATCTGCAAATACGGATGCTGGCCTGCGGCGACAAAGCACAGCGTTACCCCGGCCACCAACGCCAACTGCACCACCGTACCGTTGAACGGCGAGTGATATTTGGGGTGGGTCTTGCCCATCCATGCCGGCAGGATGCCGCTGCGCGCCAGCGAAAAATGATAGCGCGCCGCGCTCATGTGCAGGGCCAAAAAGCCGGCGAACAGGCTGGTGATCACCAGCACCTGCATGATCTGCGTGGCTAAGGTACCGACGTACTGGGTGTTGATGATGAACAGGAATGACGCCGGATCGCCGGCCGCTGTGGCCTTGGCCTGTTCGACACCCACCGCCGAGACCATCGCCCACGTAGTGGTCAGGTAAAACACTGCAATCAGGGCAATGGCGATATAGGTCGCGCGCGACACTGTGCGCCGGGCGTCGCGGGCTTCTTCACCATAAATCACCGTCGCCTCAAAGCCAATGAACGACCCCAGCCCCAGAATCAGGCTCAAGCCCGCGCCACTGCCCAGCACCAGCGAGGGATTGAACACCTCCAGCGAGAACCCGTGAAAGCCCTTGTCCCACAGCACCGCCAGGTCGAAG
Organism: Pseudomonas abieticivorans; assembly: GCF_023509015.1. NCBI lineage: Bacteria > Pseudomonadati > Pseudomonadota > Gammaproteobacteria > Pseudomonadales > Pseudomonadaceae > Pseudomonas > Pseudomonas abieticivorans. The sequence goes on from NZ_CP094975.1 coordinate 6,446,454, forward strand.
GCGAACAGGCTGATCACCTCCAGCAACAGGGCGATGGCCAGCACCTTGGCGCTGGCGCCGACATCCCGGTAGCCGAGTACCAAGGTTGCGGCCAGCCACAACACGCCGAACCACTGCCAGCCTATGTCAATGCCGGTCAGTTCCTTGAGCACCAGGCTGCTGAAAAACGACAGGCTGCCAAAGGTGCCGATGGTAATCGCGTTGTAGGTCATCACCGCCAGCCAGGCAGCGATACGCCCTGCCCGCTCGCCGAAGCCGGCGCTGATATAGGCGTAGAACGCTCCGGCGTTGGTGATGCGCTGGCTCATCTTTAAATAGCCCACGGCGAACACCGAAAAGATCAACGCCGCGACGATATAGGTACCGGGTGTGCCGGCGCCGGTGCCCAGGGCGATGGACAGTGTGGTCAGCGACACCACGATGCCCATGGGCGCGACGGCGGCCAGTACCAACAGCACCAAGTCCTTGGTATCCAGGGTATCGCGTTTGAGTGAATGGTCTGCAGGATGCGACATGATTTCAAAGCCTCGAAGACAGAGCGGAACTGGCCTGAAGGCTAGCGCCGCGGCACGCCTGCTCAACAGGTTGCCAGCGGCCAATTTCGCTGTGCCGTCGGTCTTCGATGCTCGGTGCCGGCTGGCCGTTTCGCACCTGTTAACGCCTGCTGCGGCTTTTTAGACTCCCAGGCGTGACACCTTTGCACGAGGGCCTATCCCTCTGCTCAAACCCTGCTTGCCGATGGAGGCGACCCAATGCGATTCAACAATAAAATAGCCATTGTCACAGGTTCCAGCTCCGGCAATGGCCGCGCCATCGCCCTGGCGCTCGCCGCCGAAGGCGCCCACCTGGTGTGCTCCGACCTGAAAAGCAAAGCCCGCCCGGAAGGCTTCGAGAGCGACCTGCACATCGATACTGATCAACTGATCCGCGACAACGGCGGCGAAGCGATCTTCGTCAAGGCCGATGTTTCCCGCTACAACGATATGCAAGACCTGGTCGCCGCCGCCGTCGAACGCTTCGGCCGCCTGGACATCATGATCAACAACGCCGGCGTGGCGGTGGAGCTGAAAACCATCGTCGAGGAAACCGAGGCCGATTACGACCTGACCATGAACGTCAACACCAAGGGCACCTGGCTGGGCTGCAAGTTCGCGATCACCCAGATGATGAAGCAGGACGTCAGCGAGACCGGCACCCGCGGCAAGATCGTCAATATCTCTTCGATCGGTGGCCTGGTGGGCCTGGCCCAGGAAGCGTCCTATTGCGCCTCCAAGGGCGCGGTCAACAACCTGACCCGGCAACTGTCCGTGGACTTTGCCGCGCACAAGATCAACGTCAACGCGGTGTGCCCAGGCTTTCTCGCCACCGCCATGGTGCGCCAGGAGCTGGACGACCCCGAGATCAAGACCCTGCTGGAAAACCTCACGCCCTGGCCGCGCATCGGTAACGTGCAGGACGTGGCCAAGGCCGTGACCTTCCTGGCCTCCGAGGACGCCCAGTGGATGACCGGCTCGCTGCTGACAGTGGACGGCGCCTATACCGCGCAGTAACGCGCCCACGGCGCACGACTCTCAATTACCTGCCCCGGGCAACACCCCGTAGGAGCGGATTTATCCGCGAAAGCCGCGATGCGTTATGCCTGATGCACTGCAGCGGCCCTTCGCGGATGAATCCGCTCCTACGCGGGTCGGGCCTGACGGGTGCAATACAGGGTTGGCTCAATCCAAAAAAAAGCGGCGCTACCTGATGGCAGCGCCGCTTTTTCATTGCCCAGTCATCAGCCCTCGGCAGCTTCTTTCACGGCCTGACGCGCAGCGCGTTCAGTGGCAGCGATGAAGCCATCGACATCCCCCTGGGTCATCACCGTGGACAAGAACGCCTTGCCGGTCTTGGCAATGTGGTAGCCCTCCAGCACCAGGTTGCGCTGCAAGCGTGTTACCCACTTGGCCTCCTCTTTGTTGGAGTAGCCACTGCGGTAGTCACGAATGTCGCGCTGGTGACCGAACACCATGAACATCGACGAAAAGCCGGTGACCTGGCCGGGGAAACCGGCCTTGGCGAACGCCTCGGTGACACCCGCGCGCAGGCGATCACCCAGCACGTCCAGGCGGTCGGACTCGGCCTGGGTGTACAGGTCCAGGCACACCTTGCCCGCCGTCATGGTGATCGGGTTGGCGGTAAAGGTCCCGCTCCACGGCAGCAGCGGCTTGCCTTCGCGGTGGTCGAACACCTGCATGAACCTGCGCAGGCCGGCCACGGCGCCTACCGGGAAACCACCGCCGATGATCTTCGCCAGCACGGTCAGGTCGGGCTTGATGTTGAAACGGGTCTGGGCACCGCCGCGGTGGACGCGGAAGGTGATCACTTCATCGAGGATAAACACCGCGCCAATCTCGGTCGACACGCGGCGGATCATCTGGATAAACGCCTCGGTGACCGGGACGAAACCAAAGTAGCTCGGGGCCGGGTCGATCAGGATCGCGGCAATGGCATCGCGGTTGGCGAGGATAATGCGCTCGGCCGCCTCGACATCGTTGAACGGGATTACCACCACGTCGTTCTTGACGCCTTCAGGCACGCCCTTGGAATAGCCGATGGACTTGGGATCATCGCCCCAGTTCTCTGGCGATGAGTCCAGGCTCACTTCGGCGTAGTCGTACGAGCCGTGGTAAACGCCTTCGCATTTGACGATCTTCGAGCGGCCAGTAATGGCCCGCGCGGCCTTGATCGCGCACATCACCGCTTCGGAACCTGAGTTGGAGAAACGAATCCACTCAAAGCTCTCGGCGCGTTCGCACACGGTTTCGGCCAGGGCAACTTCGGGCTCGGTAGGCAAAGTGAAGGCTGTGCCCTTGGTGACCTGTTCCTGGATCGCCGCAACGATCGCCGGGTGGGCGTGGCCGTGGATCAAGGACGCGAAGTTGTTGAGCAAATCGAGTCGGCGCGTGCCATCGACGTCGGTGACATAGGCGCCCGAACCACTGCCGGCATACACCGGGAACGGTTCCTGCCAGGGCAGGATACGGGTGATGCCGCCGGGCATGACTTTGGTGGCGCGGTCGTAGAGGGCTTTGGATTGACTGTGGTTTTCAGGCCATTTTGCAGCGGGCATAGTGGTATTCCTTGAAGCTGTTTTAAGTACAGCGGGCAGGCCGGGTGTTAACGACGAAAGGGTTACAGATGGCGCTTGAACCACTCGACGGCAGCGCCGCTCGAGGCCTTGAATTCGCTCAGGTAAGGATCGAAATGCCCGCAGTTCAGCAGTACCAGGTGCTTGGGCTGCAGGGCCGTTTCGTAAGCCTTTAGCGCGGCATCCGGCACCGTGACGGTGTCTTTGAGAGCAACGATCAGTTGCAATGGCGTCGGGCTGATGCGATCGATGGCATAACCTGGCTCGTACTCGTTGAGCAGCTCGATGCTTTTGAGCGTCACTTCATTGCGCCAGGCCGGCGCCACGGTGTCGCCGCTCTGGGTGAAAAAGTCATAGCAGTCCTGGCCGGGCAAGGCGCAATCGGCTTTTGGATCTTCGGCCACCACCTCCATCAGCAACGGCTGCTCGCCGGCGTAACGGGCGGCGCGATCGGCCTCGAACGCTTCGATCAGCCCCGGCATCAGGTCGGGGCGCACGGCCATGCGCACGTCGCTGGAGCCACTGATGGCCGGCACCTGGGACGACACGCACTTGACCCGGCGATCGAACGCCGCTACCTGCAGCACATGGCCGCCGCTGTAGCTGGAGCCCCACACGCCGATGCGCGATGCATCGATGTTATCCAGGCTGCTGACGTAGGTGATTGCGTCGCGGTAGTCACGCACCTGCAATTGCGGGTCGGCCTCCTGGCGCGGCAGGCCTTCGCTGGCGCCGAAATTGCGGTTGTCGTACACCAGCACCGCAAAGCCGCCCTGCGCGAACACCTCGGCATAGCGGTCCAGGTACTGCTCCTTGACTGCGGTAAAGCCGTGGGCCATGACAATCGCCGGGTACGGGCCCGCCGCGCCGGTTGGCAGGTAAAGCCAGCCTTTCAAGGTCAGGCCGTCGGTGGTCTTGAAGCTGATATCACTGCGCATGAGCATCTCCTGCAATGGGCGAACCGGGCGTCACGCCGGTCCTTTTTCAGCAGATGTTGCAGGCGTGCAGGAACGGCGGACAGGTTCGCGGTGGCCAAACTTCTGTGCGCACCAGCCAATTGCATCGCTGGCCGTCAAAGCGTAGATAAATGGCCTCCGTCCACCTGTTTGGCGCCCCTTGCCGGTCCTACTATCGGTCCATGCCTTGTGCCATTGCGCAAGTCGCTCAGCGTCCCATACGACTGGAGAACCCCATGCTTGCCACCCAGCCCCACGCCCAAGAACATACCCTGACTAAACTGCGTGAAGTGCCTGCGGGCACCGCACCTGCGATCGTCAAGCAGATCATCGACGAAGACGGTGGCGTGATCATCAAAGGCCTGTTCAGCGCGCAGTTCGAGCGTTTCAATGCCGAGATGGACCCCATCGTCGCCGACTGGGCCTCGGGCAACAGCACCTGCCCCGAATGGATGCAGGAGTTCACCGGCAAAAAGACCAAGCGCGTGACCCAACTGATCCGCCGCAGCAAGACCTTTCGCGAGGAGATGTTGGACCATGACATTCTGCTGTCTTACATCGACACCATGATGCTGGAAACCAGCGACGCCTACTGGATGAACGCGGCGCAGATCATCGAGATCCAACCAGGCGAAAAGCTGCAATACCTGCACCGCGACCTGGAAAACTACCCAGTCTTCCGCAGCCTCGGCCCAGCGGGCCCGGAGGTCATGTGCAACTGCCTGGTCGCGCTGTCCGACTACACCGAGGAGATGGGTGCCACGCGCATCATCCCGGGTAGCCAGAGCTGGCCCGACTTCAACGACCGCGAGCGCATCGACAACACCCCGACCATCCCGGTGGTCATGGAAAAAGGCGACGCGTTCCTGTATTCCGGCAAGGTGGTACATGGCGGCGGTGCCAACATCTCCAACCGCCCGCGTCGGGCCCTGGCCTTGGCGTTCTGCCCCGGCTGGCTGGTGCCGGAAGAGGCCTACCCGTTCGCCGTCCCGCTGGAGATGGCTCGCACCCTGAGCAAGCGTGGCCAGCAACTGACAGGCTTCCGTTCGCAGCATAACGAGAAATTGGGCGGCGGCACCTTGTGGAGCCTGGATTACGTCGAGCTGGCCAAGGTGCTGGAACTGGACTGACCTCGTTGTCCAGACAAAGGAGATGATCATGGGGTTGTTCAAGGGGCGTACGGCATTGGCACACACTGTGGCCCAGGCACTGCGCCAGTTGCTGACCGGTCAGCGCGTGGGCCCTGTCGAAAGCGGCCAACTGCAGGTTTTCCCTGAGCTACCCGACCTGCTGGCGCAAGTGTCGCAGCGTTTGCACCAGCTGGAGGCACTTGAGCGCGACGTGCGCGCCACGCCCCCGCCGCCTTGTAGCGCTCAACAATTTGCGCAGCTACAGGCGCAATTGGCGCAGCGTGACAACGACCTGGCCGCCCTCAACGAGCAGCTGCGGCGCAGCGCCGATGAGCACCATGGCCTTGGCGCCCAACTGGCGCAAATGCAGGCCGAGGTGAACGTCTGGGCCCTCACCCAACGCACGCTCACCGAAGGCTGCTGGGACTTGCAGGTGTATCACGGCGATGCCAATCACGTGGACAACGTCATCACCTGGTCGGATCAGTTCCGTACCTTGATCGGCTACACGGCCGCCGATTTCGCCAACGACTGGGACAGCTTCCTGGGCGTTATCCACCCCGACGACAAGGCTCGCGCCCTCAAGGCATTGGGCGATCACCTGACCACTGCCGGCAACCCCGAGCCCTACATGATCGAGTACCGCATGCGCCACAAGACTCGCGGCCACCTGTGGTTCCGCGAGCGCGGGCGCTGCCTGTACAACGACAAGGGTGTGCTGGTGCGGGTGATTGGCGCGGTGCGCGACATCAGCGACGAACGCACCGCCATCGACCTGCGCGACCGCGAGCAGTCCGGCATGCGGGAAACCTACGCCAACATCGCCCAAGTCGCCAGCGTGATCAAAAGCGTCGCCGAGCAAACCAACCTGCTGGCCCTCAACGCGGCCATCGAAGCCGCCCGCGCCGGTGACCAGGGCCGCGGGTTCGCGGTGGTTGCCGATGAGGTGCGCAACCTCGCGCGGCGCACGCAGGACTCGGTCGGGCAGATCGAAAGCATGCTGCAGAATCGACACTAACGCCGGCGCCGTTCAGCCTGGCGCAAACAGTCCCGACGACCGCGACGTGTACCACTACGATGCGCCGTACCAACTCATCCACGCCAACCTGCGCCGCTTTGGCGAACGTCCCTTGATCGATATACACCTCGAAGTGGGTGCCAACCACGCCCGCAGCGCGGGGGTATGAGGCTGACACCTGGACGACTGACTGAACCTTCAGGCCACCCGCCCGCCCCCATCGACATGCAGCACCGTAGCGTTGATGAACCCATTGCCCATCATCGCCAACGCCGCATCGGCCAGTTCATCGGCCTGCCCTACCCGGCCGACCGGCAAGCCTGCCGCCACGCTGTCGAACAAGCCCTGCCGATCGCTGGCGCCAAGGAAGGCCCAAGTGGGCGTATCGACCACGCCTGGGGATACGACGTTCACCCGCACCGGCTTCAGTTCCAAGGCCAAGGTCATGGCAAAGCCTTCCAGCGCGGCGTTCAACGAGGCCACGATCGAGGCGCCCGGGGCCGGGCGATAAGCTGCAAGGCCCGAGAAAAACGTGATGGAGCCAGTTTTCGCCAGGTGCGGCGCAGCATATTTGGCGGCATAGAATGGCCCCCAGAATTTCGACACCAGCATCGCTTGAACCTGCGCAGTGGTCAGTTCCAGCACCGGCGCGAAGGTCAGCTCTGCGGCGGTGCTGACCAGGTGATCAAACCCACCGATGCGCTCGAAGGCCTGCTTCACCGCGGCTTCATCGCCCAGGTCGAAGGCCGCCACGCTGACTGCCGCGCCAAGCCGATCGGCCACGGCCTGCAATTTGGCTTCGTTGCGCCCGGCAATCACCACGTGGCCTCCCAGGTTCACTATCTTTTGCGCCAATGCCAGGCCCATACCGGACCCGCCACCGAGGATCACAACTTTTTTGCCTTGGTAAGTCATAGGTTTCTCCACTTGCGATTGAATGGGCCAGGCCCGTTATGCGTTTTCCAGCGGGGCGCTACGGGCGGCGCTTGCGCGCTGCACCAGCAGCACCGCTAGCGCCACTGCCGAGATGAGCGCGGCGACAATGCCCAGGTAGCTCAGGCCCAGGTGATCAATGACCCAGCCACCCCCCAGCGAGCCCAGCACAATGCCCAAATTGAAGCCGGCGATATTCAAGCCCGAAGCGATGTCACCACTTTGGGGGGCCACGGCCTGCGCGACCTCGATAATGCGTGACTGGAACACCGACACGGCGGCGAAGGCGACGATGCCCAGGGCAGCGACGATGACGGTCATGGCCAGGGCTGAATGTGACAGGCCGGTCAGCGCCAGTAGCGTTGCGATCAGTACCAGCGCGACGCACAGCGAAGCCGAGATCGAGCCGATTCGGTCACGCAGCGCCCCACCCAGCAGGTTGCCTGCAATGGCTGCAGCGCCGAACACCAGCAACGCGATGCTCACCCAAGCGTCGGCCATTCCCGTGACCTGGGTCAGGAAGGCTGCGATGTAGGTGTAAACGGTAAACACCGCGGTGTACGTCAGTACCGTCACGCCCACCACCCCAAGCAACGCCCGGTGGGTGACCACCTTCAACCAGGCTGCCAACGACACCGACTGCCCGCTGGGTTTGTCATAAGGCACGCTGCGGGCCAGCAAGGCCACGCCAATCAATGCGGCGACGGCGACCGCCAGCAGCACCAGGCGCCAGCCAACCTGCACGCCCAGATAGGCACCCAATGGCACGCCCGCCACCAGGGCGATGGTCAGCCCGCTGAACACCATGGCCACGGCGCCGCCCGACTTGCGGCTATCAACCAATTGCGCCGCAGTGCTGGCGGCAACGGCTAGAAACACCCCATGGGTCATGCCGGCAATCAAGCGGGCGAAGCTGACCACCTGCAGGGTAGGCGCCAGGTACATCGCCACGTGTGCGATGGCAAACACAGACAGCGTACCGACCAGCAGGTGCTTGCGTGAAAGGCCTGCACTCAAGGCCGTCAGGAAGGCCCCGCCCAAGGTCACGCCCAGTGCATACAAGGTGACGGTTTGACCGACCTGCGCTGCGCTCGCGGAAAAATCCGCGCTCATCACCGGCGCCAGGCCAATGACCACGAACTCACTGAGGCCCAGGGCAAAGGCACACAGTGCACAGGCATAAATAACAAATGGCATACGATTCTCCCGGCCAGACAACTGCGTTTGGCTTGACTGGGAACAAGAGTATGCTTACCTAAATCGCACAAGTAGACCCTAAAAAGAGAACCAGTCTTACACCATGGCAAAGCTAAACCTACTTGATGGCATCCCCGAATTTGTCGCCACGGCGCAAACCGGTAGCTTCAGCGCGGCGGCCAAATTGCTCGATACCTCTGTGGCGAACACCAGCCGCAAGGTGGGAGCGCTGGAACGCCGCCTGGAACAGCAACTGCTGCAGCGCACCGCGCGGGGGTGCGTGCTGAACGAGGCCGGCCAACAGTTCTACAAGCAATGCCGCGCCTTGTTGGACGGGTTGGAGGAGGCTCACGATGAAGTGCGCCTGGGCCGTTCCGAGCTCAAAGGCAGCATCAAGGTCAGCCTGGCCGGGCATTTTGCCGAAACCACGCTGCTGCCCCTGCTGGCCGAATTTGCCGAGGCCTTCCCGCGCATTCAGCTGTTCATCAATGTGATCGCCCGCAATGTCGACCTGGTGAGTGAAGGCGTGGACCTTAGCATTCGCCTGGGCCCGCTGGTGGATTCGAACCTGATCGCCAAGCGCTTGATCACCTTCCCCGGGCGCACCCTGATTGCCCCTCGCTTATTGGAACGCCTGGGCCCCCTCAATGACCCAAGGGCCCTTCAGCCAGAACAGTGTTTATCGTTGCTAGGCCGAGCGTGGCATTTCAAAAAAGGCGCGCTGAGCCACCACCTGCTGCCGGGCGGGCGCCTGGGCAGCGACAACGGCCTGGCCTTGGTCGCCGCCGCCAGCCGAGGCCTGGGCATCATCCAGGTACCCAGTTACTACGGCACGCCAGAGCTTGAACGCGGCGACCTGGTGACGCTGTTCCCGCAATGGGACTCGGGGGATGAGTTCGCGTTTTACCTGGTGTTCCCCCCTACCCGCTACATCCCCGCACGGGTGCGTGCCCTGGCGGATTTTCTGACGCAGCGCCTGGCCTAGGGCGCCAAGCAAGACGCGCCTTCATTGCACCATAAAACATGGGATGTTAGGATCTATTAACCCTTCGCATCCTGTCAGGACAACCGTCGTGAACGATCCTCTGCACCACCACTTTAAAGGGGTATTGGAAGCCCTTGGGGAATACCCGGACCGCGAAGGATTGCTCGATACACCCCAGCGCGCCGCCAAGGCGATGCGCTACCTGTGCCGCGGGTACCAGCAAAACCTGGACACCCTGGTCAATGGTGCACTGTTCAGCGCCGCCAGCGATGAGATGATTATCGTGCGGGACATTGAGCTGTATTCGTTGTGCGAGCATCACTTGCTGCCATTCATTGGCAAGGCTCACGTGGCGTACATCCCCACAGGCAAGGTGCTGGGGCTGTCCAAAGTCGCGCGCATCGTCGACATGTATGCCCGCCGCCTGCAGATCCAGGAAAACCTGACCCAGCAAATCGCCGAGGCCGTTCGTGACGTCACCGGCGCGGCCGGCGTGGGCGTGGTGATCGAAGCCCAGCACATGTGCATGATGATGCGCGGCGTCGAGAAACAGAACTCGCAGATGATGACCTCGGTGATGCTCGGCTCGTTTCGGTCATCGAGCACCGTGCGCCAAGAGTTCCTCCAATTGATTCGTCGGAGCTGAAGCCATGCCAACACTCATCTCAAGCCTGGCCAGGCTTGAAATCAACAACCTGAGCATGCGCGGCTACATCGGCGTGCATGAAGATGAAATGCGTTATAAACAGGAACTGCGCATCAGCCTGAGCCTGGTGTACGACGCCGGGCAAGCTATCGCCAACAACGATGTGGATGCCGCCGTGGACTACCAGCGCGTGGTCGATGCGCTGATGCCCCACGTCGAGAACGAACGCTTTGCCCTGCTGGAGCGGCTGGCCCAGGAGCTGCTGAACAAGGTGATGGATTTTCACGCCATCCGCTTTGCCCGCATCAAAGTCGAACGCCTGCTGGCCCTGCGCTTTACCGAGTCGGTGGCCGTCAGCCTGACCGCACGCAGAAGCTGACGAGCGACTCGGGTATACTGGCAAACATGGGATCTGCGGATCTATCGCTTATCAGGAATCAATCGAACCATGGAAAACCCGGTCAATACCCCTGTCCAGCGCCGTTCGCTGGTTGAATCGACCATCGATGCCATTCGCGGCCTGATCGACAAGCGTGTGTGGAAAGTGGGCGAATGCATCCCCAAGGAAGCCGAACTGGTGGAGCAGTTCCAAGTGGGCCGAAACACCATCCGTGAAGCCATCCGGGTACTGTCCCACTCCGGCATGCTGGAGGTGCGCCAGGGTGACGGCACCTACGTGCGCCGCGAACTGGACCCGGCCGAAACGGTGAACAAGCTCAACCGCTCAGGGCTGCGCGATCATATTGAATTGCAGTGCCTGTTGGAGTCCGAAGCGGCGCGCTTTGCCGCGCGCAGGCGCACCGCCCAAGACATCACCCGCCTTGAAAAAGCCCTGGTAAACCGCGGCGAATATTCGGTAGACGGTGACCTGGATGGCTTTCTGGAGCGTGATCGCAACTTCCATGTCGCGATCGCCACGGCCTCGCACAACGACGCTTTGCAGGCCCTGTACGCTTATTTCAACGCCTCGATCCACAGCCATACCAAGAGTATTTTCTCCGACGTCGAGTTGCCCGAACCCAGCTTGCAAGACCACGTGGCCATCGTCCAAGCCATTGTGGCCGGTGATGAAGAAGCCGCTGCGCTGGCAGCGCGCAACATGCTTAACCCGCTGATCGAGAAGCTCGATGAACTGCTGGGCTCACGCCGTGGCAACGCCAAGTTCATGAACCGCATCGGCGCGACGTTCTGGAAATAATGGTTCAAAGAAACCACTTGAAAATGATATTCGGGGAGATGCGCTCATAGCGCTCACCCTGAATCTCATAATGATGCGTCTCCACCCGCACCCCCAACTGAAACGCCCCCGCCTTGTCGACATGCCACAGCACTTCGGGCCGAGTGAAGTATTCGGTACCGTTATGGTCGGTGCCGTTGATCAACGACAGCAGCGTGAAGTTGAACTGCTGGCCAGCGATCTCCCAGGGTTTGGAGATCAGGTACGAGCGCCATAACCAGTTGGCGCTGTTGTAGTTGGTGTTACGGCGCAGCAAGCCCGACTCAAAATAGTTGAACCCAGGTACATTGAAGTTCAGCGACAGCCCATAGTTGCGCGACCGGAAGTCCGCGTAGCTGGCCCGTTCCCAACGGGCGATCAATGACACGTCGCTGATGGGCCCATAAGCGAAAGACTTGCCGGTCATCTTGCTCAGGCTCAGGCGCGGGTTGGCCACCAGCAGGTTTTGCGAATCGGTTTTGGAGCCGAACGAACCGGCGCCCTCCCCACCCACGTCGTCGCCTTGGTAAAGCTCGGCATCCAGGTAGATATCACCGTACTTGAACGTACTGAAGTGCTCGAACTGGTAGGTGGTCAGGTCTTTGTCGGTGGTACCGGTACCCAGGATCGGGTCGGCCTTGGACTGGTTGGTGTGCATCACGCTGACCACGTTGATATTGAAGTCATCGGCCAGGCAAGGGGTGGCAACGCTGCTCATGACAGCGGCGGACAACAGCATTTTATTCATGGCATATCTCGTTTGTTGTTTTTATCAAGACGCACGTTTTCATCGCTTGCGCGGGTGCGCAAACGCCAGGCAACAGCAGGGCGTACCGCCGACATTGGGTCAGCGGCAGGTTGAATCAGATCGTTGGAAAAAGGGCGCCTTGCGGCGCCCCTGAATGCTTAGTGATGCGCGGCCCGCGCCACCTTGTGGTGGTGGCCAGGGATGCGATGGATGACAGCGCGTGGCGGTTGCACCTGCAACGAGCTTTTATGAATGACCCCGTCCTTCATCACCAGGGCGATCTTGTCCGGGTCCTGCAATACGCGGATGTCGGCCAGTGGGTTGCCGGTAACCAGCATCAGGTCGGCCAGGTAGCCCTCCTTGATTTGCCCCAGCTCCGTGCCCTGTTGCATGATCTGGCCGCCATAACGGGTTGCCGCCACCAACGCTTCCATGTTGGTCATGCCCAGGTAGGTGGTGAAGTACTCAAGGTCCATGGCGTTGGTGCCGTGGGGCATCCAGGCAAAACCATAGTCCCCGCCGGGCAACACGCGGATACCGCGCTTGTGCATTTTCTGCAGGGTTTCGCAGGCCGCTTCCAGCTCGCGCTTGTAGCCCATTTTCTCGGCGATTTGCGGGGTAATGCCGTATTCAGAGGCGTTGTAGGTGGTGCGGATCAGCCAGGCAAGGCCGGGGGCAACAAAATGCTTCTCCTTGTTGGCCTCCAGCATGTCCAGTGCCTCTTCATCGGCAAAGCTTGCGTGGTAGATCATTTCAATGCCATAGCGCACGCACTGTTTGACCGACTCGGCCGACCGCGCATGGGCGGCAACGCGCTTGCCGAAACGCTTGGCCTCGGACACCAGCATGGCGATCTCCTCCTCCGCGAAGGGCGAGGTTTCGGCCGCGATGCCGGCAATGTATTCGCCAGAAAGATTGATTTTAAGATGGTCCACGCCGTACTTGATAAAGGTGCGTACGGTTTTGCGAATCTCTTCGGGGCCACAGCACAGGGCGCCAAAGTTGAGTTCGGGGAACGGCAGGTGCGGCAGGGTATTGTCGCCCAGCGCGCCGATGGTGGTGACTTCCTGGCTACCGGCCAGGTAGCGGGGGCCGGGAAATTGCCCGGCGTTGATCGCGTTGCGCAACACCACGTCCAGCCGCGCCTTGGCGGCAGCGGCGCCGATGCAGGAGGTCCAGCCCATGTCCAGGTAACGCTTGGCAACGCCCACGCACCACAGGATATGCTCCTCGGGTGGCATCATCTGAATGGCTGACAGCGAGGGTTGGTCGTTCCAGGAAAAGTGCGTGTGGGCCTCGGTCATGCCGGGCATCATGAACGCGCCTTTGCCGTCCACGGTTTGCGCATCCAGGTCATGCAGCTTGGCGGTGCCGCGCAAGATCCGGGTGATGCGGTTGTTCTCCACCAGCACGCTGCCTTTGAAAGGCTTGTCGCCGCCGGCATCGAAAATAGTGACGTTCGTGAATGCAATCTTATTGTTATGCATCTGTATTCTCCGCAGTCTGTCTGGGTTGCACAGGCTTGGTGCTGGGCACAGGCTTGGTGCTGGGTTTAGTTGAAAAACACTCCAATCATAAAAAAGTGGCTGGCCAACATCGGCAGGACGCTGCCAGCCACAAAGGTCATTTCAATGCGCTGTAAAAAGCCTTCAGCTCGCTTACGCACGCCTGGGGTTTTTCAAAGGTAGTCCAGTGGCCACACCCTTCAAAGACCACCACCCGGGCATCGGCCAGACGGTCGGCGTAAGCCTGCACGTTGGCGGCGGGAGCAACGCCATCCTGGTCACCGGTCACCAGCAATACCGGCGCTTGAATGGCCCCTGCATCTGCCGGCTGAGCCTTTGCCAGTGCCGCGCAACTCTGGCCATAACCTTCTGGGGTCTGGCGCATGATGGCTTCGCGCACCAATGCCAGTACGGCCGGTTGCTGATCCTTGGTCTGCTGGCTGGTCGCCCCCTTCACGATCGCATCGGCGATCTCTTGCAGGGCTGGCAAGCCACCGCTCAGCGCTGACTCGGCGCGGGCCTGGATACCGGCACGGCCTGCGTCGGGGGGTGCCTGCAAGGGACCAAATAGCACCAGGCTGTTGACCCGGTCCGGGTGCCTGGCGGCAAAATGCGCCGCCACGATCGTGCCCATCGAATGCGCCACGACGTGCACCCGGTCGACATTCAAGGCTTCCAGCACCTGCTCTACCGCCTGCACATACACATCGATCGACAGCGCCGTGCTGCCCAAGGGCGAGCGGGCGCTGCCAGGCAAATCGAAACGGATCACTTGAAAGCCTTCGAAGGCTGGCAGTACCGGTGTCCAGGTGTTTGATGAACCGCCGAGGCCGTGAATACACAGGAGCGGGCTACCCTCCCCCGAGACCTCGACGGCGATGCCGTTGAGAATCTGCGTAGTCACTCGGCCACCTCGTTTTCCAGTGCGCCAATGCCGGCGACTTCGATGCGCACCACATCACCACTTTGCAGGAAGCGCGGCGGGGTAAAGCCGATGCCCACGCCCACTGGCGTGCCGGTCACGATCACATCGCCGGGCTTGAGCTCGATACCAGCCGAGATCGTTTCGATCAGGGTCGGGATGTCGAAAATCAGTTGGCCGATGTTGGAGTTCTGGCGCAGCTCGCCATTGACCCAGCACTGGATAGTTGCGTCTTCCACGTCCACTTCATCGGCCGTGGCAATCCATGGGCCCATCGGGCAGAAGCCATCCAACGATTTGCCGAGGAACCACTGGCGGTGGTTTTTCTGTAGGTCACGGGCCGTCATGTCGTTGACGATGGTGTAGCCAAAAACGTGGCCATAGGCATCGGCCTTGGCGATACCGCGCCCCCCCTTGCCGATGATCACGGCAAATTCTGCTTCATAGTCCAGCTGGCTGGTCACATCGGCGTGGCGCGGGATTTTGTCGTTGGTGGCGATCACGGTGTCTGGGGTCTTGGTGAACACCACTGGAAACTCAGGGGCGATCTCGCCTTCCTTGGCACTGTGGTCGAAACCAGACTTGCTGAACTCGGCAGCGTGTTCATGGTAGTTCTTGCCCACACAGAACAGGTTGCGGCGTGGCAGGATCGGGGCCTTGAGGGTCACGCTTTCCAGGGCGGTCCCTTCACCGTGCGGTACCAGGTCGGACTTCAGGGTTGCCCATTCAAGAACCAATTGGTTCATGTCACCCTTGAAGCCGGAGATCAGCTCGGAAACCGGCCAAAATCGTTCGGTTTCACTGTTCACGAGTACCACGGACAGTTCACCGGCAGTGTTTTCGATGGTTGCGAATTTCATTGTTATTGGTCCTCTTAAGGTCTAACTTTGGTTCAACTGAAGCCGAATATAGGACCATAAAAGAACCATTGCAACCACTTTTTTGCAACGTAAGACCAATTGGTATATCTTCCACCCCATGACGTTGTTTAACCCTACAAAGCGAAGGTCCTTACGTTGAGCGAGATGGTGGCCCAAAAGTCCGTACGTGCCGATGGCGCGCGCAGCCTGGCCAAATACCTGGTGGAAGAGATCGAAAGTGGCCGGCTTGCGGCGGGCCACAAGCTGCCCGCCGAACGGGAGTTGAGCGAATCCTTCCAGGCCTCGCGCGGTTCGGTGCGCAGGGTACTGTCCAACCTCAAGGAAATGGGCCTGATTACCCAGACTGTCGGCAGTGGCACTTTTGTGTCCGACAACATTGGCAGCTTGATCCCAGCCGTCCAACCGCCTGCGCCGTCGAAAATCCAGACCAGCCCCGCCGAACTGATGGAGGCGCGGCTACTGATTGAAACGCAGATGCCGTCCCTGATCGTGCGGTACGCCACGGCGGCGGACTTCGAGCGCATGGATGAATGCATCACCCGTTCGGAAGCGGCAACCACCATCGAGGATTTCGAACACTGGGACGGCGCCTTGCACCAGGCGTTCGCCGAGGCAACCCACAACAGCTTCTTCCTGAAGATTCTGGAGTTGACCACCCTGGTGCGCGAGGAAGGCGAATGGGGCCGGTTGAAAAAAAACTCCCTGACACCGGAGCGGCGCACCCAGTACGAAGAGCAGCACCGGGCCATTGTCAGCGCCTTGCGTGATCGTGATGAGCGGCTGGGGCGGGAGTTGATCGAGGGGCATTTGTTGCAGGTGCAGCGCAACCTGTTTGGCCGTAACTAACACGGCGACCCGGCCGCAGATGTAAAAAGGCGGCGTTACCCTGTAGGAGCGGATTTATCCGCGAACAGCACGCCGTGGTTTTTCTGATACTCCATGGCGCCTGCTTCGCGGATGAATCCGCGCCTACAGACGATCGCATAACCCCTGTAGGAGCGGATTTATCCGCGAACAGCACGCCGTGGTTTTTCTGATATTCCATGGCGCCTGCTTCGCGGATGAATCCGCGCCTACAGACGATCGCATAACCCCTGTAGGAGCGGATTTATCCGCGAACAGCACACCGTGGTTCTTCTGATACTCCATGGCGCCTGCTTCGCGGATGAATCCGCGCCTACAGACGATCGCATAACCCCTGTAGGAGCGGATTTATCCGCGAACAGAACACCGTGGTTTTTCTGGCCATTAACCTGCGTAGTTGGGCGCTTCCTTGGTGATTTGCACGTCGTGCACATGCGACTCTTGCAGCCCCGCCCCGGTAATGCGCACGAACTCTGCCTTGTCATGCATCTGCGCGACCGTTGCGCAGCCGGTGTAGCCCATCGCCGAACGCACGCCACCCAACAACTGATGCACGATCGCCACCAGCGGCCCCTTGTAGGGTACCCGCCCTTCGATGCCTTCTGGCACCAGCTTGTCACTGCTTTGGTTGTCTTGGAAGTAGCGGTCCTTGGAGCCCTGCTGCATGGCACCCAATGAGCCCATGCCACGGTAGCTCTTGTAGCTGCGGCCTTGGAACAGCTCGGTTTCGCCCGGCGCTTCCTCGGTGCCGGCAAACAAGCCTCCCAGCATCACGGTGTGGGCACCGGCTGCGAGGGCCTTGGCAATGTCACCGGAATAACGAATGCCCCCGTCGGCAATCAACGGCACGCCGCTGCCGCGCAGTACTTCGGCGATATTGGCCACGGCCGAGATTTGCAGCACACCCACGCCGGTCACCACCCGCGTGGTGCAGATCGACCCCGGGCCAATGCCTACCTTCACCGCATCGGCCCCCGCCTCGACCAAGGCCAGCGCGGCCTCGGGCGTGGCGATGTTGCCAGCAATCACCTGGGCCTGCGGGAAGTGTTGCTTGATCCAGCGCACCCGCTCGATCACCCCGCGTGAATGGCCGTGGGCCGTGTCGACCACCAGCACGTCCACACCAGCCTTGATCAGCGCATCGATACGCTCCTCGGTCTCGGCGCCCACGCCCACGGCGGCGCCTACACGCAAGCGCCCCATGCTATCGCGGCACGCCAAAGGGTGTTCAATGGACTTGTGCATGTCTTTGGCGGTGACCAGACCGGTCAGTCTGAACTGTGCATCCACCACCAAGACCCGCTCCAACCGATGCTGGTGCATCAAGGCCTTGGCCTGGGCCATGTTCGCGCCGTCTTGCACGGTGACCAACTGGCTCTTGGGGGTCATGAGCGTGGACACTGGCAAGTCGATCTGCGTGGCAAACCGCAGGTCGCGGTTAGTGATGATGCCCACCAGTTGATTGTCTTCATTCACCACGGGGAAACCGGATATCCGATACTCCCTGGCAAGCTCCATCACTGCACGAATGCTTTGCTCGGCGGCCACCGTCAGGGGGTCGCGAACAATTCCGGACTCGTATCGCTTGACCTTGACCACCTCGTACGCCTGTTGGGCAATGGTCATGTTCTTGTGAATGATGCCAATGCCACCTTCCTGCGCCAGGGCAATGGCCAGGCGCGATTCGGTCACGGTGTCCATGGCCGCCGCCATCAGGGGCACGTTCAAGCTGATATGGCGAGTCAGTTGCGTGGTCAGGTCGACGTCCTTGGGCAACACATCGGAATACCCCGGCACCAGCAACACATCGTCGAAGGCCAGTACATCTTGTTTAATCTTCATGGTCAGCACTCGCAGGGGTTTCAGGATTCATGGCAGGGCCTCATCGAGGCCTTGTACTTCGCGGCGGATAAGAAAGGCCAACAGGGCCAGCACGACGACGCACAGGGCGTAGAACACGCCCCAACTGAAGTACGCCAGTGCTGGCGCGACCGCCATCAGGATCAGGGTGGTGAGCATTCGGCTGCTGCCGCACAGCACCGCGTAGTCCGTGGCCGACTGTTCCCTGGCCGACCACTTGAGGATCAGGCTGTAGATGATCACCGACAGCGCACTGCTGGCCGCGCCCTGTATCAAGGCCCACAACATCACCCCATCGGATAGCCCCTTGGCCAGCCCGAACACCGTGCCGCCAGCAGCAATGGCTGACAGCAGCACCAACAAGGCCAGCGACTTGAGTGGCGCCATCAGTGTCAGCGCCGGAGCGGTGAGCACCGCCGCAACGGTATTGACCAGTGGCGCCAGCGTGCCCAGGCCCCAGCCGATCTGCGCCAGGGGCACGCCCATCTGCACCAGGATCGGACGCTGGAAATACACCAGTGAGATGGTCGCGCTGGTGGTCAGTGACAGCAACGCGATCTGGCGCATGGCTCCCGGCCGGCGCAAGGTGACCCAGATGCTCGGCCGCAGAGATTGGGCCTGCCGAGGGTGATCGGCCCGGGTCAGGGCCAGCACCGGGAGCAGCGTCAACAGTGGTAAACCGGCGGTCAGCACAAAGGTGCCGGTCCAGCCCAGGCTGTCGAAACGCGCGACCAGCACGCCACCGCCGATCAACCCGCCCAGTGCCAACGCGGCGACTTTCAAGCCGGCAGCCAGTGCACGAAAGTGCGCGCCAATGATGTCCACCGCCAAAGCGTCCAAGGCCAGGTCCATGGTCGCCACGGCAAAGCAGATGGCCAGGCCCAGGGCAAACAGGCCGATCGCCGGCAGCCCCTCGCCAAACGCCACCACCAGCAGCAACAGCGAGCTGACACACTGAGAGGCGGCGATCCAGCCGATGCGCTGGCTTAGCCATGGCAGGCGTTTGCCGTCGATCACAGGGGCCCACAGGAAGGTCAGCCCGAACGGAATGTACAGCGCAATCACCCAGCCCATGGAGGCAAGATCGACGCCGCGGGACATGAGGATGGGTGGAATGCCGTACTCCAGCAAGCCGAAACACACCCCAAAAGACACGTACAGCACGCCAATGGCAAACAACACCCAGGCCGAGCGCAACGCTTGATGGGGGTCGGCACCCGGGGTCGTTAACATGCGCTCACCAGGCATACTTGAGACTCGCCACGGCGGTGCGCTCCTGACCATAAAAACAGCCGCCTGCCGAGAAGCACGAGGCCACGTAATGTTTATCGTTGAGGTTGTCGACGTTGACGGCTACCGACCAGCCCCTGAGCACCGGCGCGGCTTTCTGCAGGTCGTAGCGCAGCGCAGCGTCGACCAAGGTGTAGGCGTCCACCGACAGGTCATTGCTGGTGTCGCCGTAGGACTTGCCGATGTGCCGCACACCGATGCCTGCGCTGACACCGTCCAGCGCCCCGCCAAAGGCGTAGTCCAACCAGGCTGAAGCCTGGCTGAGCGGCACCGACACCGGCCGATTGCCTTCATTGGCCTTGGTAGTGTCCTTGGTCACCTCAGGGTCGAGTACCGAATACCCAGCGACCAGGCTCAACTGCTCCGTCAGGTTGGCGTGCCCTTCAAGCTCCGCACCGCGTATGCGCACTTCACCGGTTTGCACGTAGTAAAAAGCATTGTCCGGGTCGGTGGTACGCACATCCTTTTGCTTGATCTGGAACGCCGACAGCGTAATGAAACTGTCCCAACCAACCGGCTGGTACTTCACACCCACTTCGTACTGCTCGCCTTTGGTGGGCTTGAACGCCTGGCCCTGAGCATCGGTGCCCACCACCGGCTCGAAAGAGGTTGAGTAACTGGCGTAAGGCGACAGGCCGTTGTCGAACGCATATACCACGCCCAGCCGGCCCGTCAGGTCTTGATCCTTCTGCGAGCCGTGGCTGCCAGCCACCTTGTCTTCGGTGCGGGTCTTGGCCCAATCCTGTCGCAGCCCAGCCAGGAAGGTCCATTTACCTAATTCCATCTGGTCCTGCAGGTACAGCCCGGTTTGCTGGGGCTTTTGCACGGTATGGCTGCTCAGGGCCGGCAGGCCGGGGCTGCTGGCGTACACCGGGCTCAGGTAGTTGATGCCTGCCACGTCATACGAGCGGCCAAAGCGCATGCTTGACTTGGCCTCGTCGTATTCAAGGCCCAGCAGCAAGGTGTGTTGCAGTGCGCCGGTCGCGAACTGGCTCTGCAACTGGTTATCGACACTAAAACTTTGCTGTTTCTCGATGCTGTGGTCGGCCAGGCGATTGAGCTCGCCGGTGGTTGCCGAATATGGGTTGGTGTAGTTGACCATGTACCCTTTGTATTCAGCGTTCAGGTCCATGTAACGAGTGTTCTGGCGAAACGTCCAGGTGTCGTTGAAGCGATGCTCGAACTGGTAGCCGAACAGGGTCTGTTCGCGATCATAGGCGTCCACCGAGGGTTCGCCGGGGTTGAAGTGCCGGGATATCTTGCCGCTTGAACTGCCCAGCACCGAACCCTGGGCCGGTACCCAACCGGTGTAGTAACTGGAGGGGTCCTTTTGATAGCTGGCCAGCAGGGTTAAAGAGGTGTCGTCATTCGGCCGCCAGGTCAGGCTCGGGGCGATCGCCACGCGCTGCTCTTCGGTGTGGTCGATCTGCGTGTCGGCGCGCCGGCTCATGCCGGTCAGGCGGTAGCTCCACACGCCCTCCTCGTCCAGCGGACCGGAGAAGTCCGCCGCCACCTGTTTTTCGCCACGGCTACCGGCCTGTACCTGGACTTCATGCAGGGGGGTGTCGGTGGGGCGCTTGCTGACCATGTTGACCACCCCGCCGGGGCTGGCCTGGCCATACAGTACCGACGCCGGGCCCTTGAGCACGTCGACGCGCTCCAACAGGTAGGCGTCGACTGCCGGTGTCGCCAGGTATTGCCCCGATTGCAGCGGCAAACCGTCGAGCAGTTTGGAAAAATTGGCCAGGCCGCCAAAACCACCGAAGCCGCGGATAAACAAGCCATCGAACAACCCGTCGGCCCGCGCGTCGGCGAACACCCCCGGGGTGTATTTCAGCGCCTGGGCAACGGTCTGCGCATTTTGCTGGTCCATCTGCGTGCGGCCCACCACCGAAATACTCTGGGGTACCTTGGCCATATCGGTATCGGTCTTGCTACCGGTTGCAGAGCGCGTGGCCACCACCCCGTCCACCGTGGACGTCGGTGTTTGCGCAGAGCCCTGGATCTGCACGTCCTCAAGCACCAATGTCGCCGGCGCCGTGCTGCTGCCGCCTTGTTCGGCCAACGCCAAGGGTGAACCCAGAACGAGCGCGAACGAAAGTCCGCCGATGGTCGTGCACCGGTTATCCATGTGTAGGTTCCGTGAAGGGGTGAAGTAAAAGGGTTAGCCGGCCGCCAGGTCGCGGTGGTCTTGCTCACCCCGCTTCCAATAGCCAGCAGCGTGCACCCGGCCCAACTCAAACCCGCGATCACGCAGCAGTTGGGTGCGGATGGCGCGAATGGTGCTGGCTTCGGCGGCAATCCAGGCGTCGCCGCTGCGTACCGGCAACGGGCTGTAGCGCAGCACTTCGGCCAACGTCTCGGCAGGTTGGTCGGCCGAACCGTTGCGGTAAATCCAGCGCACCTTCACCCGGGGTTGCACGGCCAGGAACTGCCGTTCGGTCTCGTCCGCCACTTCAATGAACACCTGCACCTGCAAGTGCGCCGGCAGTTGGCAGACAATCGCGGCGATCGCCGGCAAGCCGGTGTCGTCACAGGCCAGCAGCAGCCACGATTTTTCGTCCACGCCCTTGAAGCCGCCGCGCGGCCCGGCGATCTGTAGCTCATCGCCCACCTGTGCCCGTAGCGCCCAGTCAGACATCGGGCCACCTTCATGCAGGGCAATATCAAAGGTCAGCTCTTTCTTGACCGTATCAAAATCACGAATCGTGAATGCCCGGCCAATCTGCTGCTCCGTTGGGCCTGGCAAAAACACCTTGATCCACTGGGCTGGCAGATCCACCGCAAAGCTTTTCAACGAGTAGCCTCCCAACACGATGCGGCGTACGCGCGGCGTGGGCGCATGAAGCGCAAGCACCTTGACCCGGCGCATGGAGCTTTCGCCTTGAAATGGCAGGATCTTGGACGTCATGGGCGGCAGCGCCTTGCCATTTTGCAAGGTGGCGCGGGTTTTCATCGGCAAGCCTGCGCGGCGCAGCGCGGTACCGCAGGTGTCTACCAGGCTTTTGAGTACGGCGGGCAAGCCATCCTCGACATCCGGCAGCGCATTGCTGGCTTTGCGCGAGGCGTTGCCCAACGCGGCCAGCAGATTCAGTTCGTCGCGCGACACGAAGGGTGACAGCGGGCCGAGCAGATCAAAGCCAGGGTCGGCTTGCATGATGGTTTCTATCAGGCTGTTGAAGGCGAACACCTGAGAGGAGCCGAAGCCCATCTCCTCAAGAAAAAATCCGGCCTGCGCCGGCCAATTGTCGTTCCAGTTCATCGCTCGCAAGGCGCGCAGCAGGCGTTGTTCGACCGGGGAACACTGGTTGATGGAGAAAATCACTCGGCTCATGTTCATACCCACAAAGTGGCAGGGTGAGAGGACGCCCTGCTGCGTTGCAGCTGCAGGCGTGAAAGGCTGTCGATCATCGGCGGCAGCATCGCGTGGGCCGCGCTGGCCGCCCCCACTTCATCGCCAATTGACCAGGAAGCGGAGCGCGTCGCGCACGGTGTAGCGCGCGCCGCCGAACTGCTCCACCAACGCACTTTCACTGGGCAGGCGGTCACCGCTTTTCCAACTACGGTCGCTGATTTGCGCACGAGTGGCATCGATGGTCGAAGCGACGCAGGAGCGCTGCGAGGGGGGCGAAACATTGATCAATTGCATGAAGGTTGACCGCACGGTGGTGACGACATGGGACGATCCTAACATCCCATGTTTGTCGACGCAATGAGATTGATTCTTAAAGGTATAAAACCGCCAAGTCTCCCTCCTCTACAGGGTAGCAATGGTAAAGAGGCCCATAATCAGAGAAAATAGACCCTTGAGTCCATCACCCTCCCAGAGTCTTCATTCGCCTATGCCCACCGCCGCACCGTCGCTGTTCGATGAACTGCTTTCGCCTGGCAATAGCCCCTCCAAGCAGGACGCTATTCTGGCCGCCGCTGGGCGTATGTTCATCCAGCACGGCTTCGAAGGCAGCAGCATGGAGTTGATTGCCAAGGCTGCCGGGGTGGCCAGGCAAACCCTGTACAACCGCTTTCCAGAGGGCAAGGAGTCATTGTTCGGCGCGGTCGCCGAACGCATGTGGCGGGCCTTTCCGGTCATGGAGATTGCCAGCGACGAATCCGCCCTGGCAGACCCGCAAGCCGGCTTGCTGAAGATTGGCCGTGGCGTAGCCGAGTTCTGGTCGCCGCCCTTGGCCGTGGATTTTTTGCGCATGGTGATTGCCGAAGGGCCCCGCTTCCCAGCGCTCACCCGGCGCTTCTTTGAAGTGGGCAAGACGCCCGCCGTGAGCGCCGTGCGCAATTACATCGCCGAACTGGGCCGCCGCGGCACTTTGGCCATTACCGATCCCGACCTTGCCGCCCAGCAGTTTCTGGGCATGATCGACGAAACCGTGCTCTGGGTGCGCGTGATGGGCGACAGCACCGCCCTCACCCCTGCCAAAGCCGAGCAAGTGGTGCAACAGGCGGTCGCGATCTTCCTGGGGTTTTATCGCCGCTGAAACTCGGCATCGGTCAACTGAGAATATTTCTCATCGACAGATTTAAATATGGGATGTTAGGATCTATCCATCGTCGCCTTGTCGAAGCCGAAGCTTCTAGGAGATTTTGTGGATTACTACCTGCATGACGTGTCTGACTTCCCGTTCGTTGCGCTGATCTCTGCGCGCTGCCCACCCGGCTATGCCGAGTTATGGAACCGCGAGATGGATGCCTTGCTCGACAGTGGCCGGCTGTTTGTCGTGGCGTTCGAGCCTGACGCCCTGAACGAGACTGCCGAGGATTTTCGTACCCGTGGCGTATGGTTCAAGAAAAAACGCGCGTTGCTGGCCGGCCGTTGCGCCGCCATGGTCGCCGTGGTGCCGTCTGGCGAAGTACGTGCCGCCCACTTTGACGACATGGCCAAACGCTCCCGAGGGTTTGGCGTGCGCTACTGCGCGGTGGAATCCTTCGAGGCCGCCTCGCAGGCAACCGCCCAGTTGATCGACAGCGTCAGGCAGCACCCGGACCGTATTGCCGATTACCCACAAGCCTGAGCAAGTGCCTTACACGGCGCTCTGGCCGCGGCCTACACGCCAGCGCCAGCCTTTGCGACCAGGGTGGTCCGCAACCAGTCCATGGTGGCTTCCAGGTGCTGCTTGTGCTTGGCAGGCGCCCGCAGGCATTCAAACATCAGGCCCATGAAGCTGATTTTGAGAAAGTGAAGCGTTGCGGGTATTTCGATACCCGCTACAAGCTGCCCGCGCTCCGCGGCCAGCAGCAACATGTTTTCCACCTGCCGGCCGAACCTGACCTGGACTTTTTCCAGGCGCAATGACACCAGGCAACCCTCTTGGGTGCGTTCGCTCTTGTGTAACAGCAATTCGCACAGCCGCCGTGCATCAGGGTCGCGAAGGGTTGCCTGCACCGCGACCTGCAGCCGATCAATTGCCAGCCCCAGGTCAAGCCCTTCGGACTCAAATACCTCCATCGGCAAGCGCTGGGCCTCCAGCAGTTCTGCAAGCAACGCCGCTCGCCCTTTGAAGTGCCAATACACCGCGCCGCGACTGACCCCGGCCCGGCACGCAATCATTTCCAGCGTTGCCCCGGAGCACCCCGACTCGGCAAATACCGACAGCGCCGCATCCAGCACATTTTGCCGGGTGATCGCGGTGTCTTCAGCGGATCGTCTAGCCATTTCAAACATTCTCTCTGGGTCTTGAAGCGCCTATCTGGCGGTGCGAAAGGCGGCCTGCGACGACTGACCACACCGTGGAAGAGCATATTTAAGAACATTTCTCATCGACCATGCAAACATGGGATGTTAGGATCTATAAAAATTCGAAACCTAATGTCCAAGGCCCTTGCGCCCTGACACCGGTCTGCCGACCTGAATTCGCCGGATGCCCCGGAAATGGATTCCAAGTCTTTGATACACAAGCCCTTGTTTGGAGATACCAGTGAACAGCTTCCGGCCTTCACGTGCGCTACACATCCTGCCTTTCACCGCCCTGCTATTGGCGGGCTGCCAGAAAAACGAGCCCGTCGCAGCCACACCTCCCGTCATCAACGTGGGTGTCTACACGGTCAAGGCCCAACCCTTGACCCTGACCAACGACCTGCCAGGCCGAACTTCCGCCTACCGCGTGGCCGAGGTGCGCCCCCAAGTAAACGGTATCGTCCAGCAACGTCTGTTCAGTGAAGGCAGTGAGGTCAAAAAGGGCGATCAGCTTTACCAAATCGACCCAGCCACCTACAAAGCCGAGCTCAACCGCGCGCAGGCAAACCTCACCAGCGCGCAAAACCTGGCCGAGCGCTACGAGCGCCTGCTCAGGACCAATGCCGTCAGCCGCCAGCAATACGACGATGCGCAAGCCGCCTACAAGCAGGCCCAGGCGTCGGTGGAAGTGGCCCGGATCAACGTGCAGTACACCCACGTGCTGTCGCCGATCACCGGCCGTATCGGCCGCTCGGCAGTCACCGAAGGTGCACTGGTGACCAACGGCCAGGCTCAGGAACTGGCCACCGTTAACCAACTGGACCCCATTTATGTCGACGTGACCCAACCCATCACTCGCATCCTGGCCCTGCAACGAGCACTTGAGTCCGGCAGCCTGCAAAGCACCGGCAAAAACCAGGCCCAGGTCACCCTGACACTGGATGACGGCAGCGCCTACCCCCTGCCCGGTACGTTGAAGTTTTCGGAAGTCAGCGTCGACGAAGGGACCGGCTCCGTCACCCTGCGCGCCGAGTTCCCGAACCCGGGCCGCAAGCTGCTGCCCGGCATGTTCGTGCACGCGCAACTGCAAGAGGGCGTGGCCCAGAGCGCCAAACTGGTCCCACAGAGCGCGATCGTTTTTGATAGCCGTGGCAAAGCCACGGCCTGGGTGGTCAAGCCCGACCAGAGCGTCGAGCTGCGCGAGCTGCAAACCCTGCGCACGGTAGGCAACGCTTTCCTGATAGGCACCGGCGTCGAACCCGGGGATCAGGTGGTTACCCAGGGCATCCAGTCGCTACACGACGGCAGCAAGGTCAAACCTAGCCAGGCGACTAATGCCGCCCTGGTCACCGCGTTCACCGCCGCCGCCAACTAAGGATATTCCAGCATGTCCCGCTTCTTTATCGACCGGCCCATCTTCGCCTGGGTGATCGCCTTGGTGATCATGCTTGGCGGCGCGTTGGCCATTCGCTCGCTGCCGATCAACCAATACCCCAATATCGCGCCACCTGCGGTGCAGATCAGCGTCACCTACCCCGGCGCTTCTGCGCAAACCGTGCAAGACACTGTGGTGCAAGTCATCGAGCAACAGCTCAATGGCATGGAGGGGTTGCGCTACATCACCTCCAACAGCAACACCGATGGCAGCATGCAGATCATCGTGACCTTCGATCAGGGCACTAATCCCGACATCGCCCAGGTACAGGTGCAAAACAAACTGCAACTGGCCACCCCCATGCTGCCTGAAGAGGTTCAGCGCCAGGGTATCCGCGTGGTGAAGTACCAGATCAACTTCATGTTGATCGTGGGCCTGATCTCCACGGATGGCCGCCTCAACGGTTTTGACTTGGGCAACATTATCCAGTCGAGCATGCAGGACCCCATCTCGCGGACCAAAGGCGTAGGCGACTTCCTGCAGCTGGGCACGCAGAACTCCATGCGCATCTGGCTGGACCCGGCCAAGCTCAATAGCTACCAGTTGGTGCCTGCTGACGTGACGGCGGCCATCGAGGCCGAGAACGTCCAGGTGTCTTCCGGCCTGATCGGCGGCCTGCCGGCCAAGCGCGGCGTGCAACTGAGCGCGACGGTGATCGGTGACGTGCGCATGCACTCCCCCGAGGAATTTCGCAAGATCCTGGTCAAGGTCAACCCCGATGGCTCGCAGATTCGCCTCAGCGACATTGCCGAAGTCAGCCTGGGCAGCGAAAACTACTCGATCTTCAACAAGTACAACGGTCACCCTTCCGCGGGTATCGCCCTGCGCCTGGCGCCCGGCGAGAACGTGTTGGACACGGTGGCCCGGGTCCATGAAACCGTCGACAAGATCAAACCTTTCCTGCCCAAAGGCGTGGAGGTGATCTACCCGTACGACACCTCGCCCGTGGTGGCCGCCTCGATTCATTCGGTGGTGCACACCCTGTTCGAAGCCATCATCCTGGTGTTCCTGGTGATGTACCTGTTCCTGCAGAACTTCAGGGCTACGCTGATTCCGGCACTGGCGGTACCGGTGGTATTGCTGGCAACGTTTGGCGTGTTGTTCGCCTGCGGTTTCACCATCAACGTGATGACCATGTTTGCCATGGTCCTTGCCATCGGGCTGTTGGTGGACGATGCCATCGTGGTGGTGGAGAACGTCGAGCGGTTGATGGCCCAAGAGCATCTGTCACCCAAGGACGCCACGCGTAAATCCATGGAGCAGATTTCCGGTGCCCTGGTGGGCATCGGCCTGGTGATCTCGGCGGTGTTCCTGCCCATGGCCTTCTTCGGTGGTTCGGCGGGCATCATCTATCGCCAGTTCGCCATCACCATCATCGCGGCCATGGGCTTCTCGGTGCTGATCGCCCTGGTATTCACCCCGGCCCTGTGCGCCACCCTGCTCAAGCCCCACAGCCCGCAGGCCCACGCGAAGAAAGGCTTCTTGGGCTGGTTCAACCGGATGTTCGAGCGCAACACCGCACGCTATGAAGGCGGCGTAACGCGCATCCTCAAGGGGCGCGGGCGCTTCATGCTGGTGTATCTGATCCTGCTGGGCATCGTGGCACTGCTGTTCACCAAGGTGCCCAGCGCGTTCCTGCCGGAAGAGGACCAGGGCATGTTCATTGTCCAGGTACAGATGCCGCAAAACGCCAGCGCCGAACGCAACGAAGCGGTACTGACCCAAGTGAAGGATTACCTGACCAAGGACGAAAGCGACAGCGTTGACTCAGTGTTTGCCATCAACGGTTTCAGCTTTGCCGGCCGCGGCCAGAGCGCGGGCCTGGTGTTCGTCAACATGAAGCCGTTCACCGAGCGCACCAACGCGTCCCAGTCGGTGTTCGAGGTGGCAAAACGTGCACAGGCCAGGTTCTCGCAGATCAAGGAGGCCAATGTCCTCGCCGTGGTGCCGCCGGCGATTCTGGAAATGGGTAACGCCACCGGCTTCGACTTTTTCCTGCAGGACAATGGTGGCGTGGGCCACGACGGCCTGATGGCGGCCCGCGACAAGTTCCTGGCCTTGGCGGCACAAGACCCGGTACTGGCCCTGACCCGTCCCAACGGCTTGAATGACGAAGCGCAATACAAGGTACAAATCGACAAGGAAAAGGCCCGCGCGTTGCAAGTCTCGATCGCCGATATCGACAACACCATGTCGGTTGCCTGGGGTTCGGCCTACGTCAACGACTTCATCGACCGTGACCGCGTGAAGAAAGTCTACGTGCAGGGCAACCAGGATTCGCGGCTGTCCCCTGAAGACTTTGCCAAATGGTACGTGCGCAACGCCGCCGGCAAGATGGTGCCGTTCTCAGCCTTCGCGAGCGGCCACTGGATCTACGGCTCGCCAAAACTGGAACGCTTCAACGGTATTTCTTCGGTAGAAATCCTGGGCCAACCGGCACCCGGTTATAGCACTGGGGCTGCGATGCAGTCGGTGGAGCGCATCATGCAACAAATGCCCGCCGGCATCGGCATGGCCTACACCGGCCTGTCCTATGAAGAACGTCAGGCTGGCTCCCAGGCCCCTGCCCTGTACGCACTGTCGCTGATCATTGTGTTCCTGTGCCTGGCCGCGCTTTACGAGAGCTGGACGGTACCGGTATCGGTCATGCTGGTCGTGCCTTTGGGCGTGTTGGGCGCGGTGGCCGCGACCTTGATGCGCGGGCTGTCCAACGATGTGTTCTTCCAGGTGGGGATGCTGACCACCATGGGCCTGGCGGCGAAAAACGCCATCCTGATCATCGAGTTCGCCAAAGACCTGTATGAGAAACAGGGCCGCACCCTGGTCCAGGCGGCCACCGAGGCGGCAAGGCTGCGCCTGCGGCCCATCATCATGACCTCGATCGCCTTCGTCATGGGCGTGCTGCCCTTGGCCCGAGCCCACGGCCCCGGCAGTGGCAGCCAGCACTCGATCGGTACCGGCGTTGTCGGCGGTACCCTGGCGGCGACCTTCCTGGCGATCTTCTTCGTACCTTTGTTCTATGTGGTCGTTATGAAACTGTTCACCCGCAAACGCAAAGAAGTGGCCGCTGAAGGAGCTCAGGCATGACACTCAAACACCTCACCGTGGCGGTCGCCCTGGCAACCAGTTTGCAAGCGTGCAGCCTGATCCCCGACTATGCGCGGCCGACGGCACCGGTCCCCGATGCCTGGCCACAGGGCCAGGCCTACACCCAAGGCCCGACCACGCCCGGCCAAGCCGTCCCCGGTTGGCAGGCGTTCTATCAGGACCCGCTGCTGCGCCAGTTGATCGACCTGTCGCTGAACAACAACCGCGACCTGCGCGTGGCGGCCCTCAACGTGCAAGCCTATCGCGCGCAATATCGCATTCAGCGCGCGGACCTGTTCCCCGCCCTGGGCATCGACTCAACCACCAGCCGCCAGCGCTTGCCGGCGGACCTGCGCACCACTGGCAGGGCGGGTATCGACAGCCAATACGGGTTGGACGTGGGCATCAGCGCCTACGAACTGGATGTGTTCGGCCGAATTCGCAGCCTGGAACGCCAAGCCCTGGAAAACTACCTGGCCACCGAAGAGGCGCAGCGCAGTGTACAGATCAGCCTGATCAGCGACGTTGCCAGTGCCTACTTCACGTGGCGCACCGACCAGCAGCTGTTGAAGGTGACCCAGGACACCCTGGAAAGCTACGACAACAGCCTGCGCCTGATCACCGCCAGCAACCAGGCCGGTACTTCGTCGGCGCTGGACGTGCGGCAGGCCAGTACCTTGGTCGACAGCGCGCGTGCCCAGATGTACTTGTACACCCGCCAAGTCGCCCAAGACGCCAATGCGCTGCAATTACTGCTGGGTGCGGCATTGCCACAAGGAATGGCCAGCGATGCGCCGCTGGGTCACGACTGCCTTGCCGACATCCCCAGTGGCCTACCCTCGCAGCTGCTGGAACAACGGCCCGACATCCGCCAGGCCGAACACGCGTTGCTGGCCGCCAATGCCAACATCGGCGCAGCACGCGCCGCGTTCTTCCCCAGCATCAGCCTGACGGCCAGCGCCGGCACCGCCAGCAGCCAACTGAGTGGGCTGTTCAATGGGGGCTCGGGCAACTGGAGCTTCGCCCCTCAAATCAGCCTGCCGATCTTCAATGGCGGGCACCTGCGGGCAAACCTGGACTACGCCAAGCTGCAGAAAGACATCGGTGTGGCCCGCTACGAGAAAGCTATCCAGACGGGCTTTCGCGAGGTCAGCGACGGGCTGGCGGCGCTCGGTACCTACCAGGGCCAGTTGCAATCCCAGCGCGACCTGGTGCAGTCAGACCAGGAGTACTTCGACATGGCCAAGCAGCGTTATGAGGAGGGTGTCGACAACTACCTGACCTTGCTCGATGCCCAGCGCCAGTTGCTGACCGCGCGCCAGCAGTTGCTGACCGATCACCTTCAACAACTCAACAGCCAGGTGCAGTTGTACAAGGCCTTGGGCGGTGGCTGGCAACAGCCTTTGCTGGCAAAAAAAGACCCATAAGCTGAATGGAGCCATGGACGGCCGTCTTACTTTTGCCCCAAGCGAGGGAGTAACCCATGTTTATAGAAGCCATCAACACGCTGCATATCCGCGCCGCCCACGGGCATATCGAGGTGCTGGGCCAACAGTTGCTGGACATCGTCAAGGCGATTGGCCCGGTGCAGGGCTGCCTCAATTACCTGGTAGCGCGCTGCTGCCTGGACGTGAATGTATGGGTGGTGTCCAGCCACTGGACAAGCCGCCGCGCCATGGAGATGCACTTTGAGGACCCGTCGCTGAAGTCGTTTATCGAACTGTTGACCAGCCGTACGGTGACGAAGATTCACTTCAACAGTTTCTTCAACAAATATGCACTGTGAGGCCCCATCGTGACCATTGACGAGCAACACTTCGCCCGCGTCGACTTGAACCTGATGATTGTCTTTCTGGTGATCTATCGGGAGATGAGTATTTCGCGGGCAGCGCGGCATCTGGCACTAGGCCAACCGGCGGTCAGTGCATCGCTGGTGCGCCTGCGCAAATGCTTCGATGACCCGCTGTTCATTCGCAAGGCCCGTGGTGTGGCCCCTACGCCCAAAGCGCAGCGGATCGCCACGGACCTGTTGCCGGCGATGAGCAAGATTCAGGCGCTGTTGATCCTGCTTGCGGCCAACTAAGATCAGCGGGCCGATTCGGCTTTACTGTCCCGCTGTGTGAGGTGCGATATCGTCAGAATCAGTGCCGCAATGCCGACCACCCACGCCAGAAACCAACAGACCCCGGCCCATCCCGCCAGCGTCCAGAGCTTGGCGCCGATGAACGCGCCCGTGGCACCGCCGGCGAATGTGACCACCATGTAGAGCGTGTTGAGGCGGCCACGAATCTGCGCACTGAGCCCGAACAGGCGGGCCTGATTGGCCACCTGGCCGCTTTGCTGACCAAAATCCAGCAGGTTGATGGCGATCACCAACGCGATCAGCGAGGTCGCCCCCAGGCTCAGGGCTAGCCCGAAGCACACTATCAGCGCCAGCAGCGACACCAGGTTCACCGCATCGGCTCCCCGGCGGTCTACCAGCCTGCCCGCATAGGGCGCCAACAGTGCACCGGGCGCGCCCCACAGCCCAAACAGGCCTGCTGCCGCGGGGCCCAGATGAAACGCCGAGCTCGACAGGTGAAACGCCAACGTTGCCCAGATGGCCGAGAACCCTGCGAAGGTGCAGAAACTGAGCATCATCGACACCTGCAGCTCACGGTGTCGTAGCAACGGCGGCAGCGACTTGAGCAACGGCCAGTAGCCAATGCCCTTCCCTGCCGGCCGCTTGGGCAGGTAGCGCGGTAGCACCCACAGCAGTGCCGCCACCAGCAAAGCCTCCAGCGCAAACGGCACACGCCACGACCCCAGGTATTGGGCCGACAGGCCAGAGAAGGTCCTGGACAACAGGATGCCCATGATCAGCCCGGTACTGAGCTTGCTGACAATTCGCCCGCGGTACTGGGGGCCCGCCAGCGTGGTGGCCAGCGGGATCAGCACCTGAGCAACCACGCACGTCGCGGCGATGCAGACGCTGGCCACCATCAGTGCAGCCAAATTGGGCGCCACACAGGCCCCGAGCAAGCCAACGATGGTCAAGCTCATCATCCAGCGCACCAGCTTTACCGGGTCGCTGCTATCGGCCAGCGGGACCACGAAGAGGATGCCCAGCGTGTAGCCCACCTGCGTGGCCACGGCGACCAGAGCGGCACGATCGGCACTGACCCCCAGCGCTCGTGCAAGCTCGGCCAGTAGCGGCTGGCACAGGTAAATATTGGCCACCATCACACCGCACGCCACGGCAAACAGCGTTAGCGTGCCCCGTTTCACGTCTGCCATGGCAATCGAAGCTGTCATGGTGGCGACTCACTGCGCCGCTTGGGCAGCGTCGAGCTCATCGAAGGCTTCTTTCGCGGCCTGCAGGGCACCCAGGGATGTCGGCAGGCCTGCGGCCATGGCGACCTGCACCAGGCTTTCGACGATTTCAGCGCGTGTGGCGCCATGGCGAAGCGCAGCAGGTACGTGCATTTTTACCGCACCAAAGCCCGTGCTGCCCAGTGCCGCACAGGAAGCAATGATGACCAACTCTCGCGTCTTCAGGTCCAGGCCTGGGCGGCTGTAGATATCACCGAATTCCATTTCGACGATCAGGCGGCCAAAGCCAGGCGCCAGGGCCTCGACATGGGTGACGAACTGTTGGGCGCTGATAGCGAGCGATGAGTCGAAGGTGGCGCAGCCTTGCTCGAACAGGGCATCACGGGTTGGGCTGGAAGCAGTCATGGTGGGTCTCCGTAAAGTAGAGAGCCAAACTAGACTGTACTGTACTGTACAGTCCAGTCAAGTACGAATCGAAGGTACAGGTTGAGTCCAAGCGCTATCGTCTAATTGGGGTTGCGCTTAGTCGCCGTGCAGCTCTCGGGTGCAGGGGTGGCCAAAGCCCCCGCAACCCACGGCGCCTTGCAGCAAATGCGCAAGCTCGCTCCCACATTCACAATTGATGAATCCAACTCACAAGCCCGTCCCTGGTTAACCCGCTAGTCGCAATCCCTGCCGCTCGGTAAATTGCCGGTCACGCTGGCTTGTCCATCCCCTTTCAAATCAGGCCCGACGCTATGAAAACTTGCCTGCTAGGCAATGAACTCCAGGTTTCCACGTTGGGCCTTGGCCGCATTGGCATGGGCGCAGCCTATGCCCCGGCAGCCGACACCCATGACATGATCAAGCTTATTTGGCGAAGGCAAGGTCGGCCACTTCGGGCTGTCTGAAGCAGGCGTCCAGACCATTCGCCGGGCTCCCGCAGTGCAGAACGTAACGGCTTTGCAGAGCGAGTATTCGCTGTTCTGCGCGGGCTCCCTGACCGGAAAAATCGACGCAAACACCACGTTTGATTCCACCGACTTTCGCAATGCCGTACCCAGGTTCACCCAAGAGGCGCGCAAGGCCAACGCCGCGCTGGTCGAAGTCATCAAACGCGTCGCCGAGCGCAAAGCGGCCACGCTTGCCCAGGTCGCGCTGGCGTGGTTGCTGGCTCAAAAGCCTTGGATCGTGCC
This sequence comes from Pseudomonas abieticivorans, assembly GCF_023509015.1. NCBI lineage: Bacteria > Pseudomonadati > Pseudomonadota > Gammaproteobacteria > Pseudomonadales > Pseudomonadaceae > Pseudomonas > Pseudomonas abieticivorans. The sequence goes on from NZ_CP094975.1 coordinate 6,480,430, forward strand.
GATCCCAGGCACTTCAAAGGAACACGATATGACCGATGTAACCGTAGTGATAGGTGCCGGCTCCATTGGCCAGGCCATCGCCCGCCGTGTCAGCGCGGGCAAACACGTGGTGCTGGCAGACCTGCGCCAGGAAACCGCAGACGCCGCTGCAAAAATGCTCGGCGATGCAGGGTTTGAGGTGACCACGACCGTGGTGGATGTTTCTTCGCGCGACTCTGTTCAGGCCCTGGTGGCCAAAGCCTGCGCGCTGGGTGACATCACCGGCGTCATTCACGCAGCCGGCGTGTCGCCCTCCCAGGCCTCGCCCGCCACCATCCTTGCCGTCGACCTGTATGGCACCGCGCTGGTGCTTGAGCAGTTCGGCGAGGTGATTGCCAAAGGTGGCTCGGCCATCGTCATCGCCTCGCAATCCGGGCACCGCCTGCCTGCCCTGTCCCAGGTACAGAACAGGGCCTTGGCGTTGACACCCGTGGACGAGCTGATGGCACTGCCCATGCTGCAACCAGACCAGGTGACCGACCCGCTCAATGCCTACCAGATGTCCAAGCGCGGCAACTCGTTGCGCGTTGCCGCCCAAGCCGTGCGCTGGGGTAAACGCGGGGCGCGGGTGAATACCATCAGCCCGGGCATCATCTTCACGCCGCTGGCCAGGGATGAACTCAACGGGCCGCGCGGCGATGGCTACCGGAAAATGATCGAGGGCTGTGCAGCCAAGCGCGGTGGCACGCCCGACGAAGTGGCTGCGGTCGCCGCGTTGCTGATGGGGCCTGAAGGTACCTTCATCACTGGCAGTGACTTTCTCATGGACGGCGGTGTCACCGCCCAATATTGGTACGGTGACGACGCTCTCTAGGCTTGCTGACGCGCCCACTCGCGCACCGCCTCGGCGAACATGCGCAACGCAATGGGTGGGTGGCGGTTGGCCGGGTAGTAAAGGCAAGCACCGGGGTAGTACGGGCCCCAGTCAGGCAGCAGATGCACCAGGCGCCCGGCTTGCAGATGCTCCAGGACCTGATACTCGGGCAGCCAGGCGATCCCGATGCCCGCCAGCGCGGCCTCGGCCATCAAGTTGAGGTTGTCCATCGTCATCGGCCCGTCCACATCGATACTCGCCGTGCGGCCCAGGTGGCTCAGGTCCCAGCGGAACAGCGTGCCGCTGGCGAAGCGAAACCGAATGCAGCGGTGCGCCTTGAGGTCATGGGGCGCTTGGGGCGCGGGGTGGCGGTTCAGGTACGCGGGCGATGCCACCGCCGCAAAGCGCACGTCGGGGCCGAAGCGAATGGCGATCATGTCGCGAGGTACGTCGTCAAACAGGCGGATGCCGGCGTCGAACCCATCGGCGACGATATCAACCAGGCGGCTATCGGCGATGCACTCGATGTGGATTTGCGGGTTCTCCTGCAAGAACCCTGGCATGACGTGCTGAATCAACGGTTTGAACGATGACTCCGAGGCACTCAGGCGGATCGAGCCGGAGGGCGTGTTGCGCTCGGAGGTAACATCGTTGACCGCGCATTCCAGATCGCCCAGCAGCGGCTGCACCCGCAAGAACAACTGCTCTCCGGCCTCGGTCAGCGCCACTGAGCGCGTGGTGCGATTGAACAGGCGTAACTCCAAGCGCGCTTCCAGGCCGCGCATGGAATGGCTGAGCGCCGAAGGCGAAACCCCCAGCAACCTCGCCGCACCGCTGAAACTGCGCTGCTCGGCAATGGCCACGAAAGCAGTCAACTCAGGCAGGCCGGCACGAATCATTAGTGAATACCCCTCAACTACCCATGAAATAAAGCGCTAATTGTTGAAGCTAGCACAAGAATTTAGAGTGTAACTGTCATCAACAACTTTGCGAACCAGACGAACCATGTACAAACGTCAACTCGGTTTTGCCACCGGCACGCCACTCCTGAGCGTTGCTCATGGCTGCATTCAGGTTATGGCTATTAATCAATGGGGCTCGGTTGCTTACCATGAACCGATCAACCACCGGCTCTAAATTTCGAGGTAAGCAATGAAGACCATCGGTTACGCCGCCAAGACCCCGCAAAGCCCATTGGCCCCGCTGCGCTTCGATCGCCGCGCGCTGCGCGCCAATGACATCGCCATGGAGGTGCTGTATTGCGGTGTCTGCCACTCCGACCTGCACACCGCCCGCAACGATTGGGGCTGGACGGTCTACCCGGCCATGCCTGGGCACGAGATCGTCGGGCGAGTGACGGCCGTCGGGCCTGACGTGACCCAGTACCGCATTGGCGACGCCGTGGCCGTGGGCTGCATGGTGGATGCGTGCATGCGCTGCGACCAATGCCGCAAGGGCGAAGAACAGCTGTGCCGCGAAGGCAACACCAATACCTACAACGGCAAGGATCGCGTCAGCGGCGAAAACACCTTCGGCGGCTACTCCAAACACTTGGTGGTGCGTGAGGAGTTCGCCTTGCGCGTGCCCCAAAGCCTGGACCTGGCCAAGGTTGCACCGCTGTTGTGCGCCGGCATCACCACCTATTCACCCCTGCGCACCTGGAACGTGGCGGCGGGCAGCCGGGTCGGCGTGATCGGCCTGGGCGGCCTCGGGCACATGGCGGTAAAGCTTGCCGTGGGCATGGGCGCCGAAGTGACCGTGATCAGCCGCAGCCGTGACAAGGAAGCGGACGCCCTGGCCCTGGGTGCCGCGCGCTTGCTGCCGTCCAACGACCCAGAAGCGATGAAGGCTGCGGCGTCCAGTTTTGATCTGATCATCGATACCGTGCCGGTCAAGCACCAGCTGGATGGCTACGTGTCGCTGCTGGACGTCGATGCGACCCTGGTGATGGTCGGCCAGGTCGGCCCCATGGAAGAACAGAACACCGTGCCGATGATACTCGGCCGTCGCCGAATCGCCGGCTCGCCCATTGGCGGGATCCGCGAAACACAGGAAATGCTCGACCTGTGCGCCGAGAAAAACATCCTGCCGGACTGCGAAATGATCCGCATGGACCAAATCAACGAAGCCTTCGAACGCATGGAGCGCGCCGATGTGCGCTACCGCTTCGTGATCGACATGAGCACGCTGCCGGCGCCCGAAGGCGCCTGATCACCGACTGCACCGCACGGCTCACGGGCTTGAATTCATGCCCGTGGGCACTTCAAAAGCCTATGAGGAGCGTTCGATGAAACTACTCACTGCCACCACCTTCGCCACCCTGCTGTTCTCCGCCGTCGTGGATGCCGATCAAGCCCAGCCGCGCCCCGATCCCACGCCCTCGCCGGACGTGCTGGATGCGACCCCGCAGCTGTACCAGTACACCACCGAACTGCTGTTTGGCGAGGTGTGGAAACGTGAAGCACTGGTGCCGCGTGATCGCAGCCTGATCACCGTGGCCGCGCTGATCGCCAGCGGCCAGATCGCGCAACTCACGGGCCACCTCAAACTGGGGCTCGACAATGGCCTCAAGCCCAGCGAAATCAGCGCACTGATCACCCACCTGGCGTTTTACTCTGGCTGGCCAAACGCGATGTCTGCAGCGGGTGTCGCCAAGCAGGTCTTCAGCGAACGAAATATCCCGGCCGAGCACATTTCGCCACCGGCGGGCGCCGCGCTGACACTTGACCCTGACAGTGAAGCCAAACGCCGGGCCGCCGTCGAGGCGGGCGTGGGCGGCGTCGCACCGCAGCTGGCCCGTTACACCAATGACCTGTTGTTTGGTGACCTTTGGCGGCAAAGCAACCTCAGCGCCCGCGACCGCAGCCTGGTGACGGTGGCCGCGCTGATCGCCCAAGGCCAGGCGGCGCAACTGCCCTTCCACCTCAACCGGGCAATGGACAATGGCCTGACCCAAGCGCAGGCCGCCGAGGTAGTCACCCATCTGGCGTTTTACGTGGGCTGGCCGAAGGCGATGTCCGCCGTGCCCGTGCTCAAAGAGGTGTTTGCTGCACGCGAGCAAGGTTGATAGAGATCGCGCCCAAGAGAGCCTCGATGCTCTGTTGGGCGCACACACTGCAGCGCGGCATCAACCGTTACACCGCCATCAGCTTTTCCTTGGTGATGGGCAAGCTGCGAACGCGTTTACCGGTGGCGTGGTAAACCGCATTGGCGACCGCCGCTGCCAGGCCCGTCACGCCGATCTCGCCTATGCCGCGCGCACCGAACTCACTGAGGTTGTAGTCCGGGTAGTCGAGCAAGGTCACGTCTATATCGGGCAAATCGGCATGCACGGGCACCACGTATTCGGCGTAGTTGTTGTTAACCGGCAACCCGCTGTGGGGGTCATTCTGCGAGGCCTCGAACAGCGCCATGCCCAGCCCCATGACGATCGCCCCTTCGACCTGGTTGCGCGCCGCCAACGGGTTGACCACCTTGCCCACATCGATGGCGCTGACCACCCGAGCGACGCGCAGGCGTGAGATGCCCGGATCCCAGCGCACCTCGACAAAGTGCGCGCCGAACGAGCGATAAGAAAAATCACCACCCTTGGCCTCGCTCTGGAAGGTGCCCTCGGCGCGCGCGATGCGTTGATGGCGCAGTACTTCGGCGAAACTTGCCCGCTGGTCCCCAGCAATGAGGTGGCCAGCGTCGACGCTAAGGCGTTGGGCATCGTGCCCGGGGAAAAGCCCCCCGCTCATCACCGCGTATTCACGCAGCTTGGTCAGCGCGGCGCGGGTCGCACCGGCAATAGCGGGCAAGATACTGGCCGTGGCCCAGGAACCACCGGCCAAGGCGCCGGGCGGGAACGTAGAGCTCCCCAGTTCAACCTCGATGCGCTCGAACGCCAGGCCCGTCAGTTGGGCAACCGCCTGGGCAACCACGGTGTAAGTCCCCGTGCCGATGTCTTGCTGGCCGCACTGCACCAACGCGCTGCCATCGGCGCGAATGATCACTCGTGCGTCGGTCGGCACCTGGTAAGCCTCCCAGTTGCAGGCGCCCATGCCGTAGCCAATCAACTCATCACCGTCACGCATCGAGCCCACCTGCGCGTTGCGCCCCTGCCAGCCGAAACGTTCGGCGGCCGTGTCGATGGCTTCGGGCAGGTGATTGCTCGACCATTCAAGGTTCAGGCTTTCGTCGCGCGTGGCCAGGTTCATCTTGCGAAACGCCAAGGGGTCAACGCCGCGCAGCAACGCCAGTTCGTCGATGGCCGACTCCAGTGCAAACAGCCCGGGCGCGGCGCCCGGCGCACGCATCGAGGTGGGTGTACCGCGGTTGAGCGGGCTGTTCTTGTGGTTCACCAACACGTTAGCGCACGAGTAAAGGCTACGGGTAACCCCGCCGCACGCTTCGGTGTAGGCATCGGTGGTGGAGGTGCTATTGAATGACTCGTGCCTGATCGACACCAACTTGCCGTCGCCATCGGTGGCCAGGCGAATGCGCTGCAAGGTTTCCGGGCGATGCCCTGCCGTGGTAAACATCTGCGCGCGGGGCAGCATCAGTTGCACGGGGCGCTTCACCACCTTGGCCGCCGCGCAGGCGGCTATCGAATGAGGCCAGGGCCACAGCTTGCTGCCAAAGCCGGAACCTATGAAGGGTGCATGCACTTCAACCCGGTCGGGCGGCAGGTCGAAGACATTGGCCAATACGTTGCGGTGGTTGACCACGCCCTGGGTGCCTTCGTAGACGAACAGCTTGCCGTCTCGCCAATAGGCGGTGGTGGCGTGCATTTCCATCGGGCTATGGGTTTCGACCGGCGTGGTGTAAGTCTGGTCCAGCGTCGTCGCGGCTGTTTGCCACGCTGCCTCAGGATCCCCTCGACTGTGCCCGCGCCCCCCTTCACGCTCGCCGTTTTCCCGCAAGGCCTGAGCAAGGCTTTTGATGGCCGGGGCCTGGGCGTATTCAACGTGGACGAACAGCGCGGCAGCGCGGGCCTGCTCGAACGTATCGGCGACCACCAGTGCAACGAATTGGCCTGGGTAAGAGACCACGTCGTCTTCAAACGGCAACCTGCGTTCATCCACCTTGGCAGCACTGAGGATGTCTTTGAAGGTCATGGCCACGTCCGGCGTGCGGTGCAGGTCGGGAAAGTTGCCATGGTGCAGCACCGCAACGACACCGGGCATGGCGCGCGCTTGCCGGTCATCGATAGCGACGATGCGGCCATTGGCGATCGTGCTGTAGACCCCATAGGCATACGCCAGGTCCGGCAGCGGATGGTCAGCGGCATAACGCGCCGCGCCGGTGACTTTCAGCCGGCCGTCAATGCGTCGGGTAGGCGTACCGATAATAGGGGGGCTCATCCGCTTTCACTCCTAGGCTGTCAGATCACGAAGGTTGCGAGTCACGACCTGTTGGCCGAGCGGGATCTTGAACGCGTTGTGCTCGTATGCGCGGGCGCCTTGCATCGCGCGCTCCCCGGCCTGGGTAAACAGCTCGATGCCGGCTTGCTGGCCGATCAAGGCACGCTCCGCTTCCAGGGCTCGCCAAGGCTTGGTACCCACGCCGCCCATGGCAACCCGCGCATCCTTCACGCGCTGGCCGTCCATCACCACGATCACGGCACTCGACGCCAGGGCGAATTGATACGAGTCGCGGTCACGCAGCTTCAAATAGGCCGAACGGCTATTGGCCAGCGGCGCATCCAAGGTGACGTGAGTAATGAGCTCATGAGGCTTGAGGGCATGCTCAAGCCAAGGGGTGTTGCCGGGCAGCAGGTGAAAATCGGCGAAAGGGATCTCGCCAATCCCCTGCGGGCCCTGCACCGTCACCTGGGCGCCGATGGCGAGCATCGCCACGCACATGTCGGACGGGTGTGTGGCGATGCAATGCTCGCTGGTGCCCAACACGGCATGGACGCTGCGGTTGTGCCCGCCAATGGCGGCGCAGCCCGAGCCCGGCTGGCGCTTGTTGCACGGTGAAACGCCATCGCGAAAGTAGTTGCAGCGCACGCGCTGCATGATATTGCCACCGGTCGTAGCCTTATTGCGCAGCTGGGTCGAGGCGCCTGCCAGGATGGCTTGGGACAGCACCGCGTAGTGTTGGCGAATCAGTGGGTGGCGTGCCAGGTCAGTGTTGCTGACCAGCGCCCCGATGCGCACCCGGCCATCCGCTAACGGCTCCACCTGCTTTAAGGCCAGGTGATTGATGTCCACCAGGCGGTCAGGTTGCATGACGTCCAGCTTTACCAGGTCGAGCAACGTCGTGCCGCCGGCCAGGTAGGCCGGCTGGCCCGGCGCGCCGTGGCTGCCGACGGCTTGAGCGGGCGATTGTACGCGGGCATAGTCGAACGTACGCATCAGGCGGCCCCTCCCATGTTGCCCCGTGCCGACTGAATCGCCGCGAGGATGTTCTTGTACGCACCGCAGCGGCAAATATTGCCACTCATGGCTTCCTTGACACTGGCGTCATCGGTGCCGACGTTGGGATCATTCAAAATAGCCAGTGCGCTCATTATCTGGCCCGACGTGCAGTAGCCGCATTGGTAGGCGTCGTGGTTCCAGAAGGCCTCTTGGAGGGGGTGAAGGTCGTCGCCATGGGAGAGGCCTTCGATCGTGGTGATCTCGTCACCCTCATGCTGCAGGGCGATCGACAGGCAGGAATTGATTGCCACGCCGTTGACCAGCAGCGTGCAGGCACCGCACTGACCGTGGTCGCAGCCCTTCTTGGTACCCGTCAACTGCAGGCGATCTCGCAACACGTCCAGGAGTATCGCGTTGGCCGGCACGTTGAGGGTATGCAATTGGCCATTGACCGTCAGTTGCATACGTCGCTCGCCCGCCTTGGGGGCACCCTTGTCTTCGATCACCGGCGCAGGTGCCTGGGCCGCCACCGCGCTTGCCGGAAGCCAGGTGGCCACGGTGGCGGCGGCGATCCCCGAAACGCCACACTTTAGAAAGTGCCGGCGTGAAGGCGCAACGCCTGCCTCCACGGCGGGTGTCAGGCCTTGCGCCGTGTCTGGTGGCTGGTTCTCGGTCATCAGGTTTCACCTTTGCCGTGGTCTACGTTGGAAGGGGCCTCTAGTAATGTATCGATAACCTATACAAGCGATAAGTAGGTGAAATTCACATAGCCTCATGAGCAGCACTCATGAATGCTTGGGCAAACGCGCTCTGCACGGGTCGAGGAGCGCGTGCGAAAGGATTGATGAGTCAGGCTCACTGCGACAGGTTGGTTTTCTACGAAAGCCAAGCGTCGGGGGCGTCTGTTCAGGCCGGCATAATCGGCACGTGGTCCATCGGCCCCAATGGCTGCAGTTCGCGGATCAGGTCGATCAACAAGCGCAGCCCCATGGGCAACTGGCGATGGCTGGAGTAGTACAGGTGAAACCCAGGCGCCACGCTTGCCCAGTCATCCAGTACGGTGACCACATCGCCACGCTCAAGCAACGGCGCCATGGCAGGCTGCGGCGCATACATCAACCCCGCGCCGTGACGCACCAGCGACAGGCCGGCGCGGGTTTCATCGATGGTAATCATCCCTGGCACGTCGATCGCCAACGCCTCGCCGTTTTTCTCGAACTCCCAATCGTACAGGCTACCGTTGCCCAGGCGGATGCGCAGGCAGCGATGCTTGAGCAGGTCGCTGGGATGCCGGGGGGTGCCAAAGCGTTGCAGATACTCGGTGCTGCCTGCGACCACCCAACGAATGTCTGGCGACAGGCGCTGGGCGATCATGTCTTCGGGTACGGTACCGCCGTAGCGGATCCCGGCATCATGCCCGGCGCCGATCACATCGACGATCAGGTTGGTGGCGGTCAGGTCGATCTGGATCTCGGGGTAGCGATCATTGAACACCGGTAACACGGGGCCCAACAGCAGGTCAGCCGCGTCGCTGAGCATATTCAAACGGATACGGCCCGTCGGCTCGTCGCGAAAGCGGTTGAGGAGGTCCACCGCCTGATCCATTTTTTGCATCGGGCCGCTGATCACCTTGCACAGCTCTTCACCTGCGGCCGTCATCGTGACACTGCGTGTGGTGCGGTTGAGCAGGCGCACCCCAATCCGCGTTTCCAGCCCTTTGATGGCATGGCTCAGGGCGGAGGCGCTGATCCCCACTTCCTGCCCGGCACGGCTGAAACTCTGGTGGCGGGCGATCGCCAGGAAATAGACGAAGTCGGCCAGGTTCGCGCGGCTGAGCTGCATGAGGGTTCCTTGCCGGTGGGGCGTTGATGAGTGTCAGTTACCAATTCTACCGCCGATGCGGGTAGGCATTACTGAATTAGACTCAACGAATAATCATCAATCACTCATCAATCCATGACGCGGTAGCCACCCCTGTCACTCGGTAACCAGCGGGCCGCCCAAGTATTGCTCTTGGGTCACAGGTTCCATCCAGTCGGTGTTCTTGCCGTCGATGGTTTCGGTCACCGCCAAGTGCGACATCGCCGTGGTGGCGGCCGCGCCGTGCCAATGGCGTTTGCCGCAGGCGCACGTAACGACGTCGCCGGCGCGAATTTCAGTTCGCGGACCGTCTTCGCATTGGGTCCAACCCACCCCCGTGAGCACCACCAACACTTGCCCCTGGGGGTGCGCATGCCAAAAGGTCCGGGCGCCAGGTTCGAAGGTGACGATGGCGCCGGTTGCCTGGCCCGGCGCCTCCAATTGGAAAGCGTTGTCGATACGCACCGAGCCGGTGAACCAGGTTTCCGGCCCCTTGATCGAGGGTTTGGTGCCACTGCGGATGATGGTCTGGCTTGACGTGGTCATTGAATTCACTCGTTTGCGTACGGGGCTGGGCACGTGAGTCGCACCTATTGAATACCCTCACCGGCAATTTAGTGGGTTGGAGGCCAAGGCACTAGATGGCAAAATAGGGATACACTCATGCACAGGTGGATTAATGGCCGCTCCCGATCTTAACCACCTGGTGGCGCTGCTGACGGTGGCGCGTGAACGCAGCTTCACCAAGGCTGCGGCACAACTGGGGGTTTCCCAGTCTTCGCTGAGCAGGACCGTGACAGCGCTGGAAAACCAGCTTGGCATGCTGCTGCTCACCCGCACCACCCGCAGCGTGGCCACCACCGAGGCGGGCCAGCGCCTGCTGGACTCCGTCGCCCCTAAGCTGGAAGAAATCGAAGCCGAGCTGCAGGCTGTCGCCGAACTGCGGGAAAAGCCGGTGGGCACGGTGCGCATTACCGCCACCGACTATTCCGCGAACCAGTATGTCTGGCCAAAACTGCAAGGCTTGCTGCGTGAACACCCCGAGTTGCATGTCGAGCTGATCAACGATTATGGCCTGTCGAATATCGTCGCCGAGCGCTTTGACATCGGCATCCGCCTGGGCGATCAAGTGGAAAAGGACATGATCGCCGTGCGCATCGCACCGGATGAGACCCTGGCAATCGTCGGGGCGCCGCGCTACCTCCAGGAACGCCCCGCCCCGCGAACGCCCCATGACCTGACCTTGCACAATTGCATCAACTTGCGATTGCCCACCAAAGACACCCTGATGGCGTGGGAACTGCAAAAAGACGGGCAAAGCATCGAAGTGAAGGTGGCCGGCCAGTTAGTGTTCAACAACTCCTACCAGATGCTCGATGCCGCGTTGCAGGGCTTCGGCCTGGCCTACCTGCCCAAGCCCTTGGTCGAGGCCCATGTGCAGGCAGGACGGCTCGCTTGGGTGCTGGAGGACTGGTTCGCGACCTTTACCGGCACCCATGCGTACTATGCGACCAGGCGCCAATCATCGTTGGCGGTGCGGATGGTGATCGCAGCGCTTCGCGGCGTAAGCGAGTAATCGCGGTCGTTTCACTGTGGCGGATCCACCCGAGTCTCGACCGACCAATACACCGTGCGCCGATAATGGGTATACAGCACCGTTTCATGCTCGCGGCTCAGCGGCAGGGTGTCGTCGTAGGCCGGTGAGTTTTTGACCGAGTCGCGATCCAGGTCCAGGAACACCTTCTGCTCTTGCCAGGAAATGTCATCGATCCATTCCGGGGCAATCAGTACCTTGTGCCCTACCCACCAATTGCTGGTGTTGACCACCAGGTACTGCACGGCCCAGGACTCCTCGTTCACCAGCAGGCCGTGCACATGGCCGATCTCGCCGTCCTTGGCCTGGATGTGATAACCCGTGACTTCCTTGCCACTGCGCAAGCGCACGTCGTCCTTGGGCTCCAGGGGGGTGTCGGGGCGAGCGGCGTCCCACAGCCCGCCGGTGCCCCAGTAAAAGGGGTAGCCGTAATAACCCAGGTAGTCCATTTCGTGCTGGCGCGACACGGGTTTGTCCGTGTCGATGTCCGGGCTGGCCTTGACCTGCTCGCGGGTGATGTTCAGGGTCAGGCGCTGTGCTTGCCAGTCGCAGTGCTGGATCGACGCCGGGGCGATCAGCACTTTGCGGCTGGCAAGCCAGGTGCCCGTTTCGACGACCAGATAGCGGATCACCCACGTGGCATCGTCAAAATAAAAGTCCTTCACCTCGCCAATGTCACCGTCGGTGGCGCCCAGGGTGTAGTGCGCCAGGTCGTGCATGCTTCTTAACATGAGGGATGTCCTGTCAAGGTGCCGACCGGCGAGGTCGGCAGCGTTCGCCCCTGGGCAAATCGCCAAGGGCATTACAAGCATAGACCTGGCCCGCTGACCGGACGTTCAACCCTTGGCACTGTACGAAATGTCACAGGGTACGGCCAATGATCTCCTTCATGATTTCCGAGGTACCGCCATAAATACGCGCCACCCGGGCGTCGACCCAGGCGCGGCCGATCTTGTATTCGCTCATGAAGCCGTACCCGCCGTGCAACTGCAAGAACTCGTCGAGCAGCTTGCCCTGCATTTCCGAGCCTAGCAGCTTGGCCATCGCGGCGATCTCAGGGGTCAGTTCGCCGCGCATCACCTTGGCCAGGCAGTCGTCCACGAACACCCGCAGCATGGTGGCCTGGGCCTTGGCCTCAGCCAGTTTGAAACGGGTGTTCTGAAAGTCCAGCACCGGTTTGCCGAACACCTTGCGCTCACGGGTATAACCGATGGTTTCCTCAAGCAAGGTATCGATCGATTGCGCGGCACGAATCGCGATGATCAAGCGCTCCCAGGCCAGTTGATGGGTCAGGTACTTGAAGCCCATGCCCTCCTCGCCCAAGCGATTGCCCACCGGCACACGCACCTCGTCAAAGAACAGTTCGGCGGTGTCCTGGCCCTTCAGGCCGATCTTTTCCAGCAGCCGTCCTTTGGCAAAACCTGCACGCGTCTCCTCGACGCAGATCAGGGTCAGTTCCTTGGCCGCCGGGTCCAGCTTGGTGGCGGTCACCACCAGGCCGGCGTTGCCGCCGTTGGTGATGAAAGTTTTCTGGCCATTGACGATGTAGTCGTCACCGTCTTGGCGCGCCGAGGTGCGCATGGCCCGCAGGTCACTGCCGATGCCCGGTTCGCTCATGGCGATCACGCCAATCAGCTCACCGCTGACCATGCGCGGCAGCCACTGCTGCTTTTGCGCCTCACTGCCGTAGGCGACGATGTAGGGCGTGACGATTTCCGAGTGCGTGGTGAACCCCACGGCAGTGGCGTTGGCACGCGCCAGTTCCTCAATCATCACCGCGCTGTGGCCGAAATCACCGCCCGGGCCGCCGTACTCTTCCGGCACCGTGGAGCATAACAAGCCGTTTTCACCGGCCTTGAGCCAGACCTCCTTGGGCACGATGCCGTTTTTTTCCCACTCGTGCAGGTACGGCACGATTTCGCGCTCCACGAAGCGGCGGGCCTGATCACGGAACATGTTGTGGTCTTCTCGAAATACGCCACGCATCTTGCTTACTCCCGATCGATTCTTGTTGTTGGCATGGACGGCTCAGCGGTCCTGGTAGTTGGCGTCGCGCTTGTTCACGAACGCGGCCACCGCTTCCTCATGGTCCTGGGTGTGATGCGCCAGCGCCTGGTAGGCGGCGGACAATTCGAGCAAAGAATCCAGGCGCATGTGCTGGCCTTCGCGCAGCAACCGCTTGCACAGTCGCAGCGCATGGCCCGGGTTGCTGGCGATCCGCCGGGCCAGGGCCTGCGCCTCCGCTTGCAGCGTTTCGTGGGTGCACACTTGCTCCACCAGCCCCCATTCCAGCGCCTTGGCCGCATCGATGGCGTCCCCGGTAAAGGCCATCAGGCTGGCCTTGGGTATGCCGATGATGCGCGGCAACAGCCAGGCGCCGCCGTCACCGGGCACGATCCCCAGGCGCACGAAGCTCTCGGCAAAGATCGCCTTGGGCGCCGCCAACCGGATGTCGCACATGCAGGCCAGGTCGAGCCCGGCGCCCACGGCCGGGCCGTTGACGGCGGCGATCACCGGTATTTCCAGCTCGTAGATCGCCAACGGGATACGCTGGATGCCATCGCGGTAGGTGTTGCGTAGCTCATAGGGGGAGCCTGCGAAGATACCGCCACGCTCATGCATGTCCTTGACGTTGCCACCGGCACAGAACGCGCTGCCGTTGCCGGTGAGCACCATGACCCGCGCCGTCTTGTCCACGCGCAATTGCGCGCACAGGTCGACGAACTCCTGGATCTGCTCGGGCGTGGTCAGGGCGTTGCGGGTTTCAGGGTGGTTCATGCGCACGGTGACAATGCCGCCCTCGCGCTCGATCTGCAGAAACGGGCTCATCGCACAGTACTCACACGTGGGGTTAACGATTGCTGACCGTGCTGGGTGAGCAACGGCCAGTAGCCCTCGCTGCCTGCCCGGCAAACCCGCACGCCCAGGAGCTGGCTCCACAGGCTGGCGGAGCCGAACTCGCTGCGCCATGCCCATAACCTGCGGGTAAGCAGGTGCAGCGGGTATTCCTCGGTAAAACCGATGGCCCCGTGCACGGAGTGGGCAATGCCGGCGCCAACGCTGGCCGCCTCCCCCGTGCTGATCTTGGCCGCGGCAATGGTCAGCTCGGCCAGGCCATCGCCAGATTCGGCAAACCCTGCCTCGGCGGCGATGGCAGCGGCGGCCGCCTGTTCGGCAAATACCGCCAGTTGTTGTTGAATGGCCTGGAACGACCCGATGGCCTTGCCGAACTGCTGGCGTTCGCGGGCGTAGTTGGCGGTCATGTCCAGCAAGGCGTGCAGCGCGCCGGCGATCTGCGCCGAGCGCAGCATCGCGCCCCCCAGTTCCAGCACGTTGGCGCCCACCCCTTCCGGCAGCGGTGCCTGGGCCAACACCCGGGCGCCATTGAAGTGCAGGTCGTCGCGCGGCTCGCCCGCCACATTCAGGTGGGTGGCCAGCGTACTGGCGGCGCTGCGTTGCAGCAGCACGACCCGAGGGGCGCCAGAGGCCGTGTTGGCCACTGCCACCAGCGCATCGACATTGCGCCCCCAGGGCACGGCGCGGGCAGTGCCATGCGCCTGCTCGCCTGCAACGTGCACATCCGTGCCGGCGGTGAAACTCAAGGCCCCGGCGTACCCTTCCAAGCCGGCCTTGCTCAACAGCCAGTTGCCCAACAACGCCTCGGCCAAGGGCGCCGGCACGCAATGGCGCCCCGCCGCACGCACCAACACGTACATGTCGGCCCAACTGGCCTGGGCGCCGCCCAGCGCTTCACTGACACCGGCCAGGGTAAAGCCGGACTCGTCCAGCGCGCCCCACAGCGCCGTAGGCCACACCCCGCCTTCGCAGGCCATGGCACAGGCTGGCGTCGCCAGGTCGGCGAATAGGCGTTCAATCGTCGATTCAAATAGTTCGCGCATTATCGCAACCCCAGGCCACGGGCAATGATGCCCCGCAGAATTTCGCGAGTGCCGCCGCGCAGCGAGAACGACGGCGCCATTTGTGTCAGGTAGGCCAGTACCTGCGAATACGCGTTGCCGCCCTGCTGGCGTGGCTCGGCCTCCAGCAGCAGGTGCGCCACTTCAGGTATTTCCTGCTCGAAGGCATTGCCCAGGTCTTTCACACAGGACGCTGCCCACGCCGGGTTTTCGCCTGCGGCCAGTTGCGCGGTGACCGACAACGACATATTGCGCAGCGTCAGCAACTTGGCCGAAAGCCGGCCGATTTCCCGCGCCTGCAAAGCATCAGGCTTCGCGCCCACGGCATCGACCAGGCCCTTGAGCAGCGCGATGCAACTGAGAAAGCGCTCCGGGCCGCTGCGCTCGAACGCAAGCTCGGCGGTTACCTGGTCCCAGCCCTTGCCTTCGGTCCCAATCAAGGCGTCGGCCGGCAGGCGCACCTGGTCGAAAAACACCTCGTTGAAGTGTTCGCCCCCCGCCAGGTCGCGGATGGGCCGAATGGTGATGCCCGGCAGGCTCAGGTCGACGATGAACTGCGACATGCCCTCATGGCGCGCCGCCTGCTGTTCGCCCGTGCGCACCAGGGCGATCATGTAGTGCGAATGGTGTGCGTTGGTGGTCCAGACCTTTTGCCCGCTGAGCACCCAGCTGTCGCCGTCGCGCACCGCACGGCTCTTGATCGACGCCAGGTCGGAGCCCGAATTGGGCTCGCTCATGCCAATGCAAAAGTAGCTTTCACCCCGGCAGATCGGTGGCAGGTAGTGCTGCTTCTGCGCCTCGGTGCCAAAGCGATTGATCAGTGGCCCGCTTTGCCGATCGGCAATCCAGTGGGCCGACACTGGCGCACCCGCCGCCAGCAGTTCCTCGATAATCACATAGCGCGCGAACGGCCCGGCGGCAGCGCCGCCGTAGGCCTTGGGCAACGCCATGCCAACCCAGCCCTGGGCACCCAGTTGCCGACTGAAGTGAGCATCGAAGCCCATCCATGACTCGGCCCGCCGGGTGATCGGGTAATCGGCCAACGTGGCCTCGATAAACCCTCGAACGTGCGCGCGAAGCGCTTCGGCGTCGGCCGCAATAGTGCTGTAGGAAAATTGGCTGATGGCCATATGCGCTCTCTCACGCTGAACACAGGCGCCGCTTGGAACCAAGCAACCCCGAAACCGCAACCGCCCCACCGTTGCCGTTGGCCGGCACCGGTAGGCGCAGGTGGCAACCTACAACGCGGTTTGCGCGTCCGCCTGGGCGAACATCGCGTTGATATCGCCAGAGGTCACCGGTTTGTTGTCGTCGCGACCATGATCGGCCCCCCCCAGCCCCAGGGCCGGCTCGATGCTGACGTGGGTGGCCTTGGCCCTGAGGGCTGCGACCGTGCAGGTTTCACGTGGGTGGATCGAGAACGGGTCGTAGGAGAACTCGCGCATGGCGTTCAGGTGGGTGACCTTGTCGATCATCGCCTTGTCCAGGTGTTGCAGCCCTTCCCATGCGGTTTCCGGCGAGTTCGGCCAGGTGCAGTCGGAGTGCGGATAGTCGCTTTCCCAGGTGACCATGTCGGTGTTCAGGAAGTTGAGATTCTGCAGGCCAAATTTGTCTTCGATAAAGCAGGTGACGAAATGCTTGTTGAAGATGTCGCTGGGCATCTTCCCGCCGAAGTTGGAGTTGGTCCAGGCGTTGTGATGGCGGTGGGTGAAGTCCGCGCGCTCTAGCAGGTACGGGATCCAGCCGATGCCACCTTCAGAAAGCGCCATGCGCAGGTCGGGGAATTTTTTCCACATCGGCGCCCAGATCCAGTCGGCAGCCGAGTTGGCGATGGAGATCGGCATGGAGGTGATCCAGGCATCGATCGGCG
The DNA here is from genome assembly GCF_023509015.1 of Pseudomonas abieticivorans. Classification (NCBI taxonomy): domain Bacteria; kingdom Pseudomonadati; phylum Pseudomonadota; class Gammaproteobacteria; order Pseudomonadales; family Pseudomonadaceae; genus Pseudomonas; species Pseudomonas abieticivorans. The sequence goes on from NZ_CP094975.1 coordinate 6,496,868, forward strand.
ACATGTCGGAGGCGTGGTTGGCCTTGACGCCGGTGCCGATATGGCAGCAGATCACCACCTTGTTGTCGCTGCAGACTTTCCACAGTGGGTCCCAGTAATCGCTGTGGATCGAGGGGTAGCCGTGAATGGCCGGGTTGTCCGACAGCGATAGCGCGTGCACGCCCTGGCGGGCCAGGCGCTCGACTTCGGCGACGGCGGCTTTCATGTCCCACCACGGCACGATCATCAGCGGGATGAAGCGACCCGGCGCGGCGTTGCACCAATCGTGCAAGTGCCAGTCGTTGTAGGCCTGGATGGCCGCCAGCGACACGTCACGGTCGGCATGTACCTGGAAGCGCTGCCCGGCAAAGCCTGGGAAGGTCGGGAAGCACAATGAGCCGAGCACGCCATTGGCGTTCATGTCGTCGACACGGTCCTTGATGTTCCAGGTGCCACGACGCATCTGCTCGTAGCCCAGCGGCTCCATGCCGTATTCCTCTTTCGGCCGGCCGACCACCGAGTTCAAGCCCATGTAGCCGGTGGCCTGCTCCTCGAACACCCACACGTCGCGCTCGCCCTTCTTGACCACGTGCGGCTCGCGGCCCTTGAAGCGGGCCGGCATGTGGCGAGCAAAAGCGTTTGGCGGCTCGATCGCGTGGTCATCGACGCTGACAAGAATCAGATCTTCAACTTTCATTGTTTTCCCCTTCGCATTCGGGCTTGTTGTTGTGCCTGAATCATAGAGCAGGCTACGCCTTAATTAAACACTTTTTTTAAATGTGTTCAGTTTAATTGCGATTTCAATCGCCTGGCCAACGCTTAATCCCACAGTACGTGCAGGTAATGCGGCCCACGCAACTGGGCGCCCTCGATGCGCGGCGCTGGCTTGGCAGGGTCCAGCCGGATGTTGGGCAACAGGTCGAGAATGGCATTGAGCGCGCAATTGATTTCGGTCTTGGCCACGAACTGGCCGATGCACATGTGCGGGCCAAAGCCGAAGCCGAACGAGGGCTTGGGCTTGCGGTCGATGTCGAACGTGTCGGCGCGCTCGAAGGCGTCTTCGTCGCGGTTGGCCGAGGTCACGATGCACTGCACCATCGCCCCCTTGGGAATCGCCACGCCGCGGATCTCCAGGTCCTTGGCGGCCTGGCGCACCTTGAAGGTGGCCACCGGCTCGAAACGCACCGCCTCGTCAATGGCCTTGTTGACCAGGCTGCGGTCTGCGCGCACGCGCTCAAGCATCTCGGGGTGCTGCAACAGCAGCGACATCAAAGTGCCGAAGGTGCGTGTGGTGGTCTCGCTGGCAGCTGGCAGCAGCGAGCGCACGAAAGTGGCGATTTCGTGATCGTCCAGGGAGCGCCCCTGGTACTCGGCGTTGATCAGCCGGCTGATCAGGTCGTCGCCGCTGGCCCCTTGCGCCCGACGCTCGGCCACCACCACCTTGACCACGTCGTACAGGGCTTTGGCCGCTTCCATCGCGGCGCCGCGGGCGGCAGCAGCTTTTTCGGGATCTACCTGGGGCCCGGCCAGGATCGCCAGGGCCCAGGCCGCGTACTGCTCGATCTGTTCGGGGCGGTCTTCCGGAAAACCGATCAGGGCGTAAATGACCCGGATCGGGAAATACAGGGCGAAATCCATCAGGTCGGCGCCTTTGGCCGCCACCATGGGCTTGATGTATTCCTCGCGGATCACCCGGTCGATCTTGGTTTCTTTCCAGCGGTTGACGGTTTCGGGCATGAACACCGGTTGCAGCAGGCTGCGGATGTGCTTGTGCGCATCGCCGTCCATCGCGGTCAGGATCAAGCCGTCGAAGAAAGCGCCCAGGCCTTCGGCAATAAAGCCGCTGGTGAACGTGCCGGCATCGCGCATCACCGCCATCACGTCGTCGTATTTGAACAGGGTAAAGGTCGGCCGGCTGGCGTCCAGCCCGGCAATGCTCGGTACGCCCAGGCGGGCCATGAAGTTGTCCTGCAGCACCGGTGAGTTGGCGCGCATGTCGCGGTAGGTAGCGTGCAGGTCGATGTCACTGTTGCCACGGTAATTGCTGGCGACATCGGTAAAGGCCTTGGTCAGGTCATTGTGTGCCGGTGTGGACATGGTCTTCTCCGTCATTTTTGTCATTATTTTTGAAGTTGCCCCGGTGGGAGGCCTGGCGTCACGGCTAACAATAAGCCTTGCCGGCCTATTGTTGTACGCTTTTCAATATTTTGATCAGTAACAGCCGAAAAACCCGGTCAATACGCCTGCTGCACCGCGGTCATGCGCCCGCCGGCCAGCATCAGCGCGCAGTACATCGAGAGCTCCACCACCTGCGCCGGCGAGTAAAACGTCGCCAGCAGGGCGAAATGTTGTTCGTCAATGGCCAGGTAATCGCCGGCAAACAGCTCGGCATACGCCAGCGCCGCCTGCTCGGGCGCGGTGAAGTGCGCGCTGCCGGAGGCCATGCAGGCAATGTCCTGTTCGGTGACCGTGTCCGATTTGCGCGCCAGCCGGCAGGCCTGGCACGTGGTGATGCTGGCGATCTTGAGCCGCACCAGTTCGCGCAGGCGCTCGTCCAGCAGGCTGCCCGCGTGCAGGGTTTCCATCAGTGCCAGCCAGGCCAGCGCCGCCTCTGGCCGGTGAGCCCAAACTTGCACCGGCGTGGTGGCGCTGAGCATGCGGCTGTGCAGGCCGCGCTCGACCGCATCCTGCAACGCGGCCGGCATGGCCTGTACGGCAATCAGTGGCAGGCGCGCCACCTCAATCCAACCGCTCGATGATGGTCGCCGTGCCCATGCCACCGGCGCAGCAAATGGCTTGCAGGCCATAACGCGCGCCGCGCCGCTCAAGCTCATTGAGCAAGGTGGTCATCAGCCGCGCACCACTGGCGCCCAGCGGGTGCCCCAGGGCAATCGCGCCGCCATTGACGTTGAGCTTGTGGTGGGGCACGCCGGTCTCCTGCATCCAGGCCAAGGGTACCGAGGCGAACGCTTCGTTCACTTCAAACAGGTCGATGTCGGCCAGGCTCAACCCGGCCATGGCCAGCACCTTGTGGGTGGCGGCGATGGGCCCGGTCAGCATCAGCGTGGGGTCGGAGCCAACCGTGGTGAACGCGACGATCCGCGCCCGCGCCCGCAGCCCCAGCTTGCGCGCGGTATCACCGGCCATCACCAGCAACGCCGCGGCACCATCGGATATCTGCGACGAATTGCCGGCGGTGATACGCCCATGTTCCGGGCGAAAGCTGGTCTTGAGGGTCGAGAGCTTCTCCAACGAAGTGTCACGGCGAATGGTTTCGTCGCGGCTCAGCACCAGGGCCGGCTCTACCCGGTCGCGCTCGCGCAGTTCGGCGACCGACACCGGCACGATTTCATTATCGAAATAGCCGGCATCGCAGGCGGCGGCCGCACGCTGCTGGCTGGTCAGCGCAAATTGGTCCAGCGCCTCGCGGCTGATGCCATACTTGCTGGCGATGCGTTCGGCCGCCTCGCCCTGGCTGGTCAACTCATGGCGTTGCGCAGCCATCCAGCCGAACGCCTCGCCATGGATCTCGCGGTTGCTGCCCATGGGCACGCGGCTCATGTTCTCCGCGCCCCCCGCCACCACCACATGGGCAGCGCCGGCGGCAATCATGCCCGCCGCCAGGTGCACAGCCACTTCACCCGAGCCGCATTTGCGGTCGATGGTCAGGCCCGGGATGGTCACCGGCCACCCGGCGCCCAGCAGCGCGGTGCGGGCGATATTGGCCGACTGCTCGCCAATCTGGGTGACACAGCCGAAAATCACGTCGTCGACGTGGCTGGGCGCAAGCTCCATGCGCTGCAACAGGCGGTCGATCACCCACGCGCCCAGGTGATCGGCGCGCACGCCTGCCAGGCTGCCACGGAACCTACCGATGGGGGTGCGCACGGCATCCAGGATCACGATGTCCTTCATAGCGCACTCGCCTTGAGCCCGGAACCCGGCACCTGTCGACCGTCCTCATAGCGGTAAACCCCGTGCCCGGTCTTGCGACCCAGGCGCCCGGCCGCCACCATCTTGATGATCAATGGGCAGGGCCGAAACTTCTCGCCCAGGGTTTGATGCAAGTAACGCAACACCGACAGCCGCGTGTCCCAGCCGGTCAGGTCGCCCAACTCCAGCGGCCCCATGGGGTGGTTGAAACCCAGCCGCAAGGCGGTGTCGATGTCTTCGGCGCTGGCAGTGCCCTCCTGCAGCATCCACATCGCCTCGTTGCCCAGCAGCGCGGACATGCGGCTGGTGGTCAGCCCAGGGGACTCGTTGACCACGATCGAGGTCTTGCCCAACTGCTCGCACAAGGCGCGGGTACGGGCCACCACCTCATCGCTGGTGGCCAGGCCACGCACCAGTTCGATCAGCTTCATTTTGTGCACGGGGTTGAAGAAGTGCATGCCGATCACTCGGTCCGCACCGGGCACCGAGGCGGCGATCTCGGTCACGCTGAGCGCCGAGGTGTTGGTCGCGATGATCGCGTCCTCCGCCAACAGCGCCGCCGCCTGGCCAATCACCGCTTTTTTCACGGCCAACTGCTCGGACACCGTCTCCACCAGCCAATGAGCGCCGGTGGCCGCGTCATTCAAGTCGCTACCGGTGTGCAGGTTGGCCAGGGCTGCCCCGGCCTGTTCCTCACTGACCTTGCCCAGGCGCACGCCGTCGGCAAGGATTTTTTCGATGCTGGCCCGGCTCTGGGCTAAAGCATCCCCGTTCGTGTCGACCAACAGCGTGGTAAACCCTGAGCTTGCAAACGCGTGCGCGATGCCGGTGCCCATCAACCCAGCCCCCACCACCACTACTTTTTGTTGTTTGGCGTTCATGTCTGGCTCTCGATTAGACGCGGATTTTCTTGCCGACCACATTGCGCAGCGTGCCGATACCCTCGACGCTGGCCTCCACCACATCACCCTCGTGCAGGAACAGGCCGGTGCCCATGCCAACGCCCGCTGGCGAACCGGTGAACAGCACGTCGCCACAGGCAAAACTGGAGCGTTGCTGCACGAAGCGAATCAACTGCCCCACATCCCAGGTCATTTCGGCGGTGCTGCCGTCTTGCCGTACCTGGCCATTGACCTTCAAGGTCAGGCGCAGCTTGGGCGAACCTTCGGCAAACTCGTCCTTGGTGACGATCCAGGGGCCAAGGCCGGTGGTCTGGTCCTGGCTCTTGGCGGCGAACAAGTCCATGCCAATGCCCGCCGCGCCGCTGCGCTGCAGGTCGCGGGCACTGACGTCGTTGCCCACCGTGTACCCCAGCACGCAGGCCAGCGGGTTTTCCAGGTCAATTTCCGACGTGCCGATCACTGCCACCAGCTCGACTTCGTGATCAAGCTCCTCGGTCAAAGGTGGAAAGCGAATCGGGTCATGGGCGCCGATCAACGCACCGTAGGCCTTGAGAAAGGCCACCGGCTGGGCCGGCGCATTCAAGCCAAACTCCACCAGATGCTTGGCGTAGTTGGCCCCGGCCACCACCACCCGGTTGACCGGTTCGATGGGTGGCAGCAGGCGCACCTTGGACAACGGCAGCGAGGGCCCGGCGATACGCACCGAGCTGATGCCGCGACCGGCGGCCACCGCCGGCGCCCAATCCTTGAACTCGCCGGAAATCGGCGTCACTTCATTTTGCGCAATGTCGACCACTGCCCAGAAAATCCCGGACTCGAAGTACTCGCAGCGGGCGATTTTCATCAGGCACCTACCTTGCCCAACTTGGCCGGGTCCAGGTGCAGCAAGCGGCAAGCGTTCTCATAGCGGATCTTGCGCAAATCGCCGTCCGACAGGCGCAGGCCATCGGTCAGGTCGTGACGCACGGCGTCGCTGCCACCGAAGTTGCTGCCGTACAGCACGTGGTCGGCGCCAATGATGTCGACCAGGGCCTGGCGCATCGGCACTTCGTGCAGTTCCACGTCGAAGTAGAAGTTCTTCATGTACTCCAGCAGCGGCTTCTTGTTGTACTTGACGTCCAGGTTCTCGTTGGTCTTGGCCAGGCGGCCCAACTGGTACGGCACGTAACCGCCACCGTGGGTGATGTACACCTTAAGGTCCGGGAAGCGATCGAGCACGCCACCACAGATCAGATTCCAGAAGCAGCGTGTCTCGTCGTACTGCATGCCGACGATGGCCGTGGTTTCGTAACGATCGTCGTTGGCTTTCTTGCCCCAGGTGACGGACTGGTTGTAGCCGTGGATGAACATCGGCAGGTCCAGGTCGCACAGGGTGCGCCACACCACGTCCAGCTCCGGCGAGTCAAACTCCAAGCCACCGAAGTTGGCGCCACCGGCCACCATGCCCTTGGCACCCAGTTCGGTGCAGGCGTAGCGAAGCTCGGCGGCCGCCGCCTCAGGCGAGTTCAACGGCACGTGTGCCCAGAACATCAGGCGGTCCGGTGCTGCCGAGCAGTATTCGGCCAGGGTGCTGTTCACCGTGCGAGCGAACGGCACGGCGAACTCAGCCTCGGTCCAGTACATGTAGCAATGGGAAGGCACCGAGACCACTTGCAGGTTCTGCCCCGCCTTGTCCATGCCCGCCAGGCGCACCTTCGGGTCGGCCCAGCGTGACAGGTACTCCTCGAGCTTGGGGCCATTGCCGGCGCGCACGGCTGCCTTACGCTCGGGCGAGCCGAGGCCCAGGATCCAGTCCCCCACGCGCAGCTTGATGTCGCCGTCGGCGTGCTGTTCGAAGAACGGCCCCCAGTGAGGGTGCTGGTTGTAGTAGCCCGGGTGGGGAGCGTGGGCGTGGAGATCGATGAGCATGTCTAGGTACCTCGAGGTTGGCACTTTTTTGTTGGTTGTTAGCGCGGTGCCTGGCCGCGGCGAAGGTCGGTTCGCCGCAACCAGGTAAAGCCGAACGGCTCGCTGCTAAGGCCTGAGCTTAAATTTAAATTGAGCAGAAATCAAAATACTGTTCATATTATTTTTAGCCAGGCACGCAGAAGCCCATTCCAGAGCCCTCAAGGCGCTGCGATGCAAAGGGCACCCAGGTCAAAACCTGGCGCATTCAGCGAAAAGGAAGCGTTTTGCAGGCCGGAAAACGACGGCACGAAAATGCAAAAGCCCCCGAAATTCGGGGGCTCTCGCAACGCAAGGGGGATAAAACGTCGGGTTTAGCGGCGGGTGCGCGAGGTGGAGCCCATGATCAGCGCGCCAAGCAGTTTTTTAACCCGCACGGGGAATAAACGACGGCCTGCGGCCTCGGGCACCAGGATTTCGCTCAAGACGTAGCGGATGATCATTTCACAGATCAATTCGCGGTCCAGGCGCACGCCAAGGCGCTCGTCCCAGTCATCGAAAACGATGCCCAGGCCGTCTTGGAAACGCACGATCGAGTCGTGAAAGATCCGCCGGAAAAACCCCAGCGCGTAGTCGGGTGCGACCACCAGCAGGCGACGTGCCCGGCTTTGCTCCAAGTAGTTATCCAGGTAGGCGAACAAGGCGTTGAGGCGCGCTTCGGGGTCGGTGATGTGGCCCAGCTCCTGGGACAGGGAGCTGTGGAAGCTTTCGCGCTTGTGTCGCGAAAACGTGTCCAACAGGTCTTCTTGCGAAGCGAAGTACCGATAAAAAGTGCCGCGCGAAACACCTGCCACTTGGCACACATCGAGGATCGAGATGCGATCGGCACCCGACATCAGCACCACTTCTTCAGTGGCCTTGAGGATGTTGGCGATGGTTTCTTCTGAACGGCGATTAGGTTTGACAGGGCTGTTGGTCGCCGCTTTGACACCCGCGCGACGCTCTACCGGCTTGGCTGCAGGCGGGCTGACTGGCGCCACCGCAGGCTTCTTTGCCTTCGTGCTTTTGGCAGCGGGAGAAGGCGTTTGCGCCTTTTGGGAAGCGGGTTTTGGCATGGCGTGATGAGCTCATGAAAAATAAAGATGAGAAACATTAACACAGGATCTGTGCATAAATAACACAACATGTTCAACTTATTGCTAAAGACATTATTTGATTTTTTATCTAGAATGCGATTCTCTCATCAAAATAAAATCAGGCGAGCCACCCGCTTTTGGCGCCTAAACGGAGAACAGACATGGGCAGCACCGGAAATGCCGAGACATGGGCAGTGGGAGATCGAGACACGGTCATCGATGCGTTAGAGCGTTCAGTAGCAAGGCACCCAGACAAAATCCTGTTGGATTTCAGCGGCGAGTTATACACATATTCACAGGTTGACTCACTTTCCACAAAAATGGCTAACGCGCTGGCCGTTCTGGGGGTCAAGGCTGGCGAAACCGTGCTGACGATGCTGGACAACAACATCGATGCGGTGACCACCTGGCTGGCCATCAACAAGCTGTGCGCCGTCAGCGTGCCCATCAACACGGCGCTCAAGGGCGAGTTCCTGCGCCACCAGATCGCCGATACCGGCACATCGCTGGTGATCTGCGAAGCGGCCTACCTGTCGCGCATCACCCCCTTGGCGGAACAGCTGCACGACGTCCGGCACATTCTTCATCGCGGCCCATTGGCAAGCGTGGCCGATTGCCGAATTCGCATCGCCCCCCTGGACGATCTGCGTGGCAACGACACCACGCCCCTGCCCGGCAAACCGCAACCGTCGGACCTGGCCTGCCTGATCTATACCTCCGGCACCACGGGCCCGTCCAAGGGCTGCATGATCAGCTACAACTTCATGTGCAACCTGGCACGCCTGCAATTGCGCGCAGGCCCGGCCAGCGCCGACGACGTCACCATCACGCCGCTGCCGCTGTTCCACATGAACGCCCTGTGCGTGTCGATCATCGCCAGCATTCTGGTAGGCGCGCGTGCCGCGATCCTGCCGCGCTTCTCGGTGTCCAACTTCTGGCAAGAAGTGGAGCGCTCGGGCGCCACCATTGCCTCGATCCTGGGCGGCATGGGTGGCTTGCTGGCCCAAGCCCCGGATAACGACGCGATGCTGCGTTGCGTTGGCCAGATCCACACCGCCCGCGGCAACCCCTACACCGAAGACACCAAGAAAATCTGGCGCGAGCGTTTCGGCACTCCGCTGGTGGGCGGCAACGGCTACGGCCTGACCGAAGCCTGCGTGATCACCTCGCTGCCTGCGGGCGAATACGCCGCGCCCGGCTCGTCTGGAAAGCGCATCGCCGACTTCGACGTGCGCATCGTCGACGAACTGGACCAGGAGCTGCCGGCCAACTGCGCCGGCGAGATCGTCGTGCGCCCGCTGCGCCCCGACATCATGTTCCAGGGCTACTGGCGCCGCCCCGAAGACACCCAGAAGCTGATGCGCAACATGTGGTTTCACAGCGGTGACATCGGCAAATTCGACGACGAGGGCTTCTTCTATTTCGTCGACCGCAAGAAGGACTATTTGCGCCGCCGTGGCGAAAATATCTCCAGCTTCGAGATGGAGGCCGCGTTTGCCGTCCACCCGGCGCTGGCCGAGGTGGCCGTGCACGCGGTGCCTTCGGAAAAGGGCGAGGATGACGTGAAGGTCACCGCGGTGCTGCACGAAGGTGTCGCGCTTGAGCCCGAGGCGCTGTTCCACTGGGCCACCGACGCGGTGCCCTACTACGCGCTGCCGCGCTACATCGAGTTTCGCGCCAGCTTGCCAAAGAACCCTCAGGGGCGCGTGCTGAAGTACCAGTTGCGCGATGAAGGCAAGACGGCGACGACGTGGGACCTTGAAACCACGTCCATTGTGGTTTCCAAGAAGTAGCACCTTTGCCCCTCACCCCAGCCCTCGCCCCCGGGAGAGGGCTGGGGGGAAGGCCGCAGCCAACGCTTAATCAATACTCGCGCACGGGTATCCCTTTGGGCCGCGAGTTATAGCCTGGCAAATGCAGCCCTCCATCCACATGCAAGGTTTCCCCGGTAATAAACCGCGACATCTCCGAGGCCAGGAACACCACCGCCGGGCCGATGTCGGCTTCCGGCTCGCCACAACGCCCCAGCGGGCGCATGGACGCGGACATCTCGGCAAAGCCTGGGTTTTCAGCCGCCAGCTTGTGGAACGTGGCGCCCATGGCCGTGGGCGCGATCGCGTTGACGCGAATATTGAAGCGCCCCCACTCCGCGGCCCCGCTGCGCGTAAGCCCGACGATGGCAGCCTTGGCGGTGTTGTAGTCACCATGCAACCAGGCGCCGATCTCGGTATCGATGGAGTAGAAATTGACGATCTTGCCACCGCCCCGTGCCTTCATATGCGGCAACGCGGCTTTCATCGCCCACCAGGCGGCCCACACGGTCGACCCCAGGGTTTGCTCCAGCATGGCGTCGGTCTTGTCTTCCAGCAGCACGTTGGGGGTGGGCGCGAAGGCGTTGTTGACCAAGATGTCCAACCCGCCGAACTCGTCCACCGCCAATTGCACGGCGGCCTCTACCTGGGCCTTGTCGCACACGTCGGTCTTGATGAACACCGCCCTGGCGCCCAGAGCCTTGAGCTCGGCGACCACCGCCTCGCCGCTGGCGGCGTCCAGCTCGGCCACCACCACCGCGGCACCCTCCTTGGCAAAATTGAGTGCAACGCCGCGGCCGATGCCACCCCCTGCGCCGGTGATCAACGCAACCTGTTCGTTCAGCAGTGCCATGAGCCACTCCATTTCTTGTTTTTTAGTGAACATATTTTAGTATAGTGTTCAAATATAACTGATTTCTTCCGCCTGAACAGCTGTAGAACAAGGATATCGAGGATGACTGCATTTCACCGCCGCGTGGACATCATCGGTCGCGCCGCCAACGGCGCGGGCGAAGTGCGCGCCGCCCTGGAAGACGACTTCCATCACTTTCGCGTGTGGGCCCGCCACGACGGCCGCTGCGTCATTGCCATCGGCGGCGAAGCGCTGCGCTATCCCTATACCCTGTGCACCCAAGCCTGCGATCAATTACAGCAACTGCTGGGCATGCCGCTGGATCGCGTCGCCCATTCGGTGACCCGGCAAACCGATGCCAGCCATCAATGCACCCACCTGCTCGACCTGGCGGGGCTGGCCATTGCCAGCGCTGCGCGTGGTACTGCCATGCGGCGCTACGACATCGAGATCCCACGGCGGGTCAACCAGCGCACCCACGCCACGCTTGCGCGTGACCATCACGTGTTGCTGGCCTGGGAAGTCAACGGTACGCTGATCGAGGGCCCCAGCCCCTATGCCGGCGTCAACCTGCGCGCAGGCATGGCCCGCTGGGCCCTGGGCACGCTAAGCGAGGAAACCGCCGAGGCCGCCCTGCTGCTGCGCCGGTGCACCTTGATTTCCATGGGCCGTGCCCATGACCTGGACGCGCACGTGCATGCCGAAAACAGCAATCGCTGCTACAGCCAGCAGGCCGAGCGCGCCGAGCAGGCCTTGCGCATGAAAGGCTCGACCCTGGATTTCAGCCATCAACGCCAATTGCTATGCGCCCAGGACCAGGCCTGGTTGCAGGGGCTTTAGCGGAACCAGGCCCCTGCCCAAAACGCCCTAGAGGAACACCGCCAGGTTCGGCGTGCCCAGCACGGCCTGGTCCAGGATGACCTCGCGCCGGGCCAACTTGAAGCCCGCATCACTTAGGCGCAGTACGTCGCGCCGCTCGCCGCTGATGATGTCGACGTGGTGGTCCTTGAACCGGCTGCGGGTCAACAGCAGGTAACTGGTGACCACGAACTCGTCGGGCTTGGTGGTTTCTTCGACGAACACGTTGGTCACCAGGCGACGGGTGCGCGAGGGTGGGTCCTCGGCCCAGGCGCTCTTGCCGGACAAGCGCAGGATACGACCCATGATCGAGCGGTAGTCGTCATGGTAATGCTGCACCGTGCGCACGATGGTGGCGCTGAGTTCGGCCGCCAGGCGCGTCTGGCGCAGGGGCACCGTGTACACCAGGTCGGTGTCCAGGCGCTCGGCCCATTCCTGCAGGCGGATCTGGTCGAGCAAGGTGGCTTCCTCGTAGAGAAAGGTCACCACCTGGTTATAGATCGGCGAGCCCACCGGCACCCGCTGGGTACCGACCGGGGAACCCGGCTGGATATCCTCCACGCCGCGTTGTTGAACCTGAGCCATGAGTATTTCCTCACTGTTATTGTTGTGCAGGGGACGCTGCCTGCGCTGCGGCCCATTTGAGCCGCGGCGCACGCATAGGCTTATTGCTGGTCGTCGGCCATCATCAGTTCATGCCAGTACAACCACCAATGCCACTGGGTGTCATCCTTGGTGAAACCTTCGTTGACGATGCCAGGGCCGGGCCAGCCTTCTGGCGCACCGGTTTCAAAGCACGCCTGGTACTTGAGCGTGCTCTTGCGGCCCATGGCGCCTTTGGCGGCCAGGGTCATGTGCGGCCAGGTGTCGGAATCGTCCTGCTCGACCATGCCCGAGGTGCCAAACAACTGGATGGTCTGCTTGAGCATCTTGTCGCGCAGCTCCGGCGAGGCGTCCTTCTCGGCAAATACCCAGTTGACGAACTCCAACTGGTCGGGCCCGCGGGGTACATAGGCGTGCAGGGTCATGGAGCCCACCACGCTGCCGTCTGGCTGGGGAATGTAGACAAAACCAAAGAGAATGTTCGGGAACATGCCCCCCACCTGCGGCGGCATGCTGGTCAGCACCTTCAACTGGTCTTCGGTCAGGTTGCGCGCCAGTTGCTCGACCATGTCGGCGGTCATGCCGGCCGGCGGCAAGGCTTCAAGCTTTTGCTGCACCGTAAGCTCGGCAGGGTCCAGCCCGGTCAGGCGCTTGATCTTGCGCGCCAGGTCAATGCAACGCAGGGCGTGGCCGTGGGGCGAGCTGATTTCGACGCCGATCATTTCCGGGCTGAGGTCGGCGGTTTCGCCCTCGCCTTTTTTCGCATAGTTGCCCACCTCGCCCAGCCAGCGGTGCAAGGTCAGGGTGTGGAAGCCGTCGGCAGCCGACTGCTCGCCCGCGGTTTTCCAGTTGGCGTTGACGATAAAACGCTGCGGCGGGCCGAGCACTTCCATGCCCTTGTCCGAGCGGCAGAACAGCATGTCGTAATACCACTTGGCATCACCCAGGAACTCGTCGAACGAAGGACCCTCGGTGTTCCAGGTCGCAAACACCAAGCCACCATACAAGGTGACCCGGGCCTTCTTCAGGCCCAGTTCGGACTTGGGCAGCATCTTGCCGTGCATGCATTCGCGCTCGACGGGCGAACCGATGAAATCACCGTTGGGCCGGAACGCCCAACCGTGGTAGATGCATTTGTGAATTTGCGTGTTGCCGCAGTCGGCGGTGCTGATGCGCATGCCACGGTGCGGGCAGACGTTGAGGGTAACGAAGACCTCGCCTTCCTTGCCCCGGGCGACGATCACCGAGTCCGAACCCAGGTCGCGAACCATGAAATCGCCGGAATTCGGGATCTCCGATTCGTGCCCCAGGAGCACCCATATCTTGCCGAAGATCTTTTCCATCTCCAGTTCGTAAATTTCGCGGTCAGACAACACGCGCATCTGTACTTCACGGCTGGAGGGGTAGATGAGGTCCGAGACCTTGGTTCCATCCGACAACACGGGGCTTGTTATTGTTAGCATGCTTGCCTCCTACTCTTGGCTTCACGGCGGTGAGCCGCACGATAATATAAGACACTTTATTGATTTGTGTATATAAAATTCACGCACTTACTGTGAGTGAAATCACCTGTCCTTCACGCTCCTTTCAAGCCCCGGCCAGCACTTTGTGGCCAACCTGGGTGCGCAAAACGCCGATACCGTCGATTTCCAGTTCCACCACGTCGCCACGCTTCAGATAGCGCAGCTGTTCCAGGCCACAGCCGTTGCCGACCGTGCCCGACCCCAGGAACTCGCCGGGGTACAGGGTTTCGTCGCGCGACACATGGGCGATCACATCCTCGAACTGCCAGCGCATGTCGCGGGTATTGCCGCGCCCCCACTCCTGGCCGTTGACCCGGGCGACCATGTTCAGGTCGTACGGATCGCCCAGTTCATCGGCGGTCACCAGGCACGGGCCCATGATGTTGGCGGTGTCGAAGTCCTTGCTCTTGGCTGGGCCAAGCATGCCGGGCATCTCCAGGGCCTGGGCGTCGCGGGCGCTCATGTCGTTGAAAATGGTGTAGCCAACGATGTGCCCGCGGGCGGCGTCGCGGCTGATGTCCTTGCCCCGTTTGCCGATGTAGCAGCCAAACTCCAGCTCGAAATCCAGCGCCCGGCTGAAGCTGGGCCATTGAAATTCGTCGTCGATGCCGATCACGGCGAAACGGTTGCCCTTGTAGTAGATCGGTTGCTTGTTGAAGGTCTCGATCACCCGGTCGTCGGCGCGGGTGTTCATGGCCTTCAAGGTAGCCTCGGGGTCTTCGGTGCGCAGCGCACGGGCGCGTCGTGCCGCGGCAAAGCTCTGGCGCAGGTGCAGTTCAAAGCAGGAGCAATCGCGCATTTGCGGCGGCGGCTGGATCGGCGCACGCAGCTTCACGTCGGCGCGCTCCAGCACCGCCGGCGCCGGTGCCCGGGCCAACAGCGTGCGCGCCAAGGCCAGTGCCGGCTCACCGGCCTCCACCAGCGCCAATATGCTGGCCAGGGCAGCAGTGTCCTGCCCTTCCAGCGTGCGGTAGGCGCCTTGCAGGTCGAGCACCTGCTGGTCCTGATTGAACAACGCACCGGCACGGTCCACGCCCCAGGCGTCGGTGTAGGTCACCAGCCTCATACGCGGCCACTCACAGGCAGCAGGGCGCCGGTGACGGCCTGCGCGTCATCAGACAACAAGAACGCAACCACGGCCGCCAATGCCTGCGGGGTTACCCAGCGGCTGCTGTCGGCATCGGGCATGTCGGCGCGGTTAGCCGGGGTGTCGATGATGCTCGGCAGCACCGCGTTGACCGTCACCCCACGGTCTTTCAGTTCTTCGGCCAGGGCTTCGGTAAAGCGCGCCACCCCGGCCTTGGAAGCGGCATAGGCGCCCATGCCGGCTGCTGCCTTGAGCGAAGCCAGGGCACCGATGTTGACGATGCGCCCGGCGGCGCTGGCCACCAGGTGCGTCAGCGCCGACTGGGCACTGACCACCGCCGTGCGCAGGTTCATCTGGTACAGGCGGTCCCAGGTCTCCAGGTGCCCTTGCTCCACGGTCTCCCAGGCAAAGCCGCCCGCCACGTTGACCAGGCCATCAATGCCGTCCCACTGCGCGGCGACACGCGCAAAAGCGTTGTCGGCCGAGGCTGTCGAACTCAAGTCGACCCCCTCCAGGCACAGCAGGTCGGGGGTGTCCAGCAGCGCCGCCGGTGCCTCGCTGCGATCGAGCAAGGCCACTCGCGCACCGCGCGCCAGCAAGTACTTGCCCAATGTGCTGCCCAAGACACCGAACCCGCCGGTGACAACTATCCTTTTGCCCTGTAATGACTGGGACATAGCGCAACCCTCTTGTTGTTGTTTTTACCGCACGAACGGTCGACCCGTGCGTTCACTGCACAAATATATGACACTTTTCTAAAATATGTTCAAATGATACCGTATGACTTCGAGTCAAATCCTTAGCCGCGGACTGCCCATGCCTAGAAAACTCCCCGCACTCAATGCCGACAACCGTGCCTTCTGGCAGGGTGGCGCACAGGGCACCTTGCTGATGCACCGCTGTGCGGCCTGCAGCCAGTTCTTCCACCCGCCTGCCCCGCTCTGCCCCCACTGCGCAAGCTTTGAGGTGGCGCCCCAGGCGGTTTCCGGCAAGGGCCGAGTGCTCAGCTACACCGTGAACCACCAGCCGTGGGCGCCTGACCTTGAGGTGCCCTACGTGGTGGCGATCATCGAGCTTGCAGAGCAACCCGGCCTGCAGTTCGTCAGCAACGTGGTAGGCATGCCAGTCAACGAGGTGCACATCGACCTGCCCGTGAAGGTGCGTTTCCTCAATGTCGAGGACGTGTGGTTGCCTCTGTTCGAGAAGGATCAGTGATGTTCGATCATCGTTACGAAAAAGACGTCGCCATCACCGGTGTCGGCCAGTCGGAAGTCGGCCGGCCGTCCAACCTGTCGGCCATGCGCCTGACCGTCGACGCCTGCCTGCAGGCGATCGCCGACGCCGGCCTGCAACGCAGCGATATCGACGGGGTAGCCTGCTGGCCGGGTGACAACAACAATGGCGACGCGTTTTCGCCGGTCGGCCCCAGCGCATTGAAAAGCGCCCTGGGGCTCAACGTGAACTGGTTCGGCGGCGGCTATGAAGGCCCGGGGCCGCTTGCCGGGGTGATCAACGGGGCCATGGCCATTGCCACTGGGCTGTGCAAGCACGTGCTGGTGTTTCGCACCATCACCGAGGCCTCGGCCCGCGTCACCAACAAGCAGGCCGGCGCCCTGACCAGCAAGACCCAGGGCCGCGACAGCAGCTTTGCCTGGCAGTGGTTCACGCCGTTCAACGTGCAGTCGGGCATCAACCTGATGGCGTTGTATGCCCAGCGCCACTTTCACCAGTACGGCACCCGGCCCGAGCAGTTGGCGCAGATCGCCCTGACCTGCCGGCAGAACGCCATGCGCAATCCCAAGGCGGTGTACCGCACGCCCATGAGCATGGACGACTACATGGCGTCGCGCATGATCTCCTCGCCCCTGCGCCTGTTCGACTGCGACGTGCACTGCGACGCCTCCACCGCCATCATCCTGTCGCGCCGGGAGATTGCCCAGGACCTGCCAAATCGGCCCATCCGCATCGAAGCCATGGGCGCGGCGCTGAACCAGCCCTGGTCCTGGGACCAGATCTCGCTGACCCGCATGGCCGCCTTCGACGTGGGCCGGATGATGTGGGCGCGCACCGACTACACCCCCCGGGACGTGGGCAGCGCGCAACTGTACGATGGTTTTTCGATCCTGACGCTGATCTGGCTGGAAGCCCTGGGCCTGTGCCCCACCGGCGAAAGTGGTGCGTTCGTGGAGGGCGGCACGCGCATCGCCCTGCACGGCAGCTTGCCGATCAATACCAATGGCGGGCAGTTATCGGGGGGGCGCACCCACGGCCTGGGCTACGTGCACGAGGCCTGCCAGCAACTGTGGGGCCGCGCCGAGGGCCGACAAACCCACGACCACGCAGTCAGCACCGTGGCCGCAGGCGGCGGCCCGCTGGGCGGCAGCCTGCTGCTGGTGCGCGAATAGCAGCGCGCTTCACTTCAGTACAGCACGCACGCCACTTCGGCGCAGAACTCGATCAGCGCCTTGCCAAGCTCGGCAAGGCCCTCTTCGTCCCGCTGCCCGCGAAACATCACCGCCGACACGGTGAAATCGATGCTGCCGGACGGTGAGTAGATGGGCGCCGCCACCGCCAGGATGCCCATCGAGAAGTGCCCGTCGTCCATCGCCCAACCGCGCTGGGCCGCCAGTTTCACTTCTTCGCGATAGTCGGCAAGCGTCAAAGGGCGGGTCCAGCGGATGCCCTCGAAACCGCTCTGTACCTGCGGGTCGTCCAGGTCCACTTGGGTGGCGAACAGCCGCCCGCTGGCGCCCATCAACAACGGCAGGCGCTGCCCTTCGGCCATGTCGATGCGCACGGCGGCGGGGCTTGCGGCAGAGCTGACGATGACGATGCGATTGGGGCTGATGCGGCGCCACAGGGTGATGGTCACCCCTAAACGGGCCGCCAGGTTTTGCAACTGTGGCTTGGCCATTTGTATGCGATGGCCCTGGCTGACCTGTTGCTCCACCAACCGGGCCAGCCCCAGCCCCACCGAATAACGCTTGGACAAGGCGCTGAAGTCGACCACGTCCTCGTGCACCAGGGTGCGCAGAATGTTGAAGCAGGTACTGGGGTTGATCTCCAGTTGCCGGGCGATGTCCACCGAGCGTTCCGGCGTGCCGACCAGGCTTAAGTGGCGCAGGATGCGCACGGCGTTGGAGACCGGCTTGACGATGACCGCTCCTGCCAGTTTAGTGCTGTCGTTGACGTCAGTAGTGTCCATGCCCGGCCCAGGTAACCCATGATTTTCATCATTCTAACCTGAGAACAAAACCTGACGTAAAATTTTATCTGGGAATTTCACCTTTTTGATACCTAGCCTCACGTGGGCGGTTGGTAAATCAGCCGCCGAGGTTGCAGGGCTTCGCGCCGAAAGTGCGCCAGCAGGCGCTCCTGGCCATGGTCGGCGCGGGTTACCCGGGCTTGCTGGCGCAGGTAGTCGAGCCAGGACTCGACGATAAACCGCTCGCTGTACACGTGCGGGTCCGCCATGTCGCGGTAAAGCCGCCAACCCTGCGCGCCGTTGCGCCGCCGGGCCTTGCCGACGGCGTACACGGCAGCCAGGAAGCCGTCGCGCTCGGCCTGGGTCACGTGATAAACGATTTCCACCGACACCGGGCCTTCGGCGTGGCTCACCGTGCTCATCAGCGGCAGTTTGTCGGTGGCCTGCACCTGGGCAAAGTCGGCCTCCTGCCCCAATTCCACGTGGCCCTTGCGCGTCACCAGCAACCCGGCCGGTAACAACAGCCCCGCCAGCAACAGGCTGTGCCCAAGCCCCAGGTACTCGGCCAAGGCGCCCCACACTGCACCGCCCGCCGCCATCGAGCCCATCAAGGTCAACACGTACAGCGAAGCCACCCGCGCCCGCACCCAATTGGCAGCATAGGTTTGCACCACGGTGGAAATCGTCGCGTTCACTGCCATCCAGCCGAAGCCGGCCAGCAGCATCATCGCGCAGACCACGTAGCGGTCGTGCGCCAGCGCGGCACTCAAGGTGGCGGCGCTGAACGCGAGCACGCCCCATATGATCAAGCGCCGCAGGCTCAGGCGGCGGTACAACCGCGGCAAGTTCAGCGCCGCGATCACCGCGCCAGCCCCCAGGAACGCCATCAACAGGCCGTAGCCACCGGCATCCATGCCCAGCGACTGCTTGGCCACCAGCGGCATCAAGGCCCACAGCGCGCTGGCGCTGCTGGTAAACACCAGCACTTGCAGCAGTGCGCTGCCCAGCACCGAAGAATGACGGATGTAGCGCAGGCCGCTGCGCATGCCGCCCACCAGGGTTTCCGGTGGCAGGCCCGTCTCAGGAGGCACAGGGGCCAGGCGAAACAGAAACAGCAGCACCACGAACATGCACAGGGCGATGACCAAAAATACCGAGGTGGTGTTCCAGTAGGCGATCAACGCGCCCGCCAACGCCGGGCCCAAGGCACGGGTGGCGTTGATGGCAATGCCGTTGAGTGACACCGCGGCTGGCACCTGGTCGCGCGACAGCACGCCCACCATGGTCACCATCCACGCCGACATGCCCAGGGCGCTGCCGGTGCCCAGCACAAAGGTCAATGCCAGCAAGCCCAGGGCTTGCAAATGCGCACACCAGGCCAAGGCGCCCAACGCCACGGCGGCGCACAGCATCATCGCCTGGGTAATGATCAGCCAACGGCGGCGGTCCACCCGGTCGGCGATCACCCCGCCCGGGAAGGCGAACAGGAACACCGGCAAGGTCATCGCGGTTTGCACCAGCGACACCAAAGCTGGCGAGGTGGTCAGGGTGGTCATGATCCAGGCTGCACCCACCGTCTGCATCCAGATCGCCAGGTTGACCACAGCGCCCGCCAGCCATAAGCCGCGGAACGCTTTGTTGCGAAACGGCGCCCACGCCGAAGCCTCGCTCATCTTCACTCCTGGCTGTTGTGTAAGGGGGTAGTCGTCGTTCAAGGGACCAGCGGTTGGCCCAGGCGGCCCTTCGCCCGCGCGGCATTCAAGCGCCGCGGGGCGCCAATGGTGTTGCGCAAGCGGCCGATGCCGCTGATCTGCGCGTGGACCTGGTCACCGGGCTGCAAAAACCGCCCGCTCTCCAGCCCCACGCCGTGGCTGGAACCGGTAAACACCAAGTCGCCTGGGCGCAGGCTGATGCGTGCATCCAGGTAATTGAGCAGCTCATCCAAGGGGAAGATCATGTGCCGGGTGTTGTCCTGCTGGCGCAGTTCGTCGTTGACATGCAGTTGCATGTTCAACGCTGGCTGCCCGCGCACGCCCAACTCGTCCGGGGTAACGATCCACGGACCGACCGGCGTGGTGCGGTCCATGGCTTTCTGGGTCAGCAGGTCCAGGCGGCCGATCTGCTTGCCGGCGTCCCGCGCGCTGATGTCATTGCCCACCGTGTAGCCCAGCAGGCAGTGGCTGGCCCGCAGTTCGTCGAGCAACGGGCGGCCCACCACCGCGACCAGTTCCACTTCGTAGTCCAGTTGGCGGGTCAGCGGCGGGTAATGGATGTCGTCCTCGGCCCCGACCAGCGCCGATTCAGGCTTGATGTAGGCCAACGGATGGGCCGGCGCCTCGCTGCCCAGGCGCTTGAGGTGGCTCAGGTAATTCAGGCCCACGCCGAATACCCGGCCGCCTGGTTCCAGCGGCGGGAGCAGGCGCGCCGCGGCCAGGGGCAGGCGCTGCTCGCCCAGATCAAGCGCTTGCAGCGCAGCCGGCCCGCGCAACCCGGCCCACTGGGCAAATGGCGCGTTGATGGGCCGCAGCCGGCTGGTTTCCGCTTCCAGCAATGCCCAGAAGGCCCGGCCATCAACCTCCACCCGTGCCACGCGCATGTCAGCGTTTGGCCAGGTAGGTGGGCAGGTAGTCGGCGTCGAGCACTTCTTCAGGCGTCTTGACGCTGGCGCCCAGTATCGGCCCGACCATCTCGTGCCCCCACAGGCTGAGTTTTTCCGGGTTCAACTCGTAGGGATCGCCCTGCCACGGCTCGATTTCGGCAATGGTTTCGAAAGCAAAGCCCGAGGGGTTGAAATGGTAGAACGACAGGTGCGGGTCCTGGGCATGTTGGCCCAAGGTCATCATCATCGGCAGTTCGCGC